>NZ_JAGQBG010000001.1 GCF_024345515.1 Cyanobium sp. N5-Cardenillas
GGATGGCGTCGATGGCGTCGATGGCCTCGAACTTCTCAATCTTGGCCACCACCGGGGTGCAGTGGCCCTGGCTGCGGATCAGCTCGCGGATCTCCAGCATGTCGGAGGGATTGCGCACGAAGCTGAGGGCCACCCAGTCGACGCCCTGCTGCAGGCCGAAGGCCAGGTCGCGGCGGTCCTTGGGGGTCAGGGCCCGGATCGACAGCTGCACGTCGGGGAAGTTGACCCCCTTGTTGTTGGAGAGCACCCCTCCCACGGTGACCCGGCACTTCAGGGTCTGTCCGGGGCCGTCGACCTCCACCACCACCATTTCCACCCGGCCGTCGTCGAGGAGGATGCGACTGCCGTTGGTGACCTCGTCCGCCAGCCGGTCGTAGGTGACGGTGGCGATCGTGTTGTCGCAGTTGACGGCGCGGGAGGTGAGCGCGAAGGGATCCCCCTTGGCCAGGGTGATCGGACCAGCCTGGAAGCGACCCAGGCGGATCTTGGGACCCTGCAGATCCTGGAGGATGCCGATGTGCACGCCCAGTTCGTGGGCCACCTGGCGGATGGTGGCGATCCGATCGGCGTGGTCGCTGTGGTCGCCGTGGGAGAAGTTGAGACGGAAGGTGGTGGCACCGGCGGCGATCAGCTGCCGCAGCACCTCCGGCGACTCGGTGGCCGGACCGATCGTGGCCACGATCTTTGTGCGACGCATGAGATCGTGAGGGGCCATTGGACGACCGTGTACAAGGGCGGAAACTACCATCCGGACTTGCCCTGAGCGCGCTTGAAATGGACTTTCAGGACTACCAGCAACGCTCCCGTGAGACGGCGCGGTACCCGGACGTGGGCGCCAACATCCTCGACCCGACGCTGGGATTGTGCGGTGAGGCCGGCGAGGTGGCCGACAAGGTCAAGAAGGTGCTGCGGGATCGGGGCGGCGACTTCGGCCCCGACGTCCGTGACGACCTGCGGCTGGAGCTGGGCGATGTGCTCTGGTACGTGGCCCAGCTGGCCACGGAACTGGGACTGGATCTCGACGACGTGGCCGGGGCCAATCTGGCCAAGCTGGCCAGCCGCGCGGACCGTAACGTGATCGGAGGCAGCGGCGATCGGCGGTGAAGCAAAGAGGAATCGCCGGGACCACCCTGGTCCGACGGGTGGCAGGTCTGCTCCTGGGACTGTTGATGCTCCTCAGTGTCCCCGCCCTGGCGGCCGCCACCGACCTCAAGGTGTCGGAGGTGGTGCTCGAGCCCTGCCCCGCCGATGACCTGGGCACCCAGCCGGAGCTGGCTCGCCCCAGTGGCGCCAGTTGCTGGGCCCTGCGGGGGGTGGTGCTGAACCCCGGTACCAAGCCCGTCATGGACACCGATGTGTTCGGCCTGATCCTGGATGCCAGCGGCGAACCGGTGCTGCCGAACCGCACCCGGGTGGGTTCGATCGGCGATGTGCCGCCCGGCCGCTCCAGCTTCGCCCTGCGCCTGGCCGTTCCGGCCGGCACGCCGGGCCCCCTCGGCACCCGCAGCGTCAAGGCGAGGGGCTTCAGCGCCCCGGTGCGCACCCGGGCCGGGGTGGACGATGAACTCCTGCCCCTGGAGGAGGCCCTGGGCGCCTCCGACGCCCTGTCGGCTCAGTAGGGCAGGCCGCCCGAGAGGGTGGCGATCGAGGCCCCCAGCAGGCTCTGGGCCAGCTGCAGGGCGATGAAGGCGACCAGCGCCGACAGGTCGATGCCGCCCAGCGGGGGAATCAGGCCGCGGAAGGCGTTGAGGTAGGGGTCGGTGATGGCGCTGACGCTGGAGAGCAGTGGGTTGCTCCAGTCGAGGTTGGGGAACCAGCTCAGCAGCACCCGGACCAGCAGCACCAGGAGGTAGATGCTGAGGGTCTGGGCCAGCACCTGGAGCAGGAAGACGAAGATGTTCATGGAAAGGGTCGAGGGGTGGGCTGCAACCGTCAGCCAACTCTATGGATCTGGTTCATCCTCGGGCGTCGGCGGGCTCGCGTCTGTCTCGGCGGCCGCCAGGCGCGAGCCGAGGGCCGCCAGGTCGTCGGCCTTCAGGGAGAAGGTGCGATGGAACTTCTCACTCAGGCTGAGCCAGTAGGAACGGCCGTCACTCTGGCGGCGGCGCTCGATGAAGTCCTGGGCCAGCAGTTCCTTGATGTGCTCGTAGGCCCCCGAGCCGCGCAGCTCCACCAGCTCCGACTGCAGCAGACGCTTCTTGAGGGCGATGGTGGCCAGGGTGCGCAGGGCGGCGATGGACAGATCCACCGGCAGCAGGTTCTGCACCAGATCCCCCAGGCCTGCCCGTAGCTGCAGCGCATAACGCTGCCCCTCCTGATGAATTTCCAGGGCGGTGTCCCGGTGGGCGTAGTCGGCCATCAGGGTGATCAGGGCCAGCTCGGCCGCGTCCCGCTCGATGCCGGCGATGGCGGCCAGTTCGCCCAGCTCCAGCGGCCGGCCCTTGAGGTAAAGGATGGCCTCCAGCCGCGCCGGCAGGGAGAGGCCGGAGAAGGGTTCGGGTTCAGCCATGGGGAGGGTCGGAACGGCGTGGCGGCAGGGTGCACCCCACTTCCCCCAGGAAGAGCCGGTAGGCAGGGTTGTGGGTCTCCTCCCAGTGCTGGTAGGGGAGATCGGCGAGGAAGGCCTGCCAGGCCTCCAGCTCCGCCGGCGGCACCTGCACCCCCACCACGATGCGGCCCACGTCGGCGCCGTGGTTGCGGTAGTGAAAGATGCTGATGTTCCAGTTGGGATGCAGGGCGTTCACGAACGCCATCAGGGCCCCGGGCCGTTCGGGGAACACGAAGCGGTAGAGCCGCTCCTCTCCCTGGTTGAGGGCCGCCCCGGCGCTGGCCGGCAGCCGTCCCCCCACCATGTGGCAGAGGTGGAGCTTGGCCAGCTCGTCGCCGCTCAGGTCGAGGCAGGGAAACCCATGGGCCTCAAGGGCTTCCATCAGCTGGTGGGTGTCCTGGTGGCCGCTGATCTGCACTCCCACGAAGATGTGGGCCAGCTGGGGGTCGGCCAGGCGGTAGCTGAACTCGGTGAGGCTGCGCTGGCCGAGGACGGCGCAGAACCGCGCCAGGCTCCCGGGTTGCTCCGGGATCTCCACCGCCAGCAGGGCTTCCCGTTCCTCGCCCAGCTCGGCCCGTTCCGCCACGAAGGCCAGCCGGTCGAAGTTCATGTTGGCGCCGCAGGCCACCGCCACCAGGGTCCGGTCCCGCAGCTGACGCTGGGCCACGTCCTTCTTCATGCCGGCCACCGAGAGGGCGCCCGCCGGCTCGAGGATCGAGCGGGTGTCCTCGAAGACGTCCTTGATGGCGGCGCAGATCTCGTCGGTGTCCACCGTGACCATGCGATCGACGCAGCGCTGGGCCAGGGCGAACGTGTGCACGCCCACCTGGCGCACGGCCACGCCGTCGGCGAAGAGGCCCACCTGCTCGAGCCGGACCCGCTCACCCGCCGCCAGGGATCGGGTCATGGCATCGGCATCGCTCGGCTCGACGCCCACCACCTCCACCTGGGGCCACAGGCTCTTGACGTAGGCGCCGATGCCGGCGATCAGTCCGCCACCGCCCACCGCCACATAGATGGCGTCGGGGGGGTCGGAGCACTGGCGCAGGATCTCCAGGCCGATCGTGCCCTGGCCGGCGATCACATCCGGATCGTCGAAGGGATGGATGAAGGTGAGTCCCCGCTGCCGTTGCAGGCGGTGGGCTTCCTCGCAGGCCTCGTCGTAGGTGTCGCCATGCAGCACCACGTCGGCGCCGCGGGCCGCCACCGAGCGCACCTTCATCTCCGGGGTGGTGACCGGCATCACGATCACGGCGGTGCAGCCCAGCCGCTGGGCGGCCAGGGCCACCCCCTGGGCATGGTTGCCGGCACTGGCGGCGATCACCCCCCGGTCGAGCTCCGAGCGCTCCAGGCCCACCATTTTGTTGTAGGCGCCGCGCAGCTTGAAGCTGAACACGGGCTGGAGATCCTCCCGCTTGAGCAGCACCTGGTTGAGGCGCCGGCGGGAGAGGTTGGGGGCGGGATCGAGGGGGGATTCGATCGCCACGTCGTACACCCGGGCCCGCAGGATCCGCTGCAGGTAGGCGGTGGCCTCGGGAAAGGCGTCGTCGTGGGCGGCCAAAGTCATGGCCCCAGTGTCGCAACCCGACCCTGGAACGGTGGCGTTCGCCGCCGTGGGTCGGAGCGAACCCCGTAGATTGGCCATCTGGAAGCAAGGAAGGGCATGCATCTGAGCGAGCTGAGCCATCCGAATCAGCTGCACGGCCTGAGCACCGCAGAACTCGAGGCCATGGCTCGCCAGATCCGCGAGAAGCACCTGGAGGTGGTAGCCACCAGTGGCGGGCACCTGGGTCCGGGGCTGGGGGTCGTGGAACTTACCCTCGCCCTCTATCAGACCCTCGACCTCGACCACGACCGGGTGGTCTGGGATGTGGGCCACCAGGCCTATCCCCACAAGCTGGTCACGGGGCGCTACAAGGATTTTCACACCCTGCGCCAGAAGGGCGGCGTGGCGGGCTATCTCAAGCGCAGCGAGAGCCGCTTCGACCACTTCGGCGCCGGCCACGCCTCCACCAGCATCTCGGCGGCCCTGGGCATGGCCCTGGCCCGCGACCGTCGCGGCGATGACTTCAAATGTGTCGCCGTGATCGGCGATGGGGCCCTCACCGGCGGCATGGCCCTGGAGGCCATCAACCATGCGGGCCACCTGCCGCGCACGAAGCTGCTCGTGGTGCTGAACGACAACGACATGTCGATCTCAGCGCCGGTGGGGGCCCTTTCCACCCACCTCAACCGCATGCGGCTGAGCAAGCCGGTCCAGTTCCTTTCCGGCAGCGCCGAGGAGGCGGTCAAGCACCTGCCCTTCCTGCACGGGGAGCTGCCGACGGAGCTCAAGACGCTCAAGGAAAGCATGAAGCGGCTGGCGGTGCCCAAGGTGGGGGCCGTGTTCGAGGAGCTGGGCTTCACCTACGTGGGACCGATCGACGGCCACGACATCCCTGAGATGGTGCGCACCTTCCAGGCGGCCCACCGCTGCGAGGGCCCGGTGCTGGTGCACGTGGCCACCACCAAGGGCAAGGGCTACCCCTACGCCGAGGCCGACCAGGTCGGCTACCACGCCCAGTCAGCCTTCGACCTGGCCACCGGCAAGGCCTACCCGTCCAGCAAGCCGAAGCCGCCCAGCTGGAGCAAGGTCTTCGGCCAGACCCTGGTCAAGATCTGCGAACAGGATCCCCGGGTGGTGGGCATCACCGCCGCCATGGCCACCGGCACCGGGCTCGACCTGCTGGAGAAGGCACTGCCCCAGCAGTACTTCGATGTGGGCATCGCCGAGCAGCACGCCGTGACGATGGCGGCGGGCATGGCCTGCGAAGGCCTGCGCCCGGTGGTGGCCATCTACAGCACCTTCCTGCAGCGCGCCTTCGACCAGCTCATCCATGACGTCGGCATCCAGAAGCTGCCGGTCACCTTCGTTCTCGATCGGGCCGGCATCGTCGGCGCCGACGGCCCCACCCACCAGGGCCAGTACGACATCAGCTACCTGCGGGCCGTGCCGAACTTCACGGTGATGGCCCCGAAGGACGAGGCCGAACTGCAACGCATGCTGGTCACCTCGATCGCCCACGACGGCCCCTGTGCCATCCGCATCCCCCGCGGGGAAGGGGAAGGGGTGCCACTGATGGACGAGGGCTGGCAGCCCCTGGAGATCGGCCGCGGTGAGCTGCTCACCGACGGTGATGACGTGCTGATCGTGGCCTACGGCGCCATGGTGGCGCCGGCCATGGCCACCGCCGGCCTGCTCCAGGAGAAGGGGCTGCGGGCCTCGGTGGTGAATGCCCGGTTCCTCCGTCCCCTTGACGAGGCCCTGATCCTGCCGTTGGCGCGGCGGATCGGCCGGGTGGTGACGATGGAGGAAGGAGCCCTGGCCGGTGGCTTCGGTGCGGCGGTCGTGGAAACCTTCAACGACCACGAACTGGCCGTCCCGGTGCTGCGCATCGGCATCCCGGACCTCCTGGTCGACCACGCCAGCCCCGACCAGAGCAAGGAAAGCCTCGGCCTCACCCCAGCCCAGATGGCCGATCGCATCCACGAGCGTTTCGGCCCTGTGTTCCGCGCCACCGTCCCCACCGCCCTTGCCGTCTGAGTCGTCTGAGTCGTCCCTGTTCTGCCAGGTGCTGGTGGTGGGGGCCGGTCCGGCCGGCGGAGACCTGGCCCGGCGTCTGGCCCTCCAGGGGGTGGATGTCGTCCTGGTGGATCGTCTTCCCGACCTGACCCGTTCCGCCTTCAGCAGCGCCGCCCTGCCAGTCACGTCCATGGAGGCCTTCGGCCTGCCAGCGGAGGTGGTGGGCAGCCGCTGGCGGCAGTGGCAGCTGATCGGGCCCGGCAGCGCCAGCCGCACCTGGGCTTCGCCCCAACCCCTCGGGGTGGTGCTCGACTTCGGCGCCCTGCGCCGCTGGCAGGCCGACCAGTGCCTGCGCTGGGGCGGCAGGGTGCAGCTGGGGCTCCAGGCCTGCTCCAGCCACCAGCAGGGCGAGCGGATGGTCACCGTGCTGCGCCGCTCCGATGGCACCACGCTGCGCGTCAGCAGCGACTGGACCGTGGATGCCACTGGCCAGGCCAGGGCCCTGCTGGGGGATCCGCCGTCGGCACAGCACCCACGGGATGGCTTGGTGCGGGCCGCCGGCCTGGAATGGCTGCTGCGCGTGTCTCCCACCTGCTGGGAGCGCTGGGCCGACCGGCTCAGCTTCTGCCTGGGCAGCGACTGGGTGCCCCAGGGCTACGGCTGGATCTTTCCGATGCAGCTGGGCGTGCTGAAGCTCGGGGTGTGCCGGCTGGTGGATTCCAAGCGCCAGCAGCCACCCCTGGGGGGATTGATCACGGCGGTGGGCCGGCGCCTGCTGGCTGACGGAATGGCTGGAGAGACCTTCAAGGTCCTCGACCGCCATGGCGGTCTGGTGCGCAGCACGATCAGTCGCCTGGAACCCCATCAGCGGGGCCGGCTGGTGGGCCTGGGTGATGCGGTCAGCACCGCCAACCTGCTGGGCGGTGAAGGCATCCGCCATGCCCTCACCAGCAGCGCCGTGCTGGCTCCCCTTTTGCAGGAGGCCCTTGGTGGATCAGGGGGTTCTGTCTCGGCGCCGCAGGCACTGCGGGATTATGCGCCCCAACTGAGGCGAGCCCTGGGCTGGCGCTGGTCCCTCAGCGGCCGGCTGGCGCGACGCACCTGGCTGAGCCTGCACGCACCGAAGGCCGATGGCCGTCTCGACCAGGTGCTCCGGGGGCTGGAGGGTTGCAGGGCGGAGGATCTCTCGGCCCTGCTGTTCGGCTATCGCTTCGAGCGCTACGGCCTCAGGGCCCTGCCGTACCTGCTGGGCTGGCGCTGAGCCGTCAGAGGACGCCGCGGGAAGCGAGACCCAGGATCGCGCCCATGCCGAGGATGTGGCCCAGGCTGGTCGTGCCGAGCATGGCGCCATGGCTGAAGCCGCCGAAGAAGTTGTCGCTGGGCAGCTTGAGGCCGACGTTCTGCTGCTGGATGGTGGCCTTGCCGATGGCGATGGCGATGACATTGCACACGATCATGACCAGGGCCACCTTGGGAGACCAGCTGATCGACGCGGGAGCCATGGCCAGGAGGGGAGCGATCATGATGCACTTGCTGACGCCCCATCTTCCGGGTCAGGACGAACTGTGCCCCGCTCCCTTAAGACTTGTTCACCTGGAAGCGGCCCGTCTTGCCGGGGCCGAAATCCCAGCAGCACCACCAGGTTGCTGAGGGTCAGGAAGGCTTCGGCGCCGCCGTGCAGGGGATCCACGTCTGCCAGCTGACGGCCGTAGGCCAGCTGGGCCACCACGGCGGCGGCGATCGTGACGGCCACGAACAGCAACGTCAGCTGGAAGCCGCGTAACGCCAGGCGCGGAAAGGCCCGCACCTTCTGCGCCCACCACAGGAAGGCCAGATACGGCAGGAGCGAGAGCACGAAGAACGGTGCCGGATCCACGCCGCCGAGGCGCTGAAACCAATCAGCCAGGGACAGGCTCACGGTGTTCCGTCCTCCGGCGCCAGCCGCTGCAGCCGCAGCAGGTTCCAGGCGGCCAGGGCCAGGGCCCCGTTGCCAAGGGCGGTGAGACCGGCCTGCAACACCACCAACCCCTTGAGGGCCTCGCTGTTGTCGAACAGATGCCAGGTGCAGGCCGCCATCGCGCTCACCAGGGCCGGCACCATGGCCAGGGACAGCCAGCGCCAGCCCCCTTCCCGCCGCAGCCGCCCATAGGCCTGCACCGCCAGGATCGCCAGACCCCACTCGAGCACCGAGGTGATGTGGATCCACCAGGTGGGCAGCGATAGCGCGTGCATGGGGAAGGCCTGGTGTGATCCGTAATGTACGGAGCCGGAACCACCGCTGCGTCGGATGCGAGCTCTGATCTGCGGCTACTACGGGGAACACAACCTGGGCGATGACGCCCTGCTGGAGGTGCTGCTCGGCCAGCTCCCCGCTGGCTGCCAGCCGGTGGTGACCGCCCACGATCAGGAGCAGGTGCGCGCCCGCTTCGGCGTGGAGACCACCGACCGTCGCCGGCTGGGGTCGGTGCTGGCGGCGCTGGGCCACTGCCAAGGTCTGGTGCTGGGGGGCGGCAGCCTGCTTCAGGACGCCACGAGTTTCCGCAGCCTGCTCTACTACGGCGCCCTGATGCTGGCCGCCCGTGCCCGCGGCCTGCCCGTGCTGCTCTGGGGGCAAGGCCTGGGACCGCTGCGTCGCCGTCGCAGTCGTCTGTTGGCGCGACTGCTGCTGAGCCAGGCCAACGGCATCAGCTGGCGCGACCAGGCCTCCGCCCGGCTTGCCGCCGGCTGGGGGATCGTCGCCAGACAGGGCAGTGATCCCGTCTGGGCACTGCCGCCGCAGGAGTGGCAAGGCCAGGGCGGCCCGATCATCCTCTGCTGGCGGCCCGTTGCCAGTCTCGACGATCGTGGCTGGCGCTTGCTGCTGGAGGCCATCGACGCCGTGGCCGAGCGCCGCGACCGGCCGCTGCATTGGTTGCCCTTCCACCGGGACCAGGACAGCGATCTGTTTGCAGAACTCGACCGGCGCGGCCTGCTCAGCGCTTCCCTGCGACGCCGCAGCCTGGTGGTGCAGGCCAGCACCCCGGAGCAGGCGACGCAGCAGTTCCAGGCGGCTTCGCTGGTGGTGGCGATGCGCCTGCACGGCCTCATCCTGGCGGCCCTGGCTGGCAGCCCATGCGCTGCCCTCAGCTACGACCCGAAGGTGACCGCCGCCGCTGAGTCCCTCGGCTGCCCCTGTCTCGATCTGGGGTGTCTGCCGAACGGCGAGTCCGGCGCGGATGCTGAGGCGCTTGCGGCCAGCTGGCAGGGGCTGGTCGACCAACCTCCTGATCAGAGTCGCCGCGAGCGGCTCCGCGCCGAGACCCGCGTCCACGCCGAACTGCTGCAGCGGCTGCAGGCGATGGCCTGAGCAGCGCCGGGGCTAGATCAGGACACCGTTTCGGTTGAGCCTGGCCCTGTCAAGACGCTGGCCTTTGCTGCTCCACGCCTCGATCGTCAGGCTCTCGAGGTCGGCATGAAGCGAGGCGAACCCATAGGTGCTCACCGCCTTGGCGCTGTTGGGGCCGGGGACGACCGGTCTGAGGGCGGCCCCCCCATTGCCGACGGTGAGGTAGGTGGTGCCATTGATCGGGACGCTGCGCTCATAGTTGTGATCGTGGCCGTTGATGTAGAGCTGCACGCCATGGCGGCGCAGCAGCGGGGTGAGACGGTCGATCGCCTCCCGATCGTCGCCGTACAGGCCTGATGAATAGATGGGATGGTGGCCTACCAGCACCTTCCAGGGCGCACGGCTGGCAGCAAGGGAGGACTTCAGCCAGGTCATCTGCTCAGGCCAGTCGGCATTGCTGTCGTGCATGAAGAACTCCACAGGTCCCCGCCGCAGGGTGTACCAACGCCCCTTCATGCCGAAGCCCGGGTAGGCGATCTGGCCGGCACCGTTTCTGGTGCGGATGTCGTGGTTGCCGAGCACGGCGTGAAACGGGACACCGGCCTTGAGCAGCTCTCTGTAGGGCCTTTCGAACTTGGCGACCACCTCACGCATGTTGCCGTTGTCATAGATGTTGTCCCCTGCCATGACGACAAGATCCACAGGATCGCGGCGATGCAGGGCCGCCATGGCACTGCCGTTGGCGAGTTGGTGGCGGTCGCCGCTGCCGCTGTCGGCCGTCGCCAGCCAGTGCAGCCGATCTGCACGGGCGTCGTTTCCCGCCAGGACCCGGCGGTTGCCGGCGAGCAAGGCTGTGGCCGAGCCCAGGGCAAGATGCAGCAGGCGGCGGCGGCTGAAGGTCATCGGAGGGGGCAACGGGGGGATTCGGTCGGCGGAAGGTCAGGCAGCGATCGTGGCATCGCTGCTGTTCTGTATCCGTTGCAGTTCTGTCAGCACCTCCTGGGCATGACCGGCGGGCCGTACGGCCGTCCAGAGGCTGCGCAGCACGCCATCCGGGTCGATCAGGAAGGTGTGACGGGCTGAGAAGGGGGGCAGCCAGGATCCGTAGCGACGGCTGACGAGCCCGCCGGGATCCGAGAGCAGCGGATAGGCCAGGCCCTCGCTGCCGCAGAAGGAGAGGTGGGCCTCGGCGTCATCGGCACTGACGCCCACCACCTCGGCATTGAGGGAGTGGAAACTGGCCAGCTCACGCTGAAAGCCCCGGGCCTCCAGGGTGCAGCCGCTGGTGAAATCCTTGGGATAGAAGTAGAGGGTAAGCCAGCGGCCTCGGAACGCTTCGCCGCCCAGGTGGGCCTCCCTCACCCTCCCGTCGGCCCCAGGGGCCACGCCGTCGAGATCGAAGACAGGGGCTGGCTGGCCGATCTCCGGCAGGGTGCCACCCATGGCCCCAGCTCGCTCTGGACGGACCAGAAGGCCGAATCCGGCCAGGACGACGGCGCCCAGAAACTTGCGACGCTCCAAGAGCATGGTCTCAACAGGGGTCGAGCCTAGCGATCCTGCTCACCAGGCCAGGAGCGGCAACGATGGCTCAGATCTTGGCCAGGTTGACGCCCAGCTCCTTGGCGTAGGCACCGAGGCCCTTTTTCTGGATGGTTTTCAGGGCCTTGGTGGACACCCGCAGCTTGATGAAACGCTTGCCCTCGGCCCACCACAGGCGACGCTCCTGCAGGTTCACCTGCTGCAGCTTCTTGGTGCGCACGTGGGAATGGCTGACGGCCATGCCGTTGTTGGCGCGCTTGCCGGTGAGCTGACAGACCCGGGACATGACGTTGTGACGACGGTGAACAATGCAGGCCTGAGCCAGCCTGAGAGTTTAACAAATGGGGCCCGGCGGCAGCGGCCGGCCCATCAAGGGGGGAGCCTGGCGCCGCTGTCTGGATCGAACCAGAGCTCGTGCTGCCGCTGCCAGCTCAGGCGCGGTTCCGGGGGTGGCGGCGCCTCCGGGCCGGTGAGCACCCGCACGGCGCCCCAATGGGTCTGGAGCCAGAGAAGTTGCTGGTGGCCCCACCACTCCCGGCGCAGCAACCGGGCCGCGACGGTACCGTCGCCCCCCAGGTGAATGTGCTCGGGCCGCAGGCCGAGCTGACGCCCGGGCTCGACCGCCAGCAGGTTGATCGCCGGCCGCCCCAGAAAGGAGGCGACGAATCGGTTGGCGGGGTTGGTGTAGAGCTCCCTGGGGCTGCCCACCTGCTGCAGCCGGCCAGCTTCAAGCAGGGCGATGCGGTCGGCCATGCCCACGGCCTCCTGCTGGTCATGGGTGACATAAATCACCGGCTGCTCGCGGCCACACAGGAGCCGGCGCAGTTCCGGCCGCAGGTCCTCCCGCAGCTGGGCATCGAGATTGCTCATCGGCTCATCGAGCAGCACGATCCGCGGATGGCGCAGCAACGCCCGGGCCAGGGCCACCCGCTGGCGCTGGCCGCCGGAGAGCTGGGCGGGTCGGCGCTGGCGCAGCTCGCCCAGCTGGAGCAGCTCGAGGGTGGCGTCGATGCGCTGCTGGCGCTCGCGGGGGGGCAGGCCACGCACCTTCAGACCCAGGTCCAGGTTGCCCTCCACGCTCAGGTGGGGGTACAGGGCGTAGCTCTGAAAGACCATCGCCACCTGCCGTTCACCCGGGCTTCGGCCGGTGAGATCCACGCCATCCAGCAGCACCTGTCCCCCGCTGGCCGGATCGAGCCCCGCCACCAGGCGCAGGGTGGTGGATTTGCCGCAGCCGCTGGGTCCGAGCAGGGCGACACACTCGCCCGGGGCGACCTGCAGATCGAGGCCATCCAGCAGGCGCCGATCCCCCACCTTCCGGCACAGCTGCCGCAGTTCCAGACCGGCAGCGGAGCTGGTGCTCATCCCTTCACCGCCCCGCGGGTCAGTCCAGAAACGATCGACCGCTGGGCCAGCAGCACCAGCAGCAGCAGGGGCAGGCTGCCCAGCACGGTGGCAGCGGCGAAGGCCCCGTAGGGGATGGTGAACACCGAGCCGCCCCCGATCCGGGCGATGGCGATCGGCAGGGTGAGCAGATCGCTGCGGCTGATCCAGGTGAGGGCGATGGCGTACTCGTTCCAGCTGGCCAGGAACACCAGGATGGCCGTGCTGGCCAAGGCCGGCCCCAGCAGGGGCAGAAGCACGAATCGGAGCCGCTGCCCCAACCCCAGCCCCTCGAGTCGCGCCGCATCCTCCAGCTCCCCGGGAAGGTCGGCAAAGGCGGCCCGCAGCAGCAGCACCGCCAGGGGCAGGGAGAGGGCGGCGTACGGCAGGCTGAGGGCGAGCAGGTTGTTGGCCAGGCCGAAGTTTCGGGCGATCTCCAGCAGCGCCAGGAACAGCAGCACGGTGGGGAACATGGCCGCCGCCACCAGGGCCAGTCCCACCCCCCAGCGGATCGGGCCGCGCAGCGTCTGCAGGCCGTAGGCGCAGGGCACCGCCAGCAGCAGGGTGAGCAGGGTGGTGGCCAGACCTACCAGGGTGCTGTTGGCCAGGTACTGCCAGAAGGGGGGATCTCCGGAGAGCACCAGCTGGTAGTTGGCCAGGGTCCAGGGGTTGCCTTCGGGCAGTGGCGCCACCAGGGCCTCCGGGCGCAGCAGGGAGGTGCGCAGCTGCCACAGCAGGGGCCCCAGGCTCCAGAGCAGCGCGAGCAGCCTCATGCCGCCCGCTCCGTGGTGCGCGCCAGGCCGTGGCGCCGCAGCAGCAGCCAGCCGCCGCCCAACGACACCAGCAGCAGCAGGAAGGTGGCCAGCATCACGGTGCTGGCGTAGCCGAAGTCGAGGAACCGCATGGCGTTGAGGTAGGCATAGAGGGCCAGGCTCTCGGTGCTGCCGGCCGGCCCGCCGCCGGTGAGCACCTGGATGAGGTCAAACACGCCCAAGGCCTGGGCGAGCCGGAACAGCACGGCCAGGGAGATGTACGGCACCAGCAGGGGAAGGGTGAGGCGGCGCAGGATCTGGAGGCGGCTGGCCCCCTCCAGGCGCAGGGCCTCCTCCAGGTCCAGCGGAATCGTTTGCAGTCCTGCCAGCAGCAGCAGGGCCACGAACGGCATGGTCTTCCAGACATCCGCCAGCACCACAAAGAACCAGGTGGTGGCCGGGGTGGAGAGGAAGCCGTAGCTGCTGCCGCCCAGGGAGCGGATGGCGGCGTTGAGCGGCCCGTGGGGATCGTTGAGGATCCAGCGCCAGCCCAGGGCCATCACCGTGGTGGGCAGGGCCCAGGGCAGCAGGGTCAGGGCCCGCAGGGGCCCCCGGCCCCGCAGGGGGCGGTGCAGCAGCAGGGCCAGGGCCAGGCCCCCCACCAGTTCCAGGGCCACTGAGCAGAGGGCGAATCGCAGGGTCTGGCCCGCATCCGTCCAGAAACGGGCGTCGTCAAGCAGCCGCCCCCAGTTGGCGCCTCCATTCGGGACGGGCACCAGCCCGGTGAGCACCGAGCTGGCATGCAGGCTCAGCCAGCCGTAGCGCAGCAGGGGGTAGACGAACACCGCCGCCAGCAGCAGCAGGGCCGGCAGCATCAACACCAGGGCGACCGTGCGGCTTTTCATGGGCCTGCCGGTCCGCTCCCCGACGGCCCGGCCAGTGAGCGCAGCACCTGCAGGCTCTGGCGCTGGGCGGTGGCCATCGTCTGCTCGGCTCCCCCCTGGCCGGTGAGCATGCCGTTGACCTGACGGGCCAGCAGGTCGCTGAGCTGGGCGTAGGCCGGCGTGGGCGGCCGCAGCTGGGGATGCTGCAGAGCCTGCCGCTGCACTGCCAGCAACGGGGCGCCGCTCTGCAGGTCCTGGTCGTCGTAGAGCGCGCTCCAGGTGGGGGCGTAGCCCTGCTCAAGGGCGAGCTGGCGCTGCACCACCGGGCCGGTGAGCCAGCGGATCACCGCCACCGCCTCCTCGGGATGGGGGCTGCCCTTGATCAGGGACAGGCCCCAGGTGCCCAGGGTGCCCCCTCCCTGCTCCCCCGGGGCGCCCACCATCGCGGTGACGCCCACCTTGCCCTGCACCGGCCCCTCCCCCTTCTCAATTTCCCGCCAGGCGTAGGGCCAGTTGCGCAGGAAGGCGGCCTCACCGGCGGCAAAGGACTGCAGGGCATCGTTCTCGGCGTAATTGGCCACGGCCCTCGGGCTCACCCCATCGCGCAGCAGGCCATCGAGCCAGGCGGCCGCCGCCACCGCCTGCGGACTGTCCAGCTGTGTGCGTGCGGTGGCGGCATCCCACCAGCGGGCGCCGAAGCCCTGCAGCACCTCCACCATCACGCAGCTCAGCCCCTCGTACTGGCGGCCCTGCCAGAGGTAACCCCAGCGCACTCTGCCGCGGCGCTGCAGGTCGCGGGAGATGGCCACCAGCTCCGAGGTGTCCCTGGGCGGGCGTGGCATCAGATCGGTGCGCCAGTAGAGCAGGCCCGTGTCGCCCGTGAGGGGCAGCCGCCAGAGGTGGTTGCCCAGGCTGTTGCCAAGGCGGGCACCGGGCTCCATGGCCGCCAGCACCTCCGGGCCGAACCAGCGCTCCAACGGCAGGAACCAGCCGGCGGCCACGTACTTCGGCAGCCAGCTGACATCCACCAGCAGCAGATCGAAGGGGGCCTCCCCCAGCAGCAGGCTGCTGATGGCGAGGTCGGAGATGGTCTCGGTGTCCAGGGGGCCGCGGATCACCTCCACCGCCACCCCGGAGCCGCTGGCGTTGAAGCGTGCCACCGGCCCTGCCACCGCATCGGCGAGGGGGGCGGGCATCAGCACCCGGATCGGCACCGGCTCCGCCGCGACCGCCTGCAACGCCTTCTGGCCGCTGGCGGAGAGCAGCACCAGCAGCAGCACCGCCAGCAGACCCACAACGGCGGGCTGCCGCCGCAGGCTGGAGAAGGGGGGGCGGGCCGCCATGGGCCAAGGTTACGCGGCTCTTTGAGGACGGCTTCGTGGTCCCCCCCCCCGGGGTGGCTGGGCTCAGAGGCCCCGCTGCATCAGTTGGCCCATCAGGTCGGAGCTGCGTTGCTGGAAGCCGGCCAGCTGGTTCGGCTCCAGCCCCCCGACGGCCAGGCGGGCCACTTCATAGATGTGGCGGCTGAGGTCCTCCGCCAGCTGGCGGCTGGGGGAAGTGGTGTCGGAGCCGGTGATGACGGCACCGGCCGAGAGCTTGAGCAGACCCTCCACCAGGGGATGGCGGCGGTTCACCAGCAGCACGTGGTGGTCGGGCAGGCCCGGCAGCCGTTGCTCCATCAGGGCTCCCATGTCGTTGATTCGGCGCATCTGCTCCGGCAGCAGGATCAGGGCCGCCGGGGAACCTTCCCCCTTCAGCGACTGCACCTGGATGGTGATCTTGTTGTCGTCGATGGCGGCCCTGAACAGGTCGCGCAGCTTCTCGCCGCTGTCCTTGCCTTCGGCATCGGCCAGCTCGCTCTCGGGCTCCTGCAGGCTGGCGTCGAGCTCGGCGTCAACCCGCTGGAAGCGCAGGTCGCCATGGCGGGCTTCCAGCCAGGGGATGAACTGGGAATCGATCAGGGTGTCGGCCAGCAGCACCTCCGCCCCCTGTCCCGTCCACAGGGCCAGGGCGCCGGCCTGCCCGGCCTCATCGGTGCAGTAGAGGATCCGATCGGCGTTGTCGCCGCTCAGGCGGCCCCGGTAGCCGGCCAGGGTGGTGTAGGTGCGGCCATCGGTGCCGACCGGGTCGAGGCAGGTGGACTCCTCGCCGTCCTCGGCCGGCTGGGCGGCCGCCGCGGTGGTGCCGTACAGGATCAGGTCGGCCACCTGGTCGGCGAACTTCTCGTCCTCCATGGCGCCGATCTTGATGAACGGGGCCAGTGAATCCCAGATCGCCGCATACCGGGCCGGTTCGTCGCGGTGCAGCTCCTTGAGACGGTCGCCCACCTTCTTGGCCACGAAGCCGCCGATCGAGCGCACCCGGCGGTCGGTCTGCAGGGCGCTGCGGCTGACGTTCAGGGGAATATCGGGCGAATCGATCACGCCCCGCAGCGGCAGCAGGTAGCGGGGCACCACCTCCTTGATCGAATCACTGACGAACACCTGGTTGCAGTAGAGGCGGATCTCGCCCTTCTCCCAGTCGGCGCGGCCGGTGATCCTGGGGAAATAGAGAATGCCCTGCAGGTTGTAGGGGTAGTCGGTGTTGAGGTGCACCCAGAGCAGGGGATCGCCCTGGAAGGGGTAGAGATAGTGGTAAAGGTTGATGTAATCCTCATCGCTGAGGTCGCGGGGGCTCTTGCGCCAGGGGGCCTCCCGCTTGTTGACCGTCTCGCCATCGAGCTGCACCGCCACCGGCAGGAAGTCGCAGTAGGTGGTGATCAGGGTGCGGATTCTGGAGGGCTCGATGTACTCCAGCTCCTCCTCCATCAGGTGCAGGATCACGTCGGTGCCGGGTTCGGAGCGCTCGGCCCCCTCGAGGCTGAAGTTGGGGGAGCCGTCACAGCTCCAGCGAACCGCCTCAGACTCCGGCCTGGCGCTGAGGCTGACCAGCTCCACGCGGGAGGCCACCATGAAACTGGAGTAGAAGCCCAGGCCGAAGTGGCCGATGATGGCGTCGCTCTCGCTCTTGTACTTCTCGAGGAAGTCCTCGGCGCTGGAGAAGGCCACCTGGTTGATGTAGCGCTTCACCTCATCGGCGGTCATGCCGATGCCGTTGTCGCTGATGGTGAGGGTCTTCGCCTCCCGGTCGATGCGGATGGAGATCGTTCCTTCATCCCCTTCGCTGCAGTCGCCGGCCATGGCGGCCATGCGCCGCTTGCTGATGGCATCGACGCCGTTGCTGACCAGCTCCCGCAGGAAGACTTCATGGCCGGAATAGACGGCCTTCTTGATGATCGGGAAGATGTTTTCGGTGTGGATCTGAATCTGGCCCTGTTCCAGCACCGTCATGGCGAATGAGAAGAATCGCCCTGAACCTAGGTGGGGCCCCGGCGGCGGCTCAAGACCAGCGAGGGTGGGGTCCCCGAACCAGCGGACCTCAGCCGCCGGGCTTCTGCAGGTCGGGCCGCTCCTCCGGCAGGATCGCCCCCTCCACCGGACACACCTGCAGGCAGATGCCGCAGTCGATGCAGGTGTCGAAATCGATCCAGTAGAACGCCGTTCCCTTGCTGTTCGCCCCCGCTCCGGGGTGGATGCAGGCCACCGGACAGGCGTCGACGCAGTCGGCCACGCCCTCGCAGACGTTGGTGACGATCGAGTGGGCCATCGATGGGGAGACGCAGCGGCGGGATCCTAGGCAGCCAGCCACACCGCCCCACGGCAGCCCCGCTCCGCCGCCATCTGCTCGGCGGACGCCTGGTCGGCGCAGGGGTGGGTGCACAGCTCGGCGGGCTCCCCTTCCCGATGCAGCTCGGCCATGCGGCTGAGGGACTGAGCCAGGCCAGCGGCGGTGGCGCTGGCCACCAGCCAGGGACCCGGGGCCTGGTCCTCGGCAGCAGCAGCACCCTCCGATTCGAGCAGGTCGCGGATGGCTTCCACGTCGAAACCGAAGCCGGTGCCGGCCGCCACGGAGCTGCCGGCGCAGAAGCGTCCCACCAGGGCGTCGTAGCGGCCGCCGCTGGCGATGGCGACCGGAGCCTCCGCCCCCTGGCAGACCAGCTTGAACACCAAGCCGTCGTAGAGATCGAAGTGGGGCTGGAAGGTGGGATCCAGCTGCACCCGCACCCCCAGGGCGCTGGCCGGCTCCTGAACGCTGGCCAGGGTGGCGGCGAAGGACTCCAGCAACGGCACCGGTCCGAGCCACTGCTCCAGGTGATAGAGCACCTGGACCGGCTGCCCCCGCAGCCCGATCAGGGCCATCAGCCGCTGGCGCTGGCTGTCGGGCAGGGCCAGGGCCGCGAGGGCCAGGGGGTCGAAGTCGGTGAGGGCATGGCGCGCCGCTGAGCGCTGCTCCTCCGGGACCTGGCTCAGCAGGGCGCTGAGCAGGCCGTGGTGGCCCACCAGCAGGGTGGGCTGGTGCCGGGGCGGCAGCCCCAGGCTGGCCACGGCCGCCAGCAGCAGATGCAGCAGCTCCGTGTCGGCGGCGGGGGAGGGTTCACCGAGCAGTTCGACTCCGCTTTGCAGCTGCTCGCTGATGCGCTGACCGCCACCATCGCCGCTGAAGCTGCGGAAGGTGGTGCCGCTGGCCCAGAGCCGCAGGGGCCGGGGTCGGCTGAGCATCCGGGTGCTGGCGGCCCGGGCGATCGGAGCGGTGAGTTCCGGCCGCAGCCCGAGGGGCTCATCGGCCACCAGCCGCACCAGCTCCCGTTCGGCGATGGCACCGCCGGCCTCGAGGCTGTCGAGCCGCTCGATGGTGGGGGGCGCCACCTCCTGGTAGCCCCAGAGGCGGTACACGTTGGCCAGCAGGTCGCACAGGCGCCGGTTGCTGTCCACCTGACCCGGGTTCAGGTCCCGCGCGCCGGCGGCAGGTTGGAGGGCCATGGAGGGGAGTGTTCGGGCGGTGAGGTGGGGAGGGGCGGATCCTATGGAGCGTCGGCCGGGCCGCCGGCGAGGGCATCAAGCTCCGGGGCGCCGAAGCTGGCACCGCTGAGCGGCCGGCAGAGTGCCAGCCCTTCGATCAGGGGCTGGCGCAGGGCGGGGGTGCAGGCGATCACCCGGCCGTCGGCCAGGTCGAGACGGTTGCCGTCGTAGGCGCAGACCTGCCCGCCGGCCTCTTCCACCAGCACGACGCCGGCCACGAGGTCCCAGGGCGAAAGGCCCCGCTCCCAGTAGCCGTCGACCCTGCCGGCGGCGACGAAGGCCAGATCCACGGCCGCAGCCCCGGCACGGCGCACGCCGTGGCTGCGGTGGGTGAACCAGGCGAACTCGGCGTAGTTGTTGTCGAGGCGCCGCACCCGGTCGTAGGAAAAGCCTGTGACGAGCAGGGAATCCGCCAGCGCGCCGCAGTCGCTCACCTGCAGCCGGCGTTCGTTGCACCAGGCGCCCCGGCCCGGGGCGGCCCAGTAATGCTCCTCCAGCACCGGCACCTCCAGGGCACCGAGCAGCGGCAGCCCCTGCCAGCTGAGACCCACGGAGGTGCCAAAGAACGGATAGCCATGGGCATAGTTGGTGGTGCCGTCGAGGGGGTCGACGCACCAGAGCAGGTCGCCCTGGCCGGCGAGCTGGCCGCTTTCCTCGGCCAGCACGGCGACGCCGGGGGTGGCTGCCGCCAGCACCGCCAGCACGGCGGCTTCGGCCGCCAGGTCGGCCTCGGTGACCAGATTGCCCGCCATGCCCTTCTCCTTGACCTGCTCGAGGCGGCCAAAATGGTGCCGAAGCTCACGGCCCCCGGCCTCGGCCGCCTCGCGGGCCACCTGCAGCAGACGCTCCAGTTCAGCGGCGTCAAGGCCGGAGCCCGCCAGGGCCTGTTGACAGAGGGAGGTCATTCGTCGTCCAGGGGCAGGCCGGGACGCACCAGACCGCGGCCGAAGAAGCGGCCGAACTGGCGGTCGTAGACCTCGTCCTCGTCCTGGGTCTCCACCTCCAGCGGACCCGTGGCCCGGGCGACGCACAGGAGCCCGTAACCCTGCTGGCGCAGGTCCTTCGACAGGCCGAGGGCCTCCCGCTGATCGATGCTTCCGTCCAGCACCCGCACCGCGCAGGCGGTGCAACAGCCGTTACGGCAGCTGAAGGGGAGCGGCTCGCCCTGGGCTTCGAAGCTGCGCAGGATGTACTCCCCCTCCGGCACATCGAGTCGGATGACGCGGTTGGCCTGTCGCCAGTGGACCGTGATCGGGTGAGTGCGGGTCATGGGGACGTGGGCGGAGGGGATGGTGCCGTTGGGGCGCGGAGGCCAGGAGCAGCCCCTGCTACATTGCCATCTGCCCCATTTCGCCGCTGGAGAGGTGGCCGAGTGGTCGAAGGCGCAGCACTGGAAATGCTGTATAGGGGCAACTCTATCGAGGGTTCGAATCCCTCCCTCTCCGCTTTTGAAGTCGGTCCTCCGGGCCGACTTTTTTTTGGCTTGCAGACGCCTGAAAACCCTCCCAGTGCAGGCACCGAAAGGGTTCTGGTCGCCGCATTTCGTTTGACGACCCCAAAGCCAGGGGTCAGCCGAAGCGTCCGCTGACGTAGTCGAGCGTTGATTGCTGACTGGGGGAGTTGAAGATGTTTTCGGTCTCGTTGAATTCCACCAGATAGCCCACTTTCCCTGAACCCCCTTCGACGGCCTCGGCGTTGAAGAAGGCTGTCATGTCGGCCACGCGCACAGCCTGCTGCATGTTGTGAGTCACGATCATGATCGTGTAGCTGCGCTTCAGTTCGTGCATGGTCTCCTCGATCTTGAGGGTCGAGATCGGATCGAGGGCCGAGCAGGGTTCGTCCATCAGGATCACCTCGGGTTCCGTGGCGATGGCACGGGCGATGCAGAGGCGTTGCTGCTGGCCGCCCGAGAGGGAGAAGCCGCTTTCCTTGAGCTTGTCCTTGCACTCATCCCAGACGGCCGCCTTGCGCAGGGAGCGTTCCACCAACTCGTCCATGTCGCCCTTGTAGCCGTTGATCCGGGCACCGAAGGCGATGTTTTCGTAGATCGATTTGGGGAAGGGATTGGGCTTCTGGAACACCATGCCGATGCGACGCCGCACCTCCACGGGATCGACGCGCTTGTCGTAGAGATCGTGCTGATCAAAGATCACCCGGCCCTTGAGGCTGCAACCGGGGATCAGGTCGTTCATGCGGTTGAGCGCCCGCAGCACCGTGCTCTTGCCACAGCCCGAGGGGCCGATGAAGGCGGTCACCTTGCCCTTCGGCAGATCCATGTAGACGTTCTTGACCGCTTCGAAGCTGCCGTAGGAGATGGTGACATCCTGCAGGGACATGCAGACGTCGCTGGCCACGGTGGAGGAGGAAGAGGAGGAGGAAGTCATGTCAGGAACGAAGGGAAACGGAGCCGTTAGGAATGGACGGGGAGAGGGGTCAGGCGCGAGTGGCGTGGCTGATCCAGCGGGCCAGCAGGTTGGCTCCAAGAATCATGATCACCAGCACGAACGAAGCGGCCCAGGCCAGTTCGTTCTGCGCTTCGTAGGGCATGATCGCGAAGTTGAAGATCAGCACCGACATGGTGGCGATCGGGTTGAACAGTCCTTCCGGCCAGAAGGGGGAGAACAGGGCCGTAAAGATCAGTGGCGCCGTTTCACCGGCGGCCCTGGCAATCCCCAGCACCACGCCGGTGGCGATGGGCGTGAAGGCGGCGGGCAGGGTGATCTGGGTGATGGTGACGAACCGGGAGGCCCCGACCCCGTAGGCCCCCATGCGCATCTCCTGGGGAACGAGCAGCAGACCCTCGTAGGTGGTCTTGATGACGGTGGGCAGCATCAGCACCGAAAGGGCGATGCCGCCGGCCATGGCGCTGAAGCTCTGGTCGAAGAAGATCCGCGTGGCGACGATCAGGGAATAGATGAAGACGCCGCAGATGATCGATGGAACCCCGGCGAGCACGTCGTTGCCGAAGCGGACGAACTTGGAAAACCAGCCGTCCTGGGCGTATTCCGAGAGGTAGACGCCACCGCCCACGCCTACGGGGATGGCGATCAGGGAGGCAATCAGGGTCACCACGATCGTGCCGAGGATGGCGTTGCCGATGCCCCCGCCTTCCAGGCCAGGTGCCGGCGGCAGTTCGGTGAGCAGCTGCAGGCTGATCAGCCGACCCCCCTGGATCAGCACATAGATCAGCACCAGGAAGAGGGGAATCACTGCGAATGCGGAGAACGCGCCCGCAACGGCATTGGCGATCTGGTTCTAGCGATTGCGCTTCAGACCTGGGTCGTAATGCAGGGTGAGCCGCTCGGTGAACTGGCTGGTCGTTGGCGGGGACGTGACGGACATGGCCTGGGGACGTCGTTGGCGAGGTGGGGGGAATGGAAAGGAAGAACGGGCGTCAGTAACGCAGGCTGAGACGCCGCACGATCCACTGGGCCAGGACGTTGACGATGAAGGTGAGGATCATCAGGACGACGGCCGCGTACATCAGGGCCGAAACCTGAATCCCATCCGCTTCACCGAACTGGTTGGCGAGCATCGAGGCGATGGTGTTGCCCGGGGCCAGGAGGGACAGGCTGAAATTGAGGGAGTTGCCGATGATCATCGTGACGGCCATGGTTTCACCCATGGCCCGTCCGAGGGAGAGCATCACCCCGCCCATGATCGAGGAAACGGCCGCGGGCAGGATCACGTTGAAAATCGCACCCCAGCGGGTCGTGCCGACCCCGTAGGCCCCCTGGCGCAGCTCGACCGGCACCTGGTTGAGGGCATCACGGGAGATGGCAGTGATGATCGGCAGCACCATCACCACCAGGATCAGGATCGCCGGAGCCGTGCCGGGGCCCTGTGGCTCGGTGGAAAAGAACGGCGTCCAGCCCAGGGTGGAGTGCAGCAGGGAAAGGAACGGCCGGATGGCCGGTTCCATCACGAAAATCGCCCACAGGCCGAGAACCACGGAGGGGATGGCGGCGAGGAGCTCGACCAGCAGGCCGATCACATCTCTGACACTGCGGGGCAGCAGATCCTCGGTGATGAAGATTGCTGTTCCCAGGCCGATGGGCACGGCGATCAGCAGGGAGAGAATGGCGGTGACGAGGGTGCCGTAGATGGCGATCAGGGCGCCGTACTGCTCGTTGACCGGATCCCAGGCGGAGGTGGTCAGGAAGCGCAGGCCAAAGGTGGCCATGGCCTCCCTGGCGCCGGTGAAGACCGTGACGAAGATGGCCAGCAGGACGATTCCCACCGAGGCCGCCAGCACGAGGGTGAGCTGGCGGAAGCCGATGTCGGTGAGCTTTTCCTGGGGGGGACGCCGTCGAAGGGTGAACGCGTCGATGGGTGGAGCGCTCCTCATGCAGGGATGGTGCCGGTCGGCATGGACGTTCCACCTGATCTGAGCACGAGTTTCGGCCCCCGCGTTTAAGCTCGGTTTAACGGCCGTCAGGCTCCGGTAGCGTTGGGGCGCCATCAGGACATCCATGGGGCGCATCGTCGGCATCGATCTGGGCACCACCAACTCGGTGGTGGCCGTGCTCGAAGGCGGCAGGCCCCAGGTCATCGCCAATGCCGAAGGGGGTCGCACCACCCCTTCGGTGGTGGGGTTCAGCCGTGATCAGGAACTGCTGGTGGGCCAGCTGGCCCGGCGCCAGCTGGTGCTCAACCCCCGCAACACCTTCGCCAACCTGAAGCGGTTCGTCGGACGCAGCTGGGACGAGCTGGACGAGGGCAGCCTGGGGGTGCCCTACAGCGTGCGCGCCAACGACCAGGGCAACGTGCGCGTGATCGCGCCGGCCACCGAGCGGGAGTACGCCCCGGAGGAACTGGTGGCCTCCATCCTGCGCAAGCTGGTGGATGACGCCACCACCTACCTCGGCGAGGAGGTCGAGGCCGCCGTGATCACGGTGCCGGCCTATTTCAACGACGCCCAGCGCCAGGCCACCCGCGATGCGGGACGGTTGGCGGGGATCGCCGTGGAGCGGATCCTCAACGAGCCCACCGCAGCGGCCCTGGCCTACGGCTTCGATCGCAGCACGGTCAAGCGGGTGCTGGTGTTCGACCTCGGCGGCGGCACCTTCGACGTCTCGGTGCTGCGCATCGCCAACGGCGTCTTCGACGTGATGGCCACCAGCGGCGACACCCAGCTGGGTGGCAACGACTGGGACAGGCGCATCGTCGACTGGGTGGCCGAATCCTTCCTGCAGCAGAACGGCCTCGACCTGCGCCGCGACCGCCAGGCCCTGCAGCGACTCACCGAGGCCGCCGAGAAGGCCAAGGAGGAGCTGTCGGGGGTCCAGAGCACCCCGCTGTCGCTTCCCTTCATCGCCACGGGGCCCGATGGCCCCCTCCACATCGAGACGACCCTGGAGCGGAGCACCTTCGAAGGCCTCTGCCCCGATCTGCTCGACCGGCTGCTGCGCCCGGTCCAGAGGGCCCTGAGGGATTCGGGCCTGACGGCCGACGCTATCGATGACCTGGTGCTGGTGGGGGGCTCCACCCGCATGCCCATGGTGCAGGAGATGGTGCGCACCCTGATTCCCCGCGAGCCCTGCCAGTCGGTCAACCCCGACGAGGTGGTGGCGATCGGCGCGGCCGTGCAGGCCGGCATCCTCACCGGCGAGTTGCGCGATCTGATGCTCAATGACGTCACCCCCCTCTCCCTCGGCCTGGAGACGATCGGTGGGGTGATGAAGGTGCTGATCCCGCGCAACACCTCCATTCCGGTGCGCAAGTCGGATCTGTTCAGCACCTCGGAGGCGAACCAGTCGTCGGTCGAGATCCACGTGCTGCAGGGCGAGCGCCAGATGGCCGCCGACAACAAGTCCCTCGGCCGCTTCCGCCTCTCCGGCATTCCACCGGCCCCCCGCGGGGTGCCCCAGGTGCAGGTGTCCTTCGACATCGATGCCAACGGCCTGCTGCAGGTGTCCGCCACCGACCGCACCACCGGACGCCAGCAGAGCGTCTCGATCCAGGGGGGGTCGAACCTCAGCGAGGAGGAGATCAACCGCTTGCTGGAGGAGGCGGAGCGCAAGTCGGTCGAAGATCGCCGCAAGCGGGCCGTCATCGACCGCCGCAACCGCGCCCTGACCCTGGTGGCCCAGGCCGAACGGCGCCTGCGGGATGCCGCCCTCGAGCTGGGGCCCGCCGGGGCCGAACGCCAGCAGCGCGCCGTGGAGCTGGCCCTGCGGGATGTGCAGGATGTGCTGGCCCAGGACGACCCTGCCGACCTCGACCTGACCGTCAGCCAGCTTCAGGAGGCCCTGTTCGGGCTCAACAGGCGCCTGTTGGGGGAACGGCGTTCGGAGAGCGGCCCGCTCAAGGGACTCAAGAACACCCTGGGCTCCCTCAAGGACGAACTCTTCTCCGACGACGACTGGGATGACTGGGGCGGATCGGGCCGCTCCGATCCATGGTCCAGCCCGCCACGGTTGCCCCAGCGGGATCCCTACCCCCTCGGCCGCTACGCCGAGCGGGAGGGGGGGTACGACGACGACCTTCCCTCCCGCCGCTGGGAGAACGGCCGTTCCTGGGATCGGCAGGAGCCCCTGGATCGGGATCTGGCCGGCGAGCGGCACCGCCCCCGCCGTGGCGGCCGGGCCGATCAGGATGATCCCTGGGCCGACGGCTGAGGGTCGTGAGCCAATCCACCCGCTCGGATTCGGTGGCGACGGCCGCCCGCGACCACTGGGAGGTGCTCGGTCTGGCGGCGGGTGCCGACGCGGCGAGCATCAAGCGGGCCTTCCGCCAGCAGGCCCGCCGCTGGCATCCCGACCTCAACGGCAACGATCCGGTGGCCGAAGCCCGCTTCAAGCGGGTCAACGAGGCCTATGCGGTGCTCTCGGATCCGATCCGGCGCCGCGCCTGGGAGGCCGGCGAGGGCCAGGACAGCGCCGGCCTCGACAACGATCCCTTTGCCAGCGGCTTTCCCCATTTCGAGGACTACCTTGCGCAGCTCTTCGGCCAGGAGCGCCGCAGCGCCCGGAGCTGGGACGATGAACCCGAGCAGGAGCACCCCCCGGAGGCCGGCAGTGTCGCCACCGCGCCGGCATCGCCGCCACCGGTGATGGCCGCCACCGACGAGGAAACCCTGGTGAGCCTCACCCCGGAACAGGCGCTCAGCGGCCAGCGGCTGGAGCTGGAGTTGCGTGACGGCACCGTGGTGGAGGTCTGGTCGCCCCCCCTGGCGGGGGATGGCTGGCGCCTGAGGCTGGCCGGTGTGGCGGCCGGCGGCGCCGACCACTTCCTGCAGCTGCGGGTGCGCACCGAGGAGGGCCTGCGCATCGATGGCCTGCGGGTGCTTTACCAACTCGAACTCCACCCCGCCGATGCGGCCCTGGGCTGCCAGGTGGTGGTGCCCACCCTCGAAGGACCCGTGCGGCTGCGGGTGCCCCCCGGGTCCTCCAGCGGCCGGCTGCTGCGGCTGCGACAGCGGGGCCTCAGCCAGGGGGAGCAGCGGGGCGATCAGCTGGTGGAGGTGAGGATCGTGGTCCCGGCCACGCCCACGGACGCCGAGGAGGCCCTGTTCCGGCGCCTGCGGGAGCTCGACCGGGAGCAGAACGGTGCCAGCTCCGAGGCCTGAACGGCCCAGCGGCAGCCAACGGATGAGACACTGGCCTGCGCCCCATCCATGACGATGTGACTGCCAGCGGTTCCCCCCACAAGCCGGTGCATGTCCTGCTGTTCGATCCGGGCAGTGAACAGGAGGGCATCCATTCCCTCGAACTCGGGGGCCGCACGGTGGTGCTGCTGTTCGAGGACCCCGACGATGCCGAGCGCTATGCCGGCCTGCTGGAGGCCCAGGATTTTCCGGTGCCCTGTGTCGAGGCCCTGGATCGGGAGGAGCTGGAGAATTTCTGCGCCGAAGCGGGCTACGAGGCCCGTTTCGTTCCGGCCGGCTTTCTGCCCAAGAGCGAGGAGGAGCGGCTGCTGATCGCGCCGCCCGAACGCAACATGGATGTGACCACCTGGAAGGAGGAGCAGGCGGCGGCTGGTCAGTCCGGCGCTGGGGATCCCGACGGCGGCGGCAGCGATCCGGAACTGGAGGCCTTCCGTCGCCGCCTCGAAGGGCTGCTTTGAGCGATTCCGGCGGCGACAGGGGCCATCTGCTCACCGAGCGGCCCAACCCGGCCAGCGAAGAGCTCGACCGGCTGCCGACGGCGTCTTTGGTGGCGCTGTTCTGCGCCAACGACCTGCTGCCCCAGCAGGCGGTGGCGGCCGCTGCGCCGGCCCTGACGGCCGCCATCGACGCGATCGCCGCACGCCTGGCGCGGGGCGGCCGCCTCTTCTACCTGGGGGCCGGCACCTCCGGCCGGCTCGGGGTTCTGGATGCGGCGGAGTGTCCCCCGACGTTCTGCAGTCCGCCTGAGTTGGTGCAGGGGGTGCTGGCGGGCGGAGCGGCGGCCCTGCTGCGCAGCTCCGAGGGCCTGGAGGACCTGCGGGAGGCTGGCCGTGACGACCTCGTCCAGCGGGGCTTCGGCCCGGCGGATGCCCTGGTGGGCATCGCCGCCGGCGGCACCACCCCCTATGTGCTCGGTGGGCTGGCCCACGGCCGCGCCATCGGCGCCCTCACCGTGGCCATGGCCTGCGTGCCCGCCGAGCAGGTGCCGATGCCCTGCGACATCGACATTCGGCTTCTGACCGGCCCCGAGCTGCTGACCGGCTCCACCCGGCTGAAGGCGGGCACCGCCACCAAGATGGCCCTCAACATCCTCTCCACCGGCGTGATGGTCCGCCTCGGGAAGGTCTTCGGCAACCGCATGGTGGATGTGGCGGTCACCAACAGCAAGCTGGAGGACCGGGCCCTGCGCATCCTGCGGGACCTGGCCGGGGTTCCCCGGGAGGGGGCCCTCGACCTGCTGCAGCAGACCGGGGGATCGGTGCGGCTGGCCCTGCTGATGGCGGCCTCCGACCTGGGGGTCGAGGAGGCACGCTCGGCCCTGGATCGCCACGGGCCCGGCCTGCGCCAATGCCTCCAGGCCCTGGGGATCAGCCTGCCCCCGTCGATGCCGCCGTCGTCGTCGTCTCCGATGGCGTGAACGGTCCCCAGTAGGGGGCGGTGAACAGCTCGGTGCGGCGGCGGGTGGCCGGCGGCACCTGGGCGGCCGGGGTCATCAGGGCGTCCTTCAGGGCCTGGTGGGCCGGGCTGGGGGGCCGCAGGGCCTGCACCCGCTCGGCGGCGAGGCGCACGATCTGCTGGGCCAGGGCCGCATTGGCGCGCAGGTTGTCGATCACCAGTTCAACCGTCACCGCGTCGTGCATCGCATGCCAGCAGTCGTAGTCGGTGACCATCGCCAGGGTGGCGTAGGCCATCTCCGCCTCGCGGGCCAGCCGCGCTTCGGTGTGGTTGGTCATGCCGATCACCGCGCAGCCCCAGGAGCGGTAGAGCTCGGATTCGGCCCGGGTGGAAAAGGCCGGTCCCTCCATGCAGAGGTAGGTGCCGCCCCGGTGCAGCTGGCGACCCTCGGGCATCAGGCTGTCGCCCACGTCGCCGAGCAACCGGGAGAGCACGGAACAGTAGGGATCGGCGTTGCCCACGTGGGCCACCAGCCCTTCCCCGAAGAAGGTGAGCGGCCGCTGCATGGTGCGATCGATGAACTGATCGGGCACGAGCATGTCCAGGGGCCGCACGCTCTCCTGAAGCGAGCCGACGGCCGACACTGACAGGATCCAGCGCACGCCGAGGGAGCGCAGGGCCCAGAGGTTGGCCCGGTAGGGAACCTCACTGGGGGTGAAGCTGTGGTGCCGGCCGTGGCGGGCCAGGAACACCACCTCGAGATCGCCCATGCGTCCAATCCGCAGGCTGTCGGAAGGGGGCCCGTAGGGGGTGTCGACGGTCAGTTCCCGGACGTCCTCCAGCCCTTCCATGGCATAGAGACCGCTGCCACCGAGCACGCCGAGACGGGCACGGGCAAGGTCGGGGCTCGCCAGGCCGCCGGCCTGGGGGGAGGGAGACGTGGACTCAAGGGTGGCCATGGAAGCAGGGTGCCCTGGACGGATACAGTCGAAGTTTGCCTCCTCGACCGTGACCAAGGCCCTGATGGACACCGACGCCGGGCTGATCACCATTGATCTGTTCGACACCGAGGCCCCCGGCACCGTCGCGAACTTCGTCAAGCTCTCCAAGGACGGCTTCTACGACGGCCTCGCCTTTCACCGGGTGATCAATGGCTTCATGGCCCAGGGGGGCTGTCCCAACAGCCGCGAAGGCGCCCGCGGCACGGCCGGCACCGGCGGCCCCGGCTACACGATCCCCTGCGAGATCAACGCCCAGAAGCACAAGGCCGGCAGCCTGTCGATGGCCCATGCAGGCCGCAACACCGGCGGCAGCCAGTTCTTCCTGTGCCACGGCCCCCAGCCCCACCTCGATGGTCAGCACACGGTGTTCGGGCACACCGAAAACATCGATGTGGTGCTGGCGCTCAAGAACGGCAGCCGCATCCGCACGGTGACGATCGAAGACTAGGACCAGACGATGAAGGCGCCGGGGGTGAGGTTGAGCAGGGGGCAGGTGAGCGTCCTGGCCGGCTCCTCCCCCCCGGTATCGGCCCCTGGCGGCACGAGGTCGGCCAGCTGGCGACGCTCCGGCTCCAAGTCGATGCTGGGGTGACCCTTGCGCCGGGCATCCGGTGCCAGCAGCAGTTTCACCCCGGAGGTGCCCTGCCAGCGGGCCATTTCCATCAGCGGGCCCGCCAGGTCGGCGGCGGTGAGCTGGCGCCCCTGCTGGGCCGCCAGCAGCAGGGCCAGACCAGGGCGATGCAGCAGGGCCAGCAGGCGGGGATCCTCCTCACGCTCCAGCAGCAGGCCCTTGCTCCGGGCCCACTCCCGCAGGAGCTCAAGCCGGCTGGCCCCAAGGAGCAGATCCTCGGGGCCTTGCCAGCCCAGCACCGCAGTGAGTCCGTGGGACTCCACATCCATCAGGTGACCCATCTTGGTGCGCTTCACCCGCAGGTAGGCGGCGTTGTGGAGGCCCGGGTCCATCACCAGGGGGACCCGGTCGACCACCTGCAGGCCGTAGCCGCCCAGCCCGGCGATCTTGCGGGGGTTGTTGGTGATCAGCCGCAGCCGACGCACCCCCAGGTCGCTGAGGATCTGGGCGCCGACGCCGTAGTTGCGCAGGTCGGCGGCGAAGCCGAGCCGCTCGTTGGCTTCCACCGTGTCAAGGCCGCCATCCTGGAGGCTGTAGGCCTTGAGCTTGTTAACAAGGCCGATGCCGCGGCCCTCCTGGCGCAGGTAGACCACCACCCCTTCGCCGGCCGACTCGATCATGCGCAGGGCCGCCTCCAGCTGGGGGCGGCAGTCACAGCGGAGGGAACCGAAGGCATCTCCGGTGAGGCACTCGGAGTGCACCCGCACCAGCACCGGGCCGGTGCCGCGTTCCGGGTAGCCCTTCACGATCGCCACATGCTCGCTGCCGTCGAGCTCGTTGCGGTAGCCGATGGCCCGGAACTGGCCGAAGCTGCTGGGCAGGCTGGCCTCCGCCTGGCGGGCCACGAAGCGCTCGGTGTCGAGGCGATAGCGGATCAGATCGGCGATGCTGATCAGCCGCAGGCCGTGGTGCCGGGCGTAATCGGCCAGCTGGGCCAGGCGGGCCATGGAGCCATCGGCGTTCTGGATCTCGCAGATCACGCCGGCGGGATAGAGCCCGGCCAGTCGGGCTAGGTCGACGGCCGCCTCGGTGTGGCCGGCCCGTTGCAGCACGCCTCCCTGGCGCGCCCGCAGGGGGAAGACGTGGCCGGGCCGGCGCAGGTCGGCGGGGCGCGAGTCCGGGTGGATCGCCACCTGGATCGTCCGGGCCCGGTCCTCCGCCGAGATGCCCGTGCTTACCCCCCGCTCCGGCCCCGCATCCACGCTCACGGTGAAGGCGGTCTGGTTGCTGTCGGTGTTGCGATCCACCATCAGGGGCAGATCCAGGGCATCGAGCCGTTCCCCTTCCATGGCCAGGCAGATCAGCCCCCTGGCATCGGTGGCCATGAAGTTGATCTGCTGGGGTGTGGCGAACTGGGCCGCACAGATCAGATCACCTTCGTTTTCGCGGTTCTCGTCATCGACCACCACGATCGATTCACCGTTGCGGATCGCCGCCAGGGCATCGGCGATGGCATCGAAGTGAAGGCCCGTGGACTGACGTGGGCCGGACAGGACGGTCAAGGGAGCGTGATGGATCGGGGAAGGTTCGAACCTTATTTATAGGCTGCCGGTACGATCCAGCGTTCTTCTGCGTTCCGCATGGCTGGACAGCGCGTTGCGGTGATCGGTGCCAGCGGCTACGGGGGACTGCAGACCCTCCGGCTGCTGCATGGCCACCCCCATCTCGCGGTGAGCTTTCTGGGCGGGGAGCGCAGCACGGGCAAGCGCTGGAGCGAACTGGTGCCCTTCCTGCCCCTGGAGGACGACCTGGTGGTGCGCTCGCCGGACCCGGACGCCATCGCCGCCGCCGCCGATCTGGCCGTGCTGAGCCTGCCGAATGGCCTGGCGGCCGGCCTGGTGCCGGACCTGCTGCAGCGGGGCGTGAAAGTGGTGGATCTCTCGGCCGATTACCGCTACCGCTCCCTGGCCCGCTGGGAGGAGGTGTATGCCGCCGAAGCCCGTCAGGCATCCCGCCAGGACAGCGACCTTTGCCAGGAGGCGGTCTACGGGCTGGTGGAGGTGGCCGAAGCGCGCATCCGTGAGGCCCGCCTGGTGGCGGCCCCCGGCTGTTTCCCCACGGCCAGCCTGCTGGCCCTGTTGCCGTTCCTCGAGCAGGGTCTGATCGAGACGGGTGGCATCGTCATCGATGCCAAGACGGGCACCTCCGGCGGCGGGCGGGCCGCCAAGGAAAACCTGCTGCTGGCCGAGGCCGCCGAAGCCGTCGCCCCCTATGGAGTGGTCGGCCACCGTCACACCAGTGAGATCGAGCAGGTGGCGGGCCAGGCGGCGGGCCAGCCGATCCAGCTGCAGTTCACCCCCCACTTGATGCCGATGGTGCGCGGTCTGCTGGCCACGGTCTACGGACGGCTCCGCGACCCCGGACTCACCGCCGAGGACTGCACGACCCTGCTCAAGGCGTCCTATCGCCACAGCCCCACCGTGCAGGTGCTGCCGGTGGGGACCTACCCCTCCACCAAGTGGGTGCGCAACACCAACCGCTGCCTGCTGTCGGTGCAGGTCGACCCCCGCACCGGCCAGCTGATCGTGATGAGCGCCATCGACAACCTGGTCAAGGGCCAGGCCGGCCAGGGGGTGCAGTGCCTCAACCTGCTCTGCGGCCTCGACGCGGGAACCGGACTGCCCTTGCTGCCGTTCTATCCCTGATCCAGCCGCAGGGCGGCCAGTCTGACGGCCAGTGGCAGGATCCGATGCTCATGCTGCTGGATGCGGGCGTGGAGCCGCTGCCGGTCGTCCCCCGCCAGCACCGGCACGGCCGCCTGCACCAGGATCGTGCCCGCATCCACTTCCGCACTCACCAGATGGGCCGTGCAGCCCGCCAGGGTGACTCCGGCGGCCAGGGCCTCCCCCACCCCATCGGCGCCGCGGAAGCTGGGCAGCAGGGAGGGGTGGATGTTCACCAGTCGACCCGGGAAAGCATCGATCAGCACGGGCGTGACGATCCGCATCCAGCCCGCCATCACCACCAGATCGACCCGATGCGCCCGGAACAGGGCGATCAGGGCTTCGTCGAGGGCCTGTCGCGACGGCTGGCGGCGGTGGTCGATCACCTGGCAGGGGATGTCGAGCCGTTCGGCCCGGCGGTGGGCGCCGCAGCCCTCCCGGTTCACCGCCAGAACGACCACCTGGCCCTGCAGGTGCCCCTGCGCGCAGGCCTCCACCAGGGCCTCGAAGTTGCTTCCTTCACCCGACGCCATCACCGCCAGTCGCAGTGGGGCCTCCCTGGCCGCAAGCGGCTGTGGCAATGGCCACTGGAGAGACCCGCTGGGATCGCTATGGTCAGCGGAATCGGGCATTGCGTCCATGTCCCATCTCTCCATCCTGCCCACCGTGCTGCGGGATGCCGATGTCCTGGCGGACACCCTTTCCTCCCTCCACATCCCCTGGCGCCGTGGTGGTGACCTTGTCGGCTTCGGCGGCGAACGCCTGGCGGTGACACTGCAGCTGCAACTGAAGGATGGACAGGGCCTGGGATGGTGCCGGCAGTCGGATGGGTCGCTGGCCGTTGTGGGCGATCTTCAGCGCCTCAGCCGCAACACCGGCCTGCAACGGCTGCTGGGCCGGATCACCCGGGCCTATGCCGCCAGAGCGGCCCTCCAGGACGCCAGCCTGGCCCTCCCAACGGCGTCGATCGAGCTCCGTGTCTGACGACCCACCCCTTCGAGATCCGGCCGCCGGGCCGACCATTCAGCTCGACCTGCGTGAACCCCACCGCCACCTGGTCGGGGTCACACTCCATGTCACGCCCCGTTGCCTGCAGCCGGAGCTGCGCCTGCCCGCCTGGACGCCGGGCTCCTACCTGATCCGCGACTACGTCCGCCATCTGGAGGCCCTTGAGGTGCTCCAGGGGGGGATCCCGGTGGCCAGCATGCGAGCGACGGAGGCCTGCTGGCGCCTGGAGCTCACCAGCCTGGCGCCGCTGGTGATTCGCTACCGCCTCCAGGCCACGGAGCTGAGCGTGCGCACCTGCCACCTCAGCGCCGACCACGGCTTTCTGGCCCTGGCCGGAGTGGTCCTGCAGGTGAGCGGCGAACGCTGGCACCCCCATCGACTCGAGCTGCGGCTGCCCGAGGGATGGCAGGCCTTTGTTCCCCTCCCCAGTGATGGCGAGTACGCCTGGATCGCCGCCGACTTCGACCAGCTGATTGATAGTCCCGTCGAGGCCGGCCCCCATCCGTGCCATCACTTCAGTGTCGCTGGAGTCCCGCACCGCTGGGTCACCTGGGGCGCGGACCTGCCCGCCCTTGATCCCCTCTGGCTCGCGGATGTGGAGCGGGTCGCCCTGGCCTGCTGCCGACTGGTCGGGGAGCCGGCCCCCGCCAGCGACAACTATCTGTTCGTGCTGTACCTGCTGGCCGAGGCCTATGGCGGCCTCGAGCACGACCACAGCTGCGTGCTGCAGTTCGGACCCAAGGCCCTGGCTGCTCCAGGCGGTCGCCGCAAGCTGCTGCAACTGGTGGCCCACGAATACCTGCACCAGTGGAATGTGCGCCGGCTCAGGCCCGCCGAGCTCACCCCGGTCGACTACGACCGCGCCACGATCGTGCCCGGTCTCTGGTTCGCCGAAGGTGTCACCTCCTACCTCGACCTGCTGTTGCCCCTGGCGGCCGGCATCGGCACGGAAGCCGAACTGCTGGAGGACCTGGGGGCCGACCTCAGCCGTTACCTGCTCACCCCCGGCCGCCGGGTGCAGGGGCTGCGGCAGAGCGCCGAAGAGGCCTGGGTGAAGCTGTACCGGCAGGACGCCTCCTCCGCCGACAGCCAGATCAGCTACTACCTCAAGGGGGCCGTGGTGGCGCTGATCCTCGACCTGCATCTGCGGCGACAGGGTTCGTGCCTGGCTGTGGTGCTGCGGGCGCTGTGGAGCAGCCATGGGTCCTGGGGCCGGGGCTACCACAACGACGACCTGGTGGCGGCCTTCGCCGAGCAGGCCGCCGACCTGGCCGAACTCCTGCCCCACTGGCTGGAGAGCACCGACGACCCCGACCTCAGCGGCTACCTGGCAGATGTGGGCCTGACCCTGGAGCCGAAGCTGTCGGCGGAGCCTTTTCTCGGCTGGCTGCTGGAGGACGCCGCTGACAGGCCGATGCAGCTGAAGCGGGTGCACAGGGACGGCCCGGCCGAACGGGCCTGCCTGCAGCCCGGCGACGAATTGCTTGCCCTCGATGGTGCCAGGCTGCGGCGGCCGGACGACCTCACCCTGGCCTTCGGCCCCACCACGAACCCGGCAGAGCGGGAGTTGCTCTATTGCCGTGACGGCCGGGTGCGCAGCACCGTGCTCCTGCCCGAGTCCCCTGCGGTGGCAAGCTGGCAGCTCGTGATCGATCCCCTGCTGGTCAGTGACCAGACGGGGCTGAACCGACGGCGCTGGCTGTCGCTGCAGCCATGAGTGCCCCCTTGCGACCCCTGGTACTGGCGGTGGCCGGCGCTGGTGTGCTGAGCATCGGTGGACTGACCTGGCTGGGCCGCGACCTGTTCGGCGCCCCGGGCAATGCCGGGGGGCGCGCCTCCCTGCTCGATCTGCTGGAGGAGGTGCGCCAGTCCCCGGGCGCCGGCGGCCAGCCACAGCCGTCCGCACCGGTCACGGCCGAGCCACCGCCCCACGCCGCCTGGCGAGCTCCCCTGGGGGGGGCCTGCCAGGCGGATCCCCAGCTGCGCAGTCGCCTGCTTGCCCTGGCGGAACGCCTCCGGTACCAGACCATCCGGCTGCGCATCGATCCGAGCAACTATGGCGAGCGCTTTCGTCAGGATGTCTTCGGTCAGCCGCTGGATCCCACCCCCCAGGTCGTCGTCCTGCACGAGACCGTCTACGGCATCAACTCGGCGATCAACACGTTCATGACGCCCCACCCCCGCGACGAGGACCAGGTGAGTTACCACACCCTCATCGGCCTGGACGGCCGGGTGGTGGAGGTGCTCGATCCTTCCAAGCGGGCCTTCGGGTCTGGCAATTCCGCCTTCAACGGCCGCTGGGTGGTCACCAATCCGGAGGTGGGGGGGTCGATCAACAACTTCTCCCTGCACCTGAGCCTGGAGACCCCCATCGACGGGGAGGACCAGGAGGCGGCGCACAGCGGTTACACCGCCGCCCAGTACGACGCCCTGGCCATCGTTCTGGGCCGCTGGATGCGTCGCTTCAGCATTCCGCCCAACAACATCACCACCCACCAGCACGTGGATCTGGGCGGGGAACGCATGGATCCCCGCAGTTTCGACTGGCGCGAGCTGCAGGTGCGCCTGGCCGCGATCGGCGTTCTCTGCTGATGGCTTCTGCGCTGGACGCTCCCGGGCGGGGGGGGGGTCAGATCAGCGGGCTGGTGATGGGCTTGCGACTGCCGTAGAGGAGGGCATGCAGTTCGGGGTCCTGCATGTAGCGGAGCACCCGGGCGGGGTAATCGAGTTTGCCGTTGTGCAGGTAGGCCAGCGTGGCCATCGCCTTGGCATCGGCCGGGGAGGTGCTGGCCATCAGCAGGGCCCGATCCGAAAGCCCCAGGGCCTGTTTCAGCCGTACGAACTTGCCCACCAGCAGCCGCACGTTGCGATCGGGATCGAGCAGCTCCATGCGCGCCTCCTCGATCTGCTCCTGGGTGGCGCTCGCCGGCAGGAGGCCCTGCTTGACCAGTTCACCGAGGCTGAGCTGGGCAGGTCCATGGGTGCTGAACAGGCCGCTGCGGGCTGCCAGGGGATGGTCCTCGCCGGGCTTGGCGTGCTGCAGTTCATCGAACAGCACGGCGGTCACCAGCATCGGGTTGATGCGGTGGCGGCGGCTTTCGCTGAGGATCACCGGCCGGAGCTCCTCGAGCCGGCCGAGGGTGTGGGTGCGCAGGGGCTGGAGCTGGTCGATGCCCTCGGTGAACAGCTGGGCCAGTCGGGGCTGGGGGCCGTGGACACCGAAGCGGCGGTTGAGCTCGCGAAGTTCTTCGGGGCTGAAATCGAGCGGGTCCGGCCGCAGGCCTTCGCTGGTGGAGGGGCTGATCAGGGGGAAGGTCTCGATGCCGCGTTCCCCATCAAGGCGAAGGAAGGGGCTGCGGCCCTGGAGCTGGGGTTCGCGGAGCCAGGGAACTAGGCACAGTCCGAGCGCACCGAGCAACGACGCCCCTTGCAGGACACGTAGAAGAGGCCTGCACTGGTGGGCGGAGCGAGGCTCGCTAGTTCCTGCGGGGCGGGGCAGCAAGCAAAAAATCTGTTCTGTAGACCAACTGTAACGAACACATCCAGGTTTATCTCCCTTCAGGGGCGCTCTCTCCGCTGGACGCTTTGGCGGAAGACCCGCATCCGCCGATCCGCTTGCCGAACGTGGAGGCTGATGGATACGGTTCGGGGGCCCGTCAAGGCGTCCCAGGAGCCATGTCCCCGCTGCCGCCGTTGAACGGCCACGATTCCGTCGCCCTCTGGGAGCGCTTCCGCCAGTTGCTCTGGCACGATCCCGACCTCTGCCTCTGGCTCGACGTCAGCCGCATGGCTCTCGAGGAAGGGGATCTGGAGGCCTTTGAGGCCCCCTTCGCCCGCGCCTTCGCTGCCATGGAGGCCCTGGAGGCCGGTGCCATGGCGAACGCCGACGAGGGGCGCCAGGTGGGGCATTACTGGTTGCGGGCCCCGGAGCTGGCTCCCGATCCGGCGGTGGCGGCCGCCATCGCCGCTGAGGTGGATCGCCTCGAAGCCTTCGGCAAGGATGTGCTGACGGGCACGGTCACGGCGCCCGGTGGTGGGCCCTTCACCGATGTCCTCTGGATCGGCATCGGTGGCTCGGGGCTCGGGCCCCTGCTGATGCTCAGGGCTCTGCAGTGCCATGGCAAAGGGCTGCCGTTCCACTTCTTCGACAACGTTGACCCCGACGGCATGGCCCGCACCCTGGCCGCCCTGGGCGAGCGGCTCACCAGCACCCTGGTGATTGTGGTCAGCAAGTCGGGGGGCACCCCCGAACCCCACCTCGGCATGGTGCAGGCCCGGGCCCGGGTGCTGGCGGCCGGTGGCGACTGGAGCGCCCAGGCCGTGGCCATCACCATGGCCGGCAGCCACCTGGATCAGGAGGCCAAGGCCGCCGGCTGGCTGCGGCGCTTCGACATGTTCGATTGGGTGGGGGGCCGGACCAGCATCACCAGTGCCGTCGGACTGCTGCCCGCCGCCCTGATCGGCGCCGACCTGCGTGGCTTCCTGGAGGGGGCCGCCGCGATGGATCGGCTGACCCGCGTGCCCGATCTGCGCGCCAATCCGGCGGCCCTGCTGGCGGCCTCCTGGCATGTGGCCGGTGGCGGCCGCGGTCGCCGCGACATGGTGGTGCTGCCCTACCGCGACCGGTTGGAGGTGTTCAGCCGTTACCTGCAGCAACTGGTGATGGAGTCCCTGGGCAAGCGGCTCGACCGGGACGGTGAGGTGGTCCACCAGGGCCTCGCCGTCTACGGCAACAAGGGTTCCACCGATCAGCACGCCTACGTTCAGCAGCTGCGCGATGGACTCGACAACTTCTTCGTGACCTTCATCGAGGTGCTGGAGGACCCGGCGGAGATCCCCACGATCGATGGTGAGTGCCCGGCCGATTTCCTCGAAGGCTTCCTGCAGGGCACCCGGGCGGCGCTGGCCGAGCAGGACCGCCAGAGCATCACCATCACCCTGGCTCGCTTCGATGAGCGGGGTCTCGGGGCCCTGATCGGCCTGTTCGAGCGGGCGGTGGGGCTGTACGGAGAGCTGGTCAACGTCAACGCCTACCACCAGCCGGGGGTGGAAGCCGGCAAGCTGGCGGCCGCCGGGATTCTGTCCGTGCAGGGCCGGGTGGAAGGGCTGCTCTCCGATGGCCAGCCCCGCAGCCTGGCCGCCATCCAGGCCGAACTGGAGCTGGAGGCGGTGGAGCCGGTGTTCTGGCTGCTGCGTCACCTCTGCGCCAACGATCGGGGCTATGGCGCGAAAGGCGACTGGGGACAGCCCGACGGGCTGATCTTCCAGCACACTTGAGGGGCCTTCCCCCATAGCCATGGTCCGATCCCGCGCCGCGGTCGCCTGGGCCGCCGGTCAGCCGCTGGAGGTCACCGAGATTGACGTGGAGGGCCCCCGCGCCGGCGAAGTGCTGCTGCGGCTGGTGGCCACGGGCGTTTGCCACACCGATGCCTTCACCCTCTCCGGCGCCGACCCCGAGGGGATCTTCCCGGCGGTGCTGGGCCACGAGGGCGGTGCCGTGGTGGAGGAGATCGGCGCGGGCGTGACCTCGGTGGCGGTGGGTGACCACGTGATCCCGCTGTATACGCCCGAATGCCGCGCCTGCCGCTTCTGCCTCTCCGGCAAGACCAACCTCTGCCAGGCGATCCGCGCCACCCAGGGCCGGGGCCTGATGCCCGACGGCAGTAGCCGCTTCTCCCGGAACGGCGAGCGGATCTTCCACTACATGGGCACCTCCACCTTCTCGGAGTACACGGTGGTGCCCGAGATCGCCGTGGCCAGGATCGCCCCTGAGGCGCCCCTGGAGAAGGTTTGCCTGCTGGGCTGCGGCGTCACCACCGGCATCGGCGCCGTGCTCAACACCGCCAAGGTGGAACCGGGCAGCAGCGTGGCCGTGTTCGGCCTCGGCGGCATCGGCCTGGCGGTGATCATCGGGGCGGTGATGGCCGGGGCGGAGCGGATCATCGGCATCGACACCAACCCCGACAAGTTCGCCATCGCCGGCCAGCTTGGTGCCACCGAGTGCCTCGATCCGAAGGCCTTCGACGCCCCCATCCAGGAGGTGGTGATCGACCGCACCGATGGCGGCGTGGATTACTCCTTCGAGTGCATCGGCAACGTCCAGGTGATGCGCGCCGCCCTGGAGTGCTGCCACAAGGGCTGGGGCGAATCCACGATCATCGGCGTGGCCGGAGCGGGCCAGGAGATCGCCACCCGGCCGTTCCAGCTGGTGACGGGCCGCGTCTGGCGGGGCTCGGCCTTCGGTGGGGTGCGGGGCCGCAGCGAGCTGCCCGGCTACGTCGAGCGCTTCCAGCAGGGAGAAATCCCCCTTGACACCTTCATCACCCACACCATGGGCCTGGAGGACATCAACCGGGCCTTCGACCTGATGCACGCCGGCCAGAGCATCCGCTCCGTGATCCACTTCTGATCCCCGCAGACGGCACCCCCACCCATGCTCGAGCTGCTCAGCGAGAACCGCAGCTTCGGCGGTCTGCACCGCCGTTACCGCCACCTGTCGTCCGAGCTGAACGGACCGGCGACGCTGGCGGTCTACCTGCCCCCCCAGGCCCTCGGCGGGGAGCGGGTGCCGGCCCTCTACTGGCTGTCCGGCCTCACCTGCACCGATGAGAACGTGATGCAGAAGGGCGGGGCCCACCGGCTCGCCGCCGAGCTCGGTCTGGCCCTGGTGGCGCCGGACACCAGCCCCAGGGGAGCGGATGTGCCGACGGACCCCGATGGGGGCTGGGATCTGGGCCAGGGGGCCGGCTTCTACCTGGATGCCACCGAGGCCCCCTGGGACCGGCACTACCGCATGCACAGCTACGTGGTGGAGGAGCTGCCCCCCCTGCTGGAGGCCGAGCTGCCCCTGAGCCAGGCGCGAAGCATCAGCGGCCACTCGATGGGGGGCCACGGCGCCCTGGTTGCGGCCCTGCGGCACCCCGGCCACTACCGCTCCGTGTCCGCCTTCGCTCCGATTTGCCATCCATCGGCCTGTCCGTGGGGCCAGAAGGCCTTTGGGGCCTACCTGGGCGCCGATCAACGGGCCTGGGCTGCCTGGGATGCCACGCTCCTGCTCGCTTCAGCGACGGAACGGCTGCCCCTGCTGGTGGATCAGGGCAGTGCCGACCCCTTCCTGGACACCCAGCTGCGGCCCGCCGACCTGGCGGCGGCGGCCGAGGCGGCTGGGCACCCCCTGCAGCTGCGTCACCAGGAGGGCTACGACCACAGCTACTTCTTCATCGCCAGCCTCATCGACGACCACCTGCGCCACCACGCGGCCGCCCTCAGCCCTCAGGGCACCAGGTTGACCAGCTTGCCGGGCACCACGATCACCCGGCGGGGGGGCTGACCCTCCAGCCAGCGCTGGGCCACCTCGCTCTCCAGGGCCAGGCGCTCCAGGGTGGCCGCATCGGCGTCGGCGGGCACCTCCAGGCTGCCACGCATCTTGCCCTTCACCTGGATCACCAGGGGGATGGTGTCGCGCACCAGGGCGGCCGGATCCACGGCGGGCCAGCGCTGGCGATGGACACTCGCCGCCGCCGCCACACTCGCCCCTTCGCCGTGGCTGCTGAGTTTCTGCCAGAGCTCCTCGGCCAGGTGGGGGGCGAACGGCGCCAGCAGGATCAGCAGGGTGGCGAGGGCTTCGGCGCTCACTGCCGGGCCGGCCCCCTCGAGGTGGGCGGCCAGGGCATTGCTGAGCTTCATCAGCTCCGAAACGGCGGTGTTGAGCTGGAGCTCCCCCTCCAGGTCTTCACTGATGGCGGCGATGGCCGTGTGCACGGCCCGGCGCAGCTGCCGTTCCCCGTCGCTGAAGCTGGCGGGATCGAGCTCCTCGGTCGACGGCACCCCAGACCCAGTCAGGCGCAGGCCCCGGCCGTGGGCCCCCTCCACCAGGCGCCAGAGGCGCTGAAGGAAGCGGTACTGGCCTTCGACATCGGCGTCGTCCCACTCCAGATCCTTCTCGGGCGGCGCCTTGAACAGGATGAACATGCGGGCCGTGTCGGCCCCGTAGCGGTCGATGACCACCGCCGGATCGACGCCGTTGTACTTCGACTTGGACATCCTTTCGTAGAACACCTCCAGCACCTCGCCGCTGGTCGGATCGCGGGGGTCGCTGGGGTCGGCCACCTGGGCCGGCGCCACGTACTGGCCGGTGTGGGCGTTGCGGTAGGTGATGCCCTGCACCATGCCCTGGGTCAGCAGGCGGGCGAAGGGTTCGGAAAAGCCCAGCAGGCCCCGGTCCCGCAGCACCTTGGTGAAGAAGCGGGAATAGAGCAGGTGCAGGATGGCGTGCTCGATGCCGCCCACGTACTGGTCCACGGGCAACCAGCGGTCGACGGCCTCGCGCCCGAACGGTCGCTGCTCGTTGTGGGGGTCGCTGTAGCGCAGGTAGTACCAGGACGAGCACATGAAGGTGTCCATGGTGTCGGTCTCCCGCTGGGCGGGGGCGCCGCAGCGGGGGCAGGGCACGTTCACCCACGATTCCAACTTGGCCAGGGGGGTGCCCCCCTTGCCGCTCAGGGGAATGTCCCGGGGCAGTTCCACCGGCAGCTGCTCCTCGGGGACCGGCACCGCGCCGCAGCTGTCGCAGTGGATCACGGGGATGGGGCAGCCCCAGTAGCGCTGCCGCGAGATCAGCCAGTCGCGCAGGCGGTACTGCACCCGTCCCTGGCCCCAGCCCTGGGCTTCGGCACTGGTGACGATGCTCGCCTTTGCCTCGGCGGTGGTCAGGCCGTCGAAGGGACCGGAGGCGATCAGCACGCCGGCCTCGGTCCAGGCCTGGCCCTCGCAGGCGTGGGGGTCGGACCCTTCTGGGATCACCACCCGCCGCACCGGCAGTTCGTACTGGCGGGCGAAGATGAAGTCGCGCTGATCGTGGGCCGGAACCCCCATCACGGCGCCGGTGCCGTAGTCGGCCAGCACGTAGTCGGCGATCCAGACGGGAATCCTTTCGCCGCTGGCGGGGTTGCGCACCCAGGCGCCGATCGGCACCCCCCGCTTGGGCCGGTCCTCGGCTGTCCGTTCCTGCTCGCTCTGGCGGCTGACCAGATCGCAGAAGGCGGTCACCGAGAGTCGGCAGTCGTCCGTAGTCAGCGTGGCCACCAGCGGGTGCTCCGGCGCCAGCACCACGTAGGAGGCCCCGTAGACCGTGTCGGGCCTGGTGGTGAAGACGGTGATGCCCTCCCCTGATTCGGCTGTGAACGTCAGCTCGGCCCCAAGCGAGCGGCCGATCCAGTTGGCCTGCATCGTGCGGACCCGCTCCGGCCAACCCTCCAGAGAGGGGAGATCATCGAGCAGGGCATCGGCGTAGGCGGTGATCTTCAGGAACCACTGGCGCAGCCGGCGCTTCTCCACCTGGGCGCCGGAGCGCCAGGACCGCCCCTCGGCGTCCACCTGTTCATTGGCGAGCACCGTCTGGTCGATCGGGTCCCAGTTGACCGTCGCCTCCTTGCGGTAGGCCAGGCCGGCATCAAAGAACTGCAGGAACAGCCACTGGGTCCAGCGGTAGTAAGCGGCGTGGCAGGTGGCCACTTCCCGGTCCCAGTCGATCGACAGACCCAGGCGCCTGAGCTGCTCGCGCATCTGGGCGATGTTCCGGTCGGTCCAGTCCCCAGGGTCGACCCCCCGCTCGATGGCGGCGTTCTCCGCCGGCAGCCCGAAGGCGTCCCAGCCCATGGGGTGGAGCACCTGCCGGCCCCGCAGCCGGGCCGCCCGGGCGATCACGTCGGTGATCACGTAGTTGCGCACATGTCCCATGTGCAGGCTCCCCGAGGGATAGGGGAACATCGACAGGGCGTAGTAGGGCTCGCCGCTGTCGCCGCTGAGGTCAGGGGTGGTGTGCAGTCCCAGCTGCTCCCACTGCAGCTGCCAGCGCTGCTCGATCGTCTCGGGACGGTAGCGGGAGGGTTCTGTCACGGGCCCTATGGGGTGGATGTGATCGTGTCACAGCCCATGGGCGGCTCAGCTGAGGGCGCGCAGCGACGCAATGGCCGCCAGGCTGATCAGCAGCAACGGGGTCCCGGGTTCGGTGCTCATGGCCAGAAAATGGCTGTCCTGCCAGCGGATCACACCGTCACACTCCTGGCCGGACAGCAACACGACATTGACTGGGGTTCGGATGCGGATCAACTCCTGAACGTGGCGCACGCTGGGCAGGGTCGTGTCGAGCCTGGGGCCTCGTCGCTCAAAGAAACTCTGCATAGGATCGACCCCAACCTCCAGGACTTACGGAACGGTGCGCCACGTGCTCCAATTCAGCAAATACCAGGGTCTTGGGAATGACTTCTTGCTGCTGGACGGCCGCAGCTTAGAGGATCCTGAGGACGTGTTCGGATTGACCCCTGAGCGGGTGAGGAGGCTCTGCGACCGTCGCTTCGGGGTCGGCGGTGATGGGGTGATCCTGGCGCTGCCACCGCGGGAGGGTGGCGAACTGCGGATGCGGATCTTCAATGCCGATGGCACCGAGCCGGAGATGTGCGGCAACGGCATCCGCTGCCTGGCCCGGTTCCTGGCCGACAGCGACGGCGACGTCGCCCCCCGTCGCTGGGAGGTCGAGACCCTGGCCGGTCGCATCGTGCCGGCCCTGGCCGAAGACGGCCGCATCCGCGTCGACATGGGTGCCCCGTTCCTGACCCCGGACACCATCCCCACCGCCCTCAGCGTCGGGGAG
>NZ_JAGQBG010000010.1 GCF_024345515.1 Cyanobium sp. N5-Cardenillas
GCCGCCCTCAAACCCAAGGGCCGGCTGCACACCGTGGGAGCCCATCCACCACCGACAAGCTGCTGCAGTTCAGCTGTCGGCACGGGATCGCGCCCACCACGGAGTTCTTCCCCATGTCGCAGGCAAACGAAGCCCTCGATCACCTCCGCGCCGGCAAAGCCCGTTACCGCATCGTGCTGATCAACGACCTGGGCTGAGGCCCACCTGCCTGCGTCACAAGCCGGGGAGGCTCAGAAGGAATCCTCCGTCTGGCCGGCGAAGCGGCCGGCATAGCTCTCGATGCCCTGCAGCTTCTGGAACACGAACTGGCAGATCGCGGTGCCGGGATGCACCGCCAGGGGAGCGGGACCGAAGTTGCTCATCTCCAGCACCTGCTGGCTGTCGATCCCCGGGCCCATGAAGGGGGCGCTGATGTGCACCATCAGGCCCAGCCGGGCGAAACGGCTGCGGCCCTCGAGCCAGCCGCACAGGCCGGGGCCCAGGCGCAGCCGCTCCTGAGTGATCCCGAGCACCGTTTCGCCCGGCATGATCAGGATGTGCTCGCCCGGGGGCACCACGATCTTCTCGGTGAGCGTCCGGTAGTCGGTGTGCTCACGCACCTCGATCACCTCGTGCACCTTGCGGAACACGCGAAAGGTGGGGGCGAGGGTGAGGTCGAGCGAGGCGGGGCCCAGCCGCTCGGGAACGAAGGGCGTGACCCCGATCGCGCCCGCTTCGATCGCCTGCAGGATCGCCTCTCTGCCGAGAACGGACATGGGTTTCGCTGGGCACAGGCGAGCGTGGATTGTCTCAGGCGATCGGCCGGGGCCCAGCGTCCAGGTCGTCGATGGACTGCTCCAGCAGATCACGGCCGCTGTCGTACACGACCCGCGGCGCCGGCCGGCCAGCCTCGGTGGCGCCCCGTCGGCGGGCGGCGGCACGGCGCCGCTTCAGCAGGGGATCGGCGTGGCGGGCCGCCTGGGCCCAGGCCTGGCGGCGTCGATTGCGGGCGGCGATGGCACGGTTGCGCCCGTACTGCAGCGGCAGGCGGGCCAGGGGCAGGAGCAGCAGCAACAGGGCGTAGCCGATGGCGAATCGGGCCAGCCAGGCCACGGGGGGCAGCCAGGCGGGCGTGATCGCCAGCAGCCACGGCGAGAGCACCAGCAGCGCCCCGACGATCAGGCCATAGGCGGCCCGTTGCCCGACGCCGGCCCGGCTGAAGCGAAAGGCCCGCTCCCGCAGGGGCGGCACCGGCCCATCAACCTTGGCGGCTCTGGCGGGCAGGGAGGGGAAGCCATAGATCAGGTCCCCGTCCTCGCTCACCTCGGGGCGGCCGTCGAAGCGCAGCAGCACCGGCAGCATGGCGGCATCGGCGAGGTCACGGCGGCGGTCGGGATCGGCGGGGCAGTCGGGCAGATCGAGCAGCGGGGCGAGGTCCTCGGCGATCACCACGCCTCCGCGCTGGCGCAGGAAGGCGCCGATGCGGCGCCAGCGCTGCGGCTCGAAGCGGGCATTGGGATCGCCATCGCCGAACAGAATCGAGAACACGGCGCTGAGGAAGCCCAGGGCGGCCGGATCGGCGCCCTCGCCGGGCAGGTCCCAGAGCAGGCTCCACAGCTGCTCCGGCGTGACGGAGGAGGAGCCCGCACGCGCCGGTGCCCGGAGGCCGGAGGCGAGCAGATCCAGGATCGACAGGGGCACCTGGGCGAGCCCCTGCAGCATCGCCAGGCCGGCATCGTCGGCGTCGTCGCTGGTGAACAGCCGCACGATCAGCAGCACCGACAGGATCACCACCACCAGGGTGGTGACCAGCAGCAGCACCAGGCCGAAGCTGAGCCGGGTCAGCCGGGCCTGGAGGCACCGGCGGCCACCTCACCGACGCTGCAGCGGCGCCCGCGGTTGCCGATCCAGTCGAGCAGGGCGGCCTCAACCGGCATGCAGCCCATCCGCCGCCAGCTGCCGCAGGGCCAGCCGGTCGGTTTTGCCCACGGGGGTGAGGGGCAGCTCCTCGAGCACGCGGATCTCCTCCGGCGCCTTGTAGCCGACGCGGGCACGGGCGAAGGTGATCAGTTCGGCTTCGCTGGGGGCGGGCTGGTCCGGGCGGAGGGTGACGTAGGCCCGCACGTTCTCGCCGTGCACCGGGTCCTGGATGCCGATCACCCCCACCAGCTCCACGGCCGGGTGTTCAGAGAGCGCCTCCTCCACCTCCTGGGGGCAGATGTTGGAGCTGTCGTGGACGATGATCTGCTTGCGGCGGCCGCAGAACCAGAAGAAGCCGTCGGCGTCGACCCGCATCTCATCGCCGCTGTCCAGCCAGCCCTGCTGGATGGTGTCGGCGGTGGCCTGGGGGTTGTCCCAGTAGCCCGCCATCATCGAAGGCGCCTGGATCCAGAGGCGTCCCTGCTCGCCCGGGGCCACCTCGGTGCCGTCTTCGTGGCGCAGGCTGGCGCTGAACCCAGGACAGAGCCGGCCGACGGAGCCGATCCGGTTCGGTCCCGACGGGGGCGCCAGGGTGGTGTAGCCGATCTCGCTCATGCCGAAGCATTCGTCGATGCTGAAGCCGGCGGCCCGGCGGAACTCCTCCTGCAGCTGGTGGGGCACCTTGTCGCCGCCGCTGATGCAGAGACGCACCGAGCCCAGATCCGTCGGCAGCAGCCGTGCATCCCGCACCAGCTCGAACAGGGCGGCGGGCAGCATCAGCAGCACCGAGGGCCGATGGCGCCGCAGCAGAGTTTCCACGGTGGCCGCATCGATGCGGCTGGCGATCGCGGCGGCGGCGCCGGCGGCCAGGGCCGCCAGCACGAGGGCCGAAGAGGCGATGTGGGCCAGGGAGCTGCCGGCCAGCACCTCCTCGCCGGCCCGCAGTTCGCTGGCCTGGATGAAGGAGGTGAGCACCGCGGCAAAACTGGCCCGGGTGTGGGTGACGCCCTTGGGCCGGCCGGTGCTGCCGGAAGTGAAGTAGAGGAAGCAGGCATCGTCCACGGCCAGATCGGGCCAGGGCGGGACGTCGCCGCCGGCGGGCGCCGCGGCCAGCAGGGGCTCGAAACCGGTGGGATCGTCGATGCGGTGGCAGCCCAGGGGCAGCCCGCCCGCCACGGCACTGGCCTGCACATCGGCCAGCCGTTCGCCGTGGAACACCATGGCCGCGGCGCCGCTCACCGTCAGCGCATGGTCGATCTCCGGGGTCACATAGCGGTAGTTGAGCGGCGTGAGCACCAGGCCGCTGCGCAGCCCGGCCAGGTAGTGGACGACCAGCTCCACCCGGTTGGGGATCAGGGACGCGAGCCGGTCGCCCCGCCGCAGACCCAGCCGCTGGTAGGCCCGGGCCAGCTGCTCCGCCTGCCGCTCGAGCTCGGCCCAGCTGAGGCTGTGGTCCAGATCCTGCAGCGCCGCTGCCGCCGGGTCGTGCCCCAGGCCGGCCTCCAGGAGGCGGTCCAGGTCGATCAGGGGGGCCAGGGGCGGGCCGTGGTGGGGCATGGAGCGCCGTAAGCCCGCCCACTCTGGCAGCGGCTTGGTGTCCGGTCGCCGCCATGGCGGCAGCGCCGGCTGATCGGGGGGGCTGCATGGGGGCAGACCATCGCCGAAGGCAGGAGCGTGAGGTTCGTGGTTCAGCGGTGGCTGAGGAATTCCTCCAGGGTCATGCCGGCACCACGATCTGCTGCAGGCCCATGAAGTTGCTCGCGAGGGCCGGCTCGCCGTCCTCCAGGAGCATGGCGATCACCTCCTGGAGGTTGGCCTGCAGTTCATCGAGGGTCTCCCCCTGACTGTGGGCACCGGGGAAGCCAGGGACGTAGCCCACAAGCAGTCCCGTGTCCGCGCAGCGCTCGATGACGGCGGAGAACGTGCGCACAGCCTCTGCTGCCTTCATTGGATTCATCGTAGGCAAGCTGCCAGGTCTGGCCGAGGGGGTGAAGGAGGGCATCGCATCGCGGCAGGGCTTCTCCTCCGCAAGTGCCACCCCCTGTCACACCCGCCAGGATTCCCCCATGCCCCCGCCCCCCCACCTACCAGCGCCTGCAAGCGTTCATCGCCACGCAGAAGCGCATGAGCCCCATCGACCAACCGCTGATGCTGATGGAACTGCTGGGCCGCCGCAGCCCGGCCCCAACGCAGGACGGGGCCCGGAGGATCCTGGGCAGCGCATGGTGGGTCGGGTGCACCTTCAACGGCATCACCCGCTGCGAGAAGGGCACCTACGCCCTGGTTGGCGGCGCAGCCGAAGGCTTCTGCGTAGCAGTAGAGCTGAGCGATGCCGAGCGCGACCAGCTACTGGCACTGAACCGCAAGCCCTCCTCGCACCATTGACTGAATTGGCTCGATCGTCGGCAGCACGCTTGCCAAGGCCTGCTTGGCCTGCTTCAGATCATGACTCCCTTGCATCCGCAGCCAGAAGCCCTCGCTCAGACCGAAGAAACGGCACAGGCGCAGATCGGTGTCGGCAGTGATGGCCCGTCTGCCCTTCACGATCGCGTTGATGCGGCTCTCCGGCACACCGATCGCCAGCGCCAACCGGTACTGGCTGATTCCCATGGGCCGCAGAAACTCCTCCAGCAGCACCTCGCCCGGGGGCGCGAGCATCACGTCAGTGGTAGTCAACGATCTCGACCTCCTCTGGCCCGGCTTCCGTCCAGACAAAGCAGAGCCGGAACTGGTCGTTGATGCGGATGCTGTGCTGGCCATGGCGGTTCCCCCTGAGCGACTCCAGGCGATTGCCCGGTGGGATCTGCAGATCGTTGAGGCATCCGGCGGCGTCGAGGATGGCGAGCTTGCGGAACGCCACACGAGCGAAGCCTCGGAAGCGGCGCCCTGGCTTCCCTTCAAAGAGGGCCTGGGTGTCGCGGCAACGAAACGACCTGATCACACCGTCACCTTACCCCCGCTGGACGTAGGCACGCCAGGCAGTGGGGCCGGGCGAAGGCGATCACGCGCTGACATGGCGGCCTGGCTTGCCTATGTTCCTCCCCCTACAAGTGCCACCCCCTGTCAAACCCGCCAGGATTCCCCCATGCCCCCGCCCCACTCCAGCACCTACCAGCGCCTGCGCGACTACATCGCCGAGCGCATGCGCATGCACCACATCTACCAACCCCTCATGCTCATGGAGCTGCTGGGGAGGAACAGCCCCGCCCCCGCGCACAACGTGGCCCGCCGGATCCTGGGACGCGCATGGTGGGCCGGGTTCACCTTCAACGGCATCACCGCCTATGGCGATGGCCACGACCGCCTGATCGGCGGCGACGCGTTGAGCGATGGCGAGCGCGACGCGCTGCTGGAGCTGTGCCGCCAGCGCCTCGATGCCTTCCGCCAGCACCAGCGGGCCCTGGAGCTGGTCCACATCATCCCCAAAAACCAGGGCGGCTCCGACGCCATCAGCAACCTGCAGGCCCTCTGCTTCCGCTGCAACGCCGGCAAGCGCGACGGCTGTTTGCCTACGCAAGAGGGCGCACCGACTGCCGCGGCGTCCAGGCCAGCGACGGCCACCGCGAAGCGGGCTGTGTGTTCTGCACGCTGGAGGGTAGCGGCCGGGTGCTGCTGGAGAACGAGGGGCACAGCCTGGTGATCCCGCGTCGTCATGGGGCCAGAACCCATGCCAGCACTGGGCAGGCAACGCCCATTCAGGAGCGCTTCTGCCAGCGGTCGGGATCCTGGCGGCCGTGCAGAGCAATCACGAGGATTTCAGCGCCCTGCTCGCGGAAATAGACGGCATAGGGAAATCGACCCAGCACCAGCCTGCGGATCCGGCCGTGAATCAAGGGGAAGGATTGGGGATTGTGGCGAATGCGCTCCACCGCAGCAGCAACGGTTTGGGCAAAGTCGTTGGCCAACGCCGGCTCACGCATTCCGTACCAGCGCTGGGTTTCCAGGAGCTCCTCCAGCGCCTCCGGCAGGAAGCGCACTGCAGGGAGCGTCATCCGATGCCGAGCTGGCTGCGCACCTCATCCCAGCCAAGAGCTGCGTCAGGGTTGCTGAGATGGGCCGTCCAGCGCCGATCCAGCTCAGCGCAGAGGTCGGGATTGAGCGGCAGCGCCCCATCTCGGACCTCGTCATCCAGGCTGTCCCAGAGGGCGATGGCCAGGGCCAGGCGCTCGCTCTGGGGCAGTTGAAGGAGGTCAGACATGGGTGTCATCGCCACGGCGGACGGCTGAGAACTCAGCGTAGGCACGCTCCAAGGCGGACGACGCGATGGGATGGATCGAAGACACGGCAGCAAGGCTTCTCCCTACAAGTGCCACCCCCGTCTCACCCAGCCCGGATGCCCCCATGCCCCCGCCCCCTCTGCTGCCTTCCTTCGCCTGCGCGCGTACATCGCCGAACGAATGCGCATGAGCCCCATCAACCAACCGCTGATGCTGCTGGAACTGCTCGGCCGCCGCAGCCCGGCTCCCGTGCAGGACATCGCCCGCCGGATCCTGGGAAGCCGATGGTGGGCAAGGTCTTCACCGGCAACGGCATCACCGCCTATGGCAACGGCGCCTACAGCCTGATCGGCGGCGACGCGTTGAGCGGCACCGAGCGCGAGGCGCTGCAGCAGCTGTGCCGCCAGCGCCTCGATGCCTTCCACCGCCGCTCAACAAGGCGGTGAAGCTTCATCAGGGGTTCGAGGCACCAGCTGGATCTCCACATCGCAGCCGAGCACATCGGCGTAGCGGCGGAGAGTAGACAATGCGGGCAGGTGCTTGCGGGATCCCTCGAGCCGACTGATGGCGCTGCGCGTGGTGCCCATCCGCACGGCGACCTCCTCCTGGGTGAGACCGGCCCGCTGGCGTGCCTCGAGGAGCTGCCGGAGCAGACGGAATTCCACGGCAGCCTCCTGCCGCGCTTCGCTGTAGCCCGGCACCTGATCGCGCCGGGCGCGTTCGGCGCCGCGATTGCGGTTGACCGGTTGATAGGGGATGTCAGCCATGGCGTTTGACGTTCCTGAGGCGTTCGCGAGCGATGAGGAGCTCACGCCTGGGTGTTTTCTGGGTCTTCTTCACGAAGGCATGGAGCACGGTGATCACCCGCCCACTGCAGAAGCAATAGAAAGCCCGCCCGGTACCGGAGCGGCCCATCGGCCTGAGTTCGAACAGGCCGCCGCCCATGGCCTTGGAGTGAGGAGGCCCGAGTTGGGGAACGTGATCTTCGAGGAGGTCGAGCAGCTCGTCGCATCGCGCCAGCAGATCCACGGGCCAGTCCTCGATGTCCTCGCGAACACGAGCGTTGTAGTATTCAACCCGGAACGACCTTTCCATGTTAGCGCGCGTGCTACGTGCACACGGGGCGGACCCGCTGATGGGCTCTGGGCGCCAGGTCGTTGTGGGGTGAAGGAGAGCGCGTGAGCGCCACGGCAGCAAGGCTTCTCCTTTGCCAGTGCCACCCCCGTCCCCAGCCAGGAAGCCCCTTACCCCCGCCCCCCCCTCCGCCACCTAAGAGCGCCTGCGGCACTCCATCGCCAAGCACATGCGCAGGAGCCCCATCGACCAACCGCTGATGCCCATGGAACTGCTGGGGCGTCGCAGCCCCGCCCCCGCGCACAACGTGGCCCGCCGGATCCTTGCACGCGCATGGTGGGCCGGGTTCACCTTCAACGGCATCACCGCCTATGGCGATGGCCACGACCGCCTGATCGGCGGCGACGCGTTGAGCGATGGCGAGCGCGACGCGCTGCTGGAGGTCTGCCGCCAGCGCCTCGATACCTTCCGCGAGCAGCGCCGCGAAGAGGTGTTTGCCCACCGCCGCGGCCGCCATCGCAGCCCGATCAGCGGCTAAGTGAACGTCCGGGTTGGGTTTGCCGTGATCCGGAGCTGAACAGCTGGGAGTGGCTCTGCGCAACGCGATCGGCGCACCAGCCGCTATGTGAGCTCAGCCTCAATCACTTGGTCTAACTGGTCAGCCAGCACTGGAATACTCTCAGAAGCAATCTGCCAGATGGTGTCTTCTTCCAGGCCGAAGTAGGCATGCGCCAGAACATCGCGGAGGCCAGCAATGCGTCGCCAGGGCAGCTTGGGGTGCCGCTCACGGACCGCTGGCGGGATCTGTTTCGCCGCTTCACCGAGCACCTCCAGGTTGCGCAGGACGGCGTCAACCAACATCTCGTCCGCAAGAAAGTGCTGCTTGGTAAGCCCCTGGCTGTATCTGAGGATCTTCGTGCAGCACTCCTACATGTCCAGGAGGAACAGCGACCAATTGCGGGCACTTTCCCGTTCAGGCAAGAGGAATGGCCTCCTGCTCGATCCGCTGCCGCAGTTCAGGGCGAAGACCACGGCGCGTCACCAGGTCCACCCGGGCGCTGAGCAGGTCTTCCAGGGCCAGCTTGAGGTCCATGTACTGCTCAAAACTGGGGCTGGAGGGGAAATCCACCAGTAGGTCCACGTCGCTCTGCAGCCCTGCCGCACCGTGGATCACAGAGCCGAAGACGCGAAGATCCTGGCCACCGTGGGCGGCTGCGAGAGCGAGCAGCTCGGGGGCCATCTGCCTGAGTCGCTGAAGCGTGGGTGGCTGTCTGGGATCCATGGCTCCCATTCTGCTGCCAATGCCGGCTCAAGCCTTCCGTACCAGCGCTGGGTTTCCAGCAAATCCTCTACCGCCTCCGGCAGGAGGCGAACTGAGGGCGGAGTCATCCGATGCCGAGCTGGCTCCGAACCTCATCCCAGGGCACAGCCGCTTCGGGGTTGTCGAGATGGTTCGCCCAGCGCCGGTCGAGTTCGACGCAGAGGGCAGGGTCCACCGGCAGCGCCCCATCACGGGCCTGGTCATCAAGGCTGTCCCAGAGGGCGATCGCCAGGGCCAGCGCTCGCTCGGCGGCAGTTGCAGCAGGTCAGACATGGGCGCCATCGCCACCACACCCAGCGAGGGACTCACTGTAGGCACGGTCAAAGGGGAGCAAAGGGACTGGAGAAATGGATGCCATGGCGCATGAGCTACGTGGTGCCGATTCGTCAGTTCTCCAACAGGTCTTGAACCGCATGGATCATGCCGGGCAGCGACTGCTCACAGATGACAAGAATTTGTTCAACATCAAGATCAAAATACTGGTGAGCGATGACATCGCGGAACCCCATGGCCCCTTTCCAGTCGATATGGGGATAACGATTCTGTAGGAGACCAGGATACAGGCGCTCCAAACGCTTCAAAGATTCACCGGCTGCGAGGAACTGCATACAGATCACATCCAGAGCATCTTCTCCTTCCTCCTGATCCAGCAACTCAGGATTGACAATCAGAGACTGGGATTTGCGCTGGGCACGCTTGAGCGCGCTCAGGAGGCTCAACAGGACATCCTTCTGGTCCTCCGTCACGCCGTGAGGCCCTCCTGCTCAATCCTCTTTCGGAGGGTTGGGGCCATGCGATCCCGCAGGCGCACCAGGTCGACGGGACACTGCATCAGCTCTTCCAGCTCCTGCTTCAAGTGCACCAGGGCGTAGGGCGTGAGAGGGTCGAGCTGGACCCAGACATCGAGATCGCTGTCTGGGCGGGCATCGCCGCGGGCAACGGAGCCAAACAAGCCAAGCTCCACCACATGAAAACGACGGTGCCAGTCCAACTGGCGCTGACGGAGGCGGTCGAGCACCTCTTCGGCCGTGAGAGGGGTTGGTGGTGCTGTCCGGGTCATGGGTCCATTCTGCTGGCCCTCTGGGCAACGGTCCAATGCCACCCCAGCCAGGAAGCCCCCATGCCCCCGCCCCCCTCCACCACCTACCAGCGCCTGCGCGAGTACATCGCCGAGCACATGCGCGTGAGCCCCACGACCAACCCCTCATGCTCATGGAGCTGCTGGGCCGCCGCAGCCCGGCCCCAGCGCAGCACGTGGCCCGGCGGATCCTGGGCAGCGGAGGTGGGCAGGGTGCTCACCGGCAATGGCATCACCGTCTACGGCACCGGCGCCTACAGCCTGATCGGCGGCGACGAACTGAGCGACACCGAGCGCGGCGCGCTGCTGGAGCTCTGCCGCCAGCGCCTCGATGCCTTCCGCGAGCTGCGCGACGAAGAGGTGTTTGCCCACCGCCGCCGCCACCGCAGCCCGATCAGCGGCTCGGTGACGTACAGGGCGCCCGCCCGCGCCCGGGGCCGTTGCGAGTGCTGCGGGGCCCATGAGCACCAGCGGACCCTGCAGGTGGACCACAACATCCCTAGGAACCAGGGCGGCTCCGACGCCATCAGCAACCTGCAGGCGCTCTGCTTCCGCTGCAACGCCGGCAAGCGCGACGGCTGTTTGCCTACGCAAGAGGGCGCACCGACTTCCGCGGTGTGCAGGCCAGCTACGGCCACCGCGAAGCGGGCTGCGTGTTCTGCGCGCTGGAGGGCAGCGGCCGGGTGCTGCTGGAGAACGAACTGGCGCTCTGCATCGCCGATGCCTACTCGTTGAGCGCGGGACACAGCCTGCCGATCCCGCGTCAGCATGTGGACGAAGGGCGGGTCAGTTCCGGACATCATCGTGATAAAGGTGAGGGCAGCGCGATTGCCCAAGGGTATGCAGCGGATGCTCAAGTCCATCGACCGCAGGTTGACCTCCAGGCGTTGACGTAGCCTGCGGATCGGGCCTGAGCATCAAGCGGGGTGGGGCGGCACAGCCACACCCGGATCCGGTTTGGATGCTGTAGTAAAGCCAACACCAGAGATATTTGCACCAAGATCTCATGCCGGTGGGGCCGCCGGCAGCCTCAGAGTGACTCAGCCTATGAAACGCTCAAGTAATCTGTCGATCACAACTTTGTCATGGTAGTCGCCGATTAGGGCATGCAATGGGATAAGAGATCACGGAAGGAGGGCGGCAACCTGACGAAACAAAAACACGAGGCATAAGGAGGAGTAAGAATTAGAAGCTTTGCATAAGATCAAATTTTAGATCAACTCTAGAAAGGCCTTCTTGCAGCCATTACAACGCAGAGGAGCGAAGCCCATGACCCAACTACTACCCCTGAATATAAATCAAATGGCAGATATCTTCCATTGCAGAACTTGCATAAGTCAACTAGGCCTACCGAAGAGACATAGATGAAACGCTCTGGGCGCTACAAAAACCAACACCGCCACTTGCGCCAAAAAAAATCGGTGTTAACATTTGGGGAGTCAGTCAAGTGGGGCAATTCCCAGTTCCCGCTTAATCACCCAGTTACCTTTACAAACTCAAGCAACCTAAATGACAGACGAGTCTACAACCAAGCGCTACGACGCTCTCATTTTTCGTCAGCAAGCCAGATCCCCCATTCAAGTGGCTTTTGTGGCTTCTAGTGCCGAGATTGATCAGTGGGCTGGGGTGCCTACTAAAAAAACAAGTAACATTCGAAACTTTCAGCGGCCTGAAATCGGAAGCCATATTAAAGAAGTTACTCGATTCTTCGGCGACTCAGAGAACGCATCTCCGACTGCTGTGGTAGTTGGATTCGATTCACGCAACTTTGGCAACCTACCACGCAGGGTAGCAATACTTGACATCGAGGGGGAGCCACTCGATGGTGATGCCATTACGCCTGGCCCCCCTGTCAAAGGCCTCATAGAGATAACCTGGCCAAAAGACAACGACCCTAAAAGTCAAGAAGATTTCATGGCGGCTATAATCAGTCTCTATCCCCATATTGAATCTCTTGTTCTGCAAGAGCTAAGCTTTATCACAGGCCGTTCAGTCGAAATTCTTAACCAAATTCGCACCGACATAAGTCCAGACAGCGTGGCAAATACTATTGACTCGACAATACAAGAGATTGAATTACAGGCTTCTATAGAAGTTAGCGAAGGCGAGGAGGACAATGAAACAATTGATCTTTCCGACTCGGTTTTGTCTGCACTCGCAGGCCTTTCACCAAATGAAGTTCAGAATACAGTAAATCGCCTGGGTTTTCTCAATAGGCTTTCAAGCGTTTCTATCAACCCTCTAGATGAGCAGTCTGTCGAACTTCTGTATCGAGAGGCTCACAATGAGCTTAAACCTGCCCTCCTGATCGATGGTCAACACCGAGTGATGGGAACAAAAGACCAGGCAGCAATACCATTTTTAGTAACTGCACTGCCGCAAGCTGACTGGTCAGAACTGGCATTTCAATTTATTGTGACCAATAGAACTGCTCGGCGTGTTCCCGAAAGTCTTCTCATCAGTATTGTTGGGAACTCACTCTCTAAAACACAGAGGGGCGAGATTGATGAGCGTCTGAGAAACGCAAATATTCGAGTCGGTTTAATCGAAGCTGTTATGAAGGTGCAAGAAGATGAAAGCAGCCCATTTTACGGCCTTGTTGCATTCGGCCTTAGAGGCGAACAGGGCTTCCTCGATGCTGCTGCTATGCGTAGCAAAGTGATTCAGCTGTGGTTTGATCGAAAGGAGCCTATACGCACCCTTTTTGATCACCTATGCCAAGGACGCTTATTGAGCGATCGCACCGAGTTCTGGAAAGAAGAAGAATTATGGTTTGATTTGTTTATCGCCTTCTGGAGCGGAGTTAGATCACGCTACGATGGCACGACAGTCTTCTCTAAAGAGCTACGCGACAATAAACCTGTTTCGAAACTCATGACGGCCACAGTACTGAAGATCTTTCAGGAGACCGTACTCGAACATATCAAAGAAACACTTGTTGCGTTTCAAAAGATGGGCGGCGATGAGCTGGGAAGCGTGATACCTAATCCCGCAAAGTTTCAGGATCTCGTGACAAAGACCCTCGCAAATATTACACCAGACTTTTTTACAGAGTGGGGATTATCGGGATTCGACGGATCATCTGGTGCACGTGATGACCTCGCTCAAGCAATAAAGCTAGTCCTCGAAGACAAAATGACCGTGAGCCAGTTGAAGAATCCCAGAAGTCCGCACCGCCTCTTTAAGGGCAAGAGTTAGACGTATATCTATATCATGATACCAAGTGGTGTTCAGGCAATCCTTGATGAATACACTGACATCGAATCGTTGATCAAGCTGGTTGCACATCTTTCATGCCAAGAAGAGCAAGCAGTAAGGAATGAACTACTACAGCACCTTGGGTCTCGTGCCTTCTTCTTATTATTAGCAGAGATAAGTCACGCTCCTAACTTTTTTGCGATTCAAAATCGGATCGCAAATTCGTTGATGCGCTCTAATGACGAAGTGAATTCTATCGTCACTGAAGTTTCACGTACACATGTTAGCATGAGCTCGGCATCACTTGGAAGGCGCTCAAGTCTGAGAGATCTAACCCCGGAGCAAAAGAGACGATTGCTCCAAAGTCAGCAGAATCGCTGTGGGCACTGCGGATGGAATTTTAATAGTCAAGAAGAAACAAGAACAAAGTACCAGTCCCAACCCACCCTCGATCACAAGGTGCCTTATCGAATTGGAGGAGACCACGACTCAAATCTGTGGATTCTGTGCGGACTTTGCAACTCGATGAAAAAAGCATCCATCCATATTGGCGAATCAGGTTCTGTCTGGATTGATAATGCCGCATATCCAGCCCCCCGTGGTCTTGTAGCGTTCTGGGTTCTTTGGCGCCATCGCCATTGCACAGCTACAGGGTGCAGAAAGGGTCCGAGCGATGCACGGCTTTTTGTCACTCGTTTGAATAATGCCGGTCCATGGGTACCAGGAAACTGCACTGTTAGATGTGCTGAACATCACACTGGAAATGTCATCAACTATTAACCTTGACACGCCTACAGGGGTCTTACGACTCGAGAAGGCCATGCGCACGGTACTAAAAGAAGCCTTCGATGACACGATTAGATCCCTGGCTGAATGTCAGACGTGGTATTCATCAAGCATTGACTCATCAGAAGTATTTCTTTTATGGGTCTGCGACCAGCTATTAACGCAGAATGATCCACAATGGATATTTCAGCCCCTGAGGGCTAGTGAACGAAAATATCTTGCGGAAGAAGTTGGCATTAATCGACAGTCGATTAGTGGAAAACCACCCGAGGAGACTGTCGAAATGATTCTAAAGGCGGTAGGGCTCCCCCCTGGCCAAATAGCAGGAACTGCTAAGTTGGTTGCGAAATGGGAGACTTTCGAAGAGCGAATACGAGTTGGTGACGGTCAAAGCGTGGCATCTCTTGCACGCCAACTTGCTGAACGAGTACTGCGAGTTCTTTTATTCTTCTATGGTGGAAAGATCTTTCCAACCATGCTAAAGGAAATGCTGGAATCTCCTGGCAGCCTCCGTTTGCCACGAATCCTCCAAGAAGCGCTAACAGATGCAGAAGCAGAGTCACAAATAACCAATGCACTTCAAATAGACGGATGGGCAGATTTAGGATTTCTGAATCTTGCACTTCGAAAGCTAAGTGCAAGACTTGAGTCGCAAGCCACTACGCTAGTAAATGCGAATGAGTTAAACATTCTTTCGTCTAAAGAGCAAGAGACATTCAACTGTCTAGCAACAGCTTTGCAGGCCTATACGCATGACCGGCCATCATCAAATGCAGAACGAGAGGCCGCCCTTCTATCTGCAGTGACAGATGTAAAGATTGTGCTACGAACGATGATTGAACGGGGGTCAATGCCTGATTATGGCGTTGTAATTGAGTGCTGTGACACCATATTTGGTAAATCATTTGTTGTTCGTTGTGAGACCCGCTGCAGGAGATTGCTAGCAGAGGTACCACCAGGATTAGGAGAGGAAATACTATTCGTATCCAGCACTACGCGCGATTGGGCTCGATGCGAGTGGTCATCAACCCCATGGGCCATACATTAGCAAACTCTTTAATGGTGAACGAAAAACTCGCATAATAGAAAGTCGGATTAGATCCCTAGTTGCCAATACAGCATTATTGATTTCGTTGAAACCGATATTGCTATGCGAGAAAAGAGTCTACAAGAAATTGGTCTGATCAGATGAAAAGGCATTCATCAGGCCGGAGATTCCGAAAATCAAGGCACAAGCCTAGAACTTATCTCAATGCTTTTGCCAACTTTAGCGAGTTCTTAAAACTTCAGCCGCAGTCCCGGCAATGCCAGCGGACCATACTTTGACTTTGTACTGGTGAATTAAGTAGTTAGTAAGTAATTGAATATCCTTGGAAGTATTCTGTAGATCGTTCCATCTAACTTGACTGCCCGGTCCAAAGTCCCAGAAGCCAGATGACCATCTACAAACCTCTGTTAGTGGTTGCAGGTCCTTGCGGAAATCCTCTACTAGTGGAATCAAACAATCTCTCTGGCGATCGGCAACTGCATCCATGAGGAAGCCTAGGCTTGTGATACCTGCACCATGCATCAACCTGGACTTACGAGGCGGAAGGCCCCACGCTGTTCCAAAAACCTCTCGAACGGCCCACCAGTAGTTAGCAAGCAACTTAAGCATCTGGGCTGCAGTGTACTGCGGATCGGAATTCTCCCGAAAACGGTAGAGAGCACCATCCGCCAAACTATTCTCCAACATCCTGAGAATCGAGTTGTCCTTCACAATGCCCTCTGGACTGGTGGGTGTCTGGATTAGCCCAAAAAAGGGCGAAGCCTCATCTTGATTTAGTTGCTGGAGCAAGTAAGCGGGGAATTTTCTACGTTCAAGACGACTGGGCAATCTTGTGGATGTGTATGGAATCAACTCGTGGATCAGTCCCTTTGGAAGTGGCTTCGTGGAATTAACGAGGATAAACTGCTCTCGTTGCTCAGTATCACTACCTGCAATAAAGCCTACAGCAGCAAGAGTAAACTCTTTCAGTTTAGCCTGAGCCACCGCAGCAATCCTCTGCTGGCCGTCGACCACCCACGCAGGCTTTTCATAATCAGGCCCAGTGTCAATCGGTATCACCAAGTGGCCAAATCGTGGTTCGCCCTCTATCGCGTCGAAACCTGTAAGAGGCTTAAACAACACACGCTTGTCGAATGCCAATACAATAGCGTTAGGTATGATTGGTGATTCAGATTCAAGATAGGATCGAATCTCATTAATATGAGAAATAACCTCTGGCCTCTGGTAGCCAACTACCTGGGCCTCTTTAGACCTTCGGATTCGAGAGATGGTCGCAAAGGCTCCGACTGACTTTCCATCAACTGCAAACGAATAAAGCAAGCGACCGTGGCCCTGTTGGATTTCAAGTGCAGGTATAAGCAGAGTGTTGTTTACCTGCATAGTCAAAAGGAATGTGGGGAATGCGGAGAAGTAATGCATCTCCGAAATGCATGTAGATTATGAAATCCACGGCGCCGATTCCGCTCAGCCCCTCTAAAGAGGACAACATCTATCCCAAGATTGCGACAGACCGCACATTCACAGTTCTTCCATGGGCGAGCCTCAAGTGTCTTCCGGTACGCGGATGAGCGATCCACAGGGTCGTGAAGTTCAGCATAATCAAGCAGTACGGCTATGACACTTTCGACGCTCTCGGAACCAGCGTCAAATCTACGCAAAGCGGAAAGGCACTTACCCTCTAGATCGAAAGCCTTTCCCTGATCAATCTTTCCCGCTTTGATATTCCGTTGAAGTCTTGGGTTACCCTCGACTTGGGGTACACGTATGGCCGTAAAGGGCTCCGGATCAGCAAAGTAATTGACCCTAGAGTCCTTGAAAGCACGTTGTAATGGTGCAGTACTGTCAAAGCTAACCACGCCAAGTTTCTTGAACTCCTCAAGAAACTCGGGCCTCGTAACACCTAGCAAGTGGAGTTTGGTTTCTTTGAGTAAGACATTCTGCATCCCTTGCAACACAGCAAGGATCTCCTTGGTCTTGAGAGGTACAACCCCTCCGACGGCGATGTAGCGATATCCCATCTTCTGAAGTGCATTCAGCGACTTTGCATAAGAAGTGGGACTCCACCCTTGGATCGCTCCAATAGGCTCAAACTTGCACCTTCGTGAATTGTGACAAGCCAGGAACTCAGCGGCCCTCTCGATTGTAATCTGCTGCCTATAAATCCAATCTGGATTGATTGCATCAATTCCAGGTAGAGAGTTTTCAGCATTCAAGTCAAAGCCGAGAATGACATGATCCGGAGAAACACCGAAGTCAAACTGACCGGACTCGTAAAAATCTAGAACTTCCTCAGTTCTGTATGGAGGCTCTGGCTCATTAACATAAGCAAATGCGCCACAGTCACCCATCGCAAGGAGATGCTGACTCGAGGAGTCGTCGAGTCGCATAAACTTTCTGACTCCTTCTCTGTAAAAGCGAAGTTTTTGAGCAACTGTGTACTTGCCACTACCTGATACTGATCCATCAACTGCGGCCTTAGAGACGAGGACACCATCGTAAGGAGGTTTATCCAGTAACTCGTGGGCGTATTTATCGTCACGTTGACGAACACGCGATCGTGAGCGCTCCTCGGTCAGAAAATCAAACGAAGGATCAACAAAGTCGCTACTATCAGGAAAGAAAAACTTCATTACTTGATTCCTATTAACACATGGAAGTGGGGCGAGCCTTAGGCATGCGTGCCTGAACATAGTGGCGTATTAGTAGATTCGAAAGTGCGTGTATGTGCCGAGGCACGTTCTGCAATTCGTTCCATTCCAAGTTAAGATCATCCCATGTGCCTGTTGTCCACTTACAGATCGACGCGACAGCCTCTAGTTCGCCCTGAACTCGTCGAATTGAATTATGACGCCCAATCGGAATCATTGGCATGATCTTATCCATCAAGCGTCCCATAGCTCGAACCCCAACTCCGTGCAATAGGCGACTCTTGGTAGGTGGTAGACCCCAAGCCTCGGGGAACATGAGTTTGACTGCTGCCCAGTAGGTTGCCACAACCTCATAGATGGCCGCACAGTCCGTCTCGCCAGTTGCGATGTTGCGGTAAGGAAACAAACATCCTGTTGGTGAGCCAATACTCTCATGCAACATGTTGACAATAGAGTTATCGGCAATGAGTGCCATCTTCTTACTCGTTGCTGCCGTAGATGGACGGCGAATTAGCATGTAAAAAGGTGATTCTTGTTCATCATTTAGCATTGTACAAATCAAAGATGGAACCCTCCTTGCTGCCAGACGCTGCGGCAGCATTGTGCTTACATCAGGCAAAAGTTCTGTTACAAGGCCCCGCGGTAAAGGTTTTGCACTGTTAACTCGGAGAAACTGATCTCGCTGAATTTCAAGGTCATCGGTAACAAACGCATTAACTGGAATCGGCAAGTCAGGCTTGTTACTCAACGCGATGGCGAGAGCACGTTGCTGCCCATCAACAATCCAACCTGGCTTTCGCCCATTTCCAGAGGGAAGTTCGATCTCGAGTGTTCCATTCACCCCAGGCCCATCGTTGGACTTAGGCCCGCGGCACATCTTGAATTTCGTTGAAGAGGCAAGGGCGACGATAATTGAGTTGGGGAAGATAACATCTGCCCCATCCAGATACTCAGCGATCTCTCGGATGTGCTGCCTGACCGCGGGGCGCTGGTAACCAGACAAATGGTTACTCGATGAGCGGTCAATTCGCGAAATATCCGCTATCTCAAGTAGCTCATCGCCACGCAGTGAGAACTGATAAATTGGATGAACTCCACCCTGATCTAGCCGAACTGCGCTTCGCTTCAGGAGTTTTCGGCGATTTCTTAAAGACGCCATTTATGTCTCCTTTATCATGTGAAAAAGTTTGCGAAATCTCTTTTGTTCACAGCCCATACCCCGATCCCGAAGTTTACGTAGAACCGGCGTATGCCGTGCATCTGGATCATCACCTAGTGCATCTAGAATGAATGCACGAAGACTCTCATCACTCATCGGCTTGCGCTCATATGTTGGTAGTTCTGGCAAGCCATTCAGTTCTACCGCCAGAAATCCTTCAATCGACGACTTGTCCTTGGAATCAGCATGATGAGTCAATATCAACCTTAGAAGACGAACATTGAGAGACTGTCGTGCGCCGCCCACGCGTGCCTGGAACCGGGCACTGCAAGGCAAAAGAGATTCAACGAGGGGGCCATTTGGCCGAAATCCCGCACTTAAGAGACTTAAATGCTCTGTCGAGTGCAATTGCTGACGTGCTTCAAGTATATCCTGCTCCAGCGCTTCAAGATAGACGGTTGAAGCGGCGATCAGGATCGGATCCATAGGGTGCTGCTTCGCCAAATCAGCAATTGTGCGAGGGCCTAGGTAGGAAGCAGGCCTCCATTGTGCAAGTTCTCTCCACCATCTTCGTTTTTGATGGCCAAGTGCACCTTGGCCATCGACGATCATAGTGTCGTCTTCGCAAGGGGAGAAGGTTGCTGCGTATGGGGAGAGAATCGTATCAAGTGCCACGAGACCATATCCCGCCGAGCACACCCACCAGCGCACGTTGGATGAATGCTGAGCCTCCATCTCTTTGACAATTGACCATGCATCACCGGCATAGAGTTGTCGTGAACAAGTTCTTTGCCCATCGTAAGAATCAAGCTTGGATGCCCATTCTTGAACTCGAGATTCAAGGCGTTTACTCTTCAAATTAGACACATGGAGAGCATCGGGCACCGCCAGGCTCTTTCGCTGTGTGCAAGTTACGATCACGTTTAGCATTTCTGGCATCGGCTTAACGCTCCTCTGGGCCTGTGTAGACGCACCCACAAGTACAGGTTTCACAAACAACAATCTTGTTCAACAAAGGCAATGAAGGCTTTAAGCGGTCCCAGATCCACTTAGCAAAGTTTTCACTAGTGGGGTTCTCCAACCCTTCAACTTCGTTCAAATAATGGTGATCAAGCCGATCGTAGAGAGGCTGAAAGACAGTCTTTATATCCGCAAAGTCTTGAACCCATCCTGGGACGGGATCAACATCGCCCTTAACATGGATTTCTACACGAAATGAGTGCCCATGGAGGCGGGCACACTTGTGATCTAATGGAACTCCCGTCAACCGATGTGCCGCCTCGATAGTGAAGACCTTGAACACTTCCATACTTGCCATTAACGAACACCCAGCACTTTATGCGTCTGCAAACTCAACCTCCATTCGGGGTGCCTCAAGCAGTAGTCGATCGCCAGTTTTGTGTTCTCCTCTATGTGTGGCCCATCCATAGGTTGGATGTACCGGAAAGAAAACTTCAGACCGAGTAAGCCACAAGGATCAAGGCCATACTGTGGGAAAACTACCTTCAATTCGTCACCCGCCTGAATTGCCAACTCGGAGCCTGCCTTGGGACTTACGCAGACCCAGTCCAAACCCTCGGGGATTGGTCTAGTGCCGTTCGTCTCGATGGCGACCGTAGCCCCTCGTGCATGCAGAGCATGAACAAGTGCCGCATCAGTTTGCAATGCAGGTTCGCCTCCAGTTAGGACTACATAGGGCTTAGCAGTGCCTGTGTCCGCGTGGTTGAGGATTGCTTCCGCCAACTCTTCAGAGAAGAGAAAGTCACCTCCGTCTGTGGTTACGTCAACGAACTTCGTATCACAGAATTTGCAGTCCGCGCTTATCCGATCGATTTCCCTGCCTGACCATAGGTTACAGCCTACGAAACGGCAGAACACTGCGGGCCTACCAGACTGAGCCCCTTCACCTTGAAGAGAATAGAATATCTCGCTGACGCGATACTTCATGCCACCTCCGCAGGGTACATAAGAGGGTCTTCAACTCCAGCATTGTTGAACCCTTCGCGTCGCAGGTAGCAGGCATCACAGCGCCCACAAGGATCGCCGTTTATACCGGGGTCGTAGCAGGTTGATGTTAAAGAGTAGTCCACATCGAGTTCGAGACCTGCTCGGATCGTCTCGGATTTGCTGAGTCGTAAAAGCGGCGCATGAATCTTGATGGTTCCACCTTCTGCCCCAATCCGAGTTCCCGCTAATGCAACCTGCTCGAACGCCTGAACAAATTCAGGACGGCAGTCAGGATAACCAGCGTAATCGGTTGCATTGACGCCTAAGAATATATCACTCGCTCCAACAACCTCTGCAAACGAGAGCGCAAATGCCAAAAAGATTGTGTTCCTACCAGGTACATAGGTCGAAGGAATCTGCGATATGGCCTTCGTCGGATCCGCTTGCGGTACGGGTGCGTCACTTGTGAGAGAAGATCCACCGAACGCACGAAGGTCGAATTTCACCACCTCATGCCGTTTGATTCCGAGGCTCTCCGCAACACGTTGAGCAGATATCAACTCATGGCGGTGCCGCTGTCCATAGTCGAAGGACAGTGCTGACACCTCATAGCCTTCGCGAATAGCGATCGCCGCGACGGTCGCAGAGTCCAATCCGCCGCTCAATAGAACGATCGCAGGTTTACGCCTCAATTGATCAACCACATCACCTCCTTGATGGCTGAGGGCTTTGCTGAAGCTTGGGTTGCCGTGCGATAGCAGTAGCCCTTGTCCACCCCTGTCTGTCGAATTCGGTCGGTTCACGGCGCTGAGTTTAGCGCTTTCGGCCCGCTATTGCCAGCAATCCACCTGCAGTTTTGGGGGGGTATTGCGGGAACTCTCCTGCGTGGCTTGAAGGTGTTCGCTCCATGCCCATGGCCGCCGCCGCCAGCTACGAGCGCTGGCTGGCCCACCTGAGGCCGTCCCTGCCGCTGGGCCTCACCACCACCCCCGAGCGATCCGATGGCGAGAACATCCTCCATTGGTTCGAATGCCGCATGGCCGCCGAACTGCGGCTTGCGCCTCCACGACGGCACCGATCTCTCCCGGATCGAATGGCGCCGCAACGGCTACGCCACAGAAGCCCTGTCCAACCTCTACACCGCCGACGACGCCCGCCTGCGCCTGATCCTGCGCGAGCTGGCCGACAAGGTCACCAACCTGGATTCGATGCGGGCCCTGGGCTTCTGCGTGAGCGTGGAGCACGCCCATTGGATGGCCCGCAAATTCGTGGCCACCGGCCTGCGCGCCGCTGCCCTGGAGGCCTCCAGCCCCCGGGAGCAGCGCGCCGAGCAGATCCGCCGCCTGCGATCCGGCGAGCCGCAGATCCTGTTCGCCGTTGACCTGTTCAACGAAGGCCTCGACATCCCCGAGATCGACACGGTGCTGTTCCTGCGGCCCACCGAGAGCGCGATCGTGTTCCTGCAGCAGCTCGGCCGGGGCTTGCGCTTGTGCCGGGGCAAGAGCTGCCTCACGGTGCTGGATTTCATCGGCCAGGCCCACCGGAACTTCCGCTTCGACCTGCGCTACCGCGCCCTGCTCGGCGGCACGCGCGACCAGCTGGAACAGCAGATCAAGGAGGGCTTTCCCTTCCTGCCGGCCGGCTGCAGCCTGCAGCTTGATCGCGTGTCGAGCGAGCGGGTGCTGGCAAACCTGCGCGAGTCGCTGCCCACGCGCAGGCCCCAGCTGCTCGGCGAAGCCCGCCGCCTTGGGCGCTGCTCGCTGGCGGGGTTGCTGGAGGGGCTTGGGATGGAGTTGGGGGAGTTCTACCAGGTGGCGGGGTCCTGGGCGTTGCTGCAGCGGGAGTTGGGGTGGGTAACGGCGGCGGTGGCCACCGGCGATGAGGAGCGGCTGGGGCGTGGGGTGGGGCGCCTCCTCCACCTGGACGACACCGACCGTCTTTCGTTCCTGCTGCAAGGCCTTGCCAGTCGCCAGCCACCCCAGGCGCAGAACCTGAGCGAAACGGACTGCCGGCGTTGGCGCATGCTTCTGCTCCAGCTCTGGGGAACGTCGCCTGATCGGCTTGGTCTGCAAGACGCGCTTGATCGCCTCTGGGCCTGTCCAGCCTTTCTCGATGAGCTGCGCGACCTGTTCGCCCTCCTGTTGGAGCGCACCGACCACCTCGCCCCTCCCCTGGTGTGGGATCAGCCCGTGCCCCTGGCTCTCCATGCCCGTTACAGCCGCGCCGAGATCTACGCCGCCTTTGGGCTCATCACGGATACCCAGCAAACCACCGGCCAGTCGGGGGTGTTGTTCGATCGGGCGACCCAGTGCGACGTCTTCTTCATCACCCTGAAGAAATCCGAGCGCCTGTTCTCCCCCACCACCCGCTACAACGATTACGCCATCTCCCCGTGGGAGTTCCACTGGGAGAGCCAGAGCCTCACCCGGGAAGCGTCCACCACTGGGCAGAGGTACATCCACCACGTTGAGCGCGGCAGCACGGTGATGTTGTTCGTGCGGGAGGAGAACAAGCGCGGCGGGGTGACGTTGCCGTTTCTGTGCCTGGGGTTCGCGGATTACGTGCGCCACGAGGGGGAGCGGCCGATGGCGATTCGCTGGCGGCTGCACCGGGCGATTCCGGCGGCGTTCGTGCCGGAGTTGGCGTTGGCGGTTTAGCGTGTCCTGTATCCCTCAGCGCACGACAGGCCTGGAGCGCCCATGCGTCTCGCCGAGCTGCAGCAACTGGCCCCCCAGCTCCATGAACTGCTCGCACGCCATGGCGCCAGCAATCCGGCCGTGTTCGGCTCCGTGGCGCGGGATCAGGCCACGCCAAGCAGCGATGTGGATCTGCTCGTGGACCTTCCGGCCGGCGCCAGCCTGTTTGACCGTGTCGAGCTGAAATCGGCCCTTGAGGATCTACTGCTCACCCGGGTGGATCTGATCCGCCGCCGCAACCTCAAGCCCGAACTCAAAGCCACGGTGGAAGCCGAAGCCATCCCCCTGTGATGTTGAGACATTCCTCGCTAAGGCTTATCTCCAGGATGCTGTGATCCGTTGCCTTGAGATCCTTGGCGAGGCCACAAAGCGTCTCAGTCCTGAGTTCCGCCGTCTTCACCCCGCTCTGCCCTGGCGGGCCATGGCAGGGATGCGAGATGTCCTGATTCACGCCTACGACCAAGTGGATCTTGAAGAGGTCTGGATGGCCTATCAGCGCTTCGCTGAGATCCGTCGCCAGATTGACGCGATCCTCAATCAGAGTTGAGGCCGACAACCACAGCGGGCGATTCCGGCGGCGTTCGTGCCGGAGTTGGCGTTGGCGGTGTGAGGGGGGTTGGGGAGCTTCGTCACAGAGGCTTGGCCCATGCCGCTTAGTCTGAACGCAGGACAGGGAGTGAGACCGGCATGAGCTACCGCATCCGGCTGCTGGAAACGGAAGAAGGCTGGTCGGTGAGCTGCCTTGACCTGCCCGGCTGCCACTCCCAGGGATCCAGCCGGGACGAAGCACTGGCGAACATCCGCGAAGCGATTGCCCTCTGGCTGGAAGTGGAAGCTGAAGAGGGTGGCGTGCGCAGTGTGGAGACACTGGAACTGGCGATTTAAATGCCGCGTCTACCGGGAATCAGTCAGAAGGAAGCCGTAAGAGTGTTTCTCAAGCTGGGGTATCGGATCGTCCGCGAATCCGGTCATCTGATCCTGAGCAATGGTGAGCGGCGCCTCGTGATTCCGCGCCATGACCCGATCAACGCCATCACCATGGGCGCGATCGCCCGTGATGCAGGTCTGACGCCTGAGCAGTTCCGCCAGCTGCTCTGATGGCCGAAGAGGAGCGCCTCAGCGGTGTCCTCCCCCCCTACGGCCACGACCACAAGGCCATGGGCGCGCACGGCCGCCACCGCGAAGGCGTGCTCTGGCACCAGCCCACCGCCACAGACCTGCTGTTCATCACCCTGCGCATAAGCGAAGCCCTCTTCTCACTCACCACCCGCTACCGCGACCTGGCCCTCGGCCCCTCCCTGTTCCACTGGGAGAGCCACGAGGGAAGCGGCCGATGGCGATCCGCTGGCGGCTGGAGCGGGCGATTCCGGCGGCCTACCTGCCTGGCTGTTCCTCGCCATCTCTGGCATTGGCGGCTTGAGGAGGAGCAAAACGCCAAGTCAGAAGGCACCTGGCAAACCCCTGCCTGCTGGCCATCACCAGGCCTCAAGCTGCAGATCGGCCACATGGGCAAAGGCCTGATCCGCCGTCACCAGGGCGCAACCTTCGCTGAGGGCATGGCTGGCGATCAGCAGATCCATCGCCGCCAACGGCATCCCGTTGCGTTCGAGATCGGCCCGCAGCCTGCCATACACCCCGGCACAGGCTTCCGACCAGGGCAGGATCTCCAGGGTCTTGAGGGTGTTCTCCACCAGCGCCTGCAACCGCGACGTTGGCGGCAGCGTCTCCAGGCCGTAACGGATCTCCGCCACCACGATCGACGACAGGCAACAGCGTTGCTCACGCACCCAGGTATCCAGCCGGGGCGACAAGCCTTTCAGAAAGGCGTTCACGGCGTTGGTGTCGAGCATCAGCCTCCCCTTTGCCGCAGCCATCAGGGGAACTCCACCGGTTCCGCAGGGCGCGTGTCGCGCAACCCCTCGAACAACGCTTCCAGCTCGGCCTGGAACCCAGGCTCCTGCAGCAAGGCATCCCTTTGATCCAGCAAGGCGCGGGCCGATGGCCGCACCGGTGTGAGCACCACAGCGGCACTCTCGGGATCGCGATGCACCTCCACCTCAGTGCCCTCGAAGCGGAACTCGGCCGGCAGCCGCACCGCCTGGCTGCGGCCGTTGCGGAACAGCTTGGCGCGCATGGCACCCCCACACGTGATCGATACCGAATCTAGACCAGGCCTGTGCTCCCATGCCGCCGCCTCAACGGCGAGGGCGTTGCTGGCGGCCGCGAGGCCCTGTGGTGGATCGAAGCCTGAGACCGCTCAGAGCGAACGGCATCCGCTCAGGACGAACAGCTGTAGTGGGACACCCCTCCGGCGTTGAAGAATTCCCTGGGCTTCAACCGGTCATAGGTCGCCGCCAGCTCCGCAGGCAGCGCGTCATAGGGATGGCGGAACACCTCCTGCAGCTCCCTCACCAGGCCGTAGTCGCCCTGCGCCGCCTGTTCATAGGCCGGGGCGATCAGCCATTCGCGCCAGGTGATGGCCGGGTTTACGCGTTGCATCGCGGCGGCCCTTTCGCGAGTGCCGCCGGCTTCCGCGAGGCGGGCACGCCAGCGCTGCAGCCACTGCGTCCATTGGCCATCGAGCTCCTCTGAGCAGGGCACATAGAAGCTCTCCTGCAGGGCCGAAACCTGCTCGGGGATATCCGACAGCCTGCGGAAGAAGATCGTGTAGTCGGCCTTGGAGGCCACCATCAACTGCAGCAGTTCCTGCACCAGCGCGGCGTCGTAGCGGATCAGGCCGAGCTTGCTGGCCCACATCGCCTCGAGCTCCTGGGCCATCGCTTCAGCAAATCCGTCGCGGATCTCATCCAGCCTGGCCAGCGCTTCGGTGTTGCCCTCGAGCAGGGGCCGGAGGGAGGCCCAGAACATCTGATAGTTGGCTTCGGCCGCCACCGGTTGGTTGAAGAAGGAGAAATGCTGGCCGCCGCCGGTCCAGGGCTGGAAGCGGGGGTCGAACAGTTCGCAGAAGCCGAAGGGGCCGTAGTCGAGGGTGTACCCCCCCGCCGCGCAGTTGTCGCTGTTGAAATTGCCCTGGCAGTAGCCCACCCGCATCCAGTTCGCCACCAGAGACGTGAGCCGGCCGCGGAACAACCCCGCCAGCTCCACCACCTGATCAGCGAAATCGAGGGCCGGATCAATCTCCGGCCGGTAGTTCCGCTCAATCAGGTGCTGAACGATCATCCGCAGCTCGTTGTGCGCCTCCGGATGGGAACCGCTGCGAACGCGGCGGGCGAACAGCTCCAGCTGGCCGACCCGCAGAAAGGACGGGGCCACCCGGGTGGTGATCGCCGCCGGGTTGTCCACCAGGACGTCGGGATCGAATGAGCGGGAGTTCGCCGAATACCAGGGCCGGCGCACGGTTTCCGATCCAGACACATAGAGCGTCAGCGAGCGGGAGGTGGGGACCCCCAGGGCGTGCATGAACTCCTGGGCCAGAAACTCGCGCACGCTGGAGCGCAGCACGGCGCGGCCATCGGCGCCACGGCAGTAGGGCGTGGGGCCGCCGCCCTTGA
>NZ_JAGQBG010000100.1 GCF_024345515.1 Cyanobium sp. N5-Cardenillas
TGGGGCTCGATGCCGATGCGGCCTGGTCGGCGTCGGCTGGGCTGCCAGCAGGGTTGCCTCCTGACGTGCCTCCAGCAGCACGTGAACCTTGCGTTGATGGCGATCCCTGTAGAGGAAGGTGTTGACGCCTTCGGGAAGGACGCTGAAGCGGCGAATCGAACCGTCGCGCAGAAGAAACAGTGGCATGGATCATCTATGGAGCCAGCCCCATGACGCCACGCCGCTCGGGCCATGTCGAGGGCCGTGGGCGGGAGCATCAGCCCTGGTGATGATTGGCGCCAGATGCTGGGATCCGCCCCCCGCATCGGGGTGGTGCTCTGCCGCTCTTAACCCCCTGATCTCCCGCGGGTAGCAAGCTGGGGCCGTTACGCCGAGAGCGCGGTCCCGTCATGGTTGTCAGCACCCCTGGTGGGAACGCTCCCGTCTCCGCCCATCAGTTGTTCGAGCAGGAGGCGGAATTCCGCAAAGAGACGATCTATTTCATCGTCATTGATCGCTTTTTCAATGGCGACAGGGCCAACGACGGCGTCAGCAAGAAGGGGCTTTATGACCCGAGCAGAAGCCAATGGGGGCACTATTGGGGTGGCGATCTCGAAGGGATCATCCAGAAGGCAGACTATCTCAAACAGCTTGGTATCACAGCAGTCTGGCTTTCCCCACTGTTCGAGCAGGTGGATGCCATCGAGCATGGCCATGGCCCCATGCACGGCTACTGGACAAAGGATTTCAAGCGAGTCAATCCCCATTTCGTGAAGCTGGGTGACGCGACATCGGTTAAATCATGCGACACCCTGCGAAGGATGGTCGATGCTCTGCATGAACGAGGCATCAAGATTGTTCTGGATATTGTTTGCAACCATAGTTCTCCCGAGTTGAATGGCAGCAAGGGAGTCGTAACGGATGATGGTGAACCTCTGGCGGATTTCCATCAGGATATCAATGGTTTCTATCACCATTATCCGGACATCAATGACTGGGATGATGAGTTCCAGCTGATTCACCATGAAATGCTCGGCCTGGCCACGTTTAATGAGAGTAATATTAACTTCAGAAACTACATCAAAAGTGCCATCAAGGCCTGGCTTGATCTGGGCTTTGACGCCTTGCGCATCGACACCCTGAAGCACATGCCGGTGTGGTTCTGGCAGGAGTTTGTCGCGGATATTCAGGCCCACAAACCTGACACGTTTCTTTTCGGGGAGTATGGCTTTGGTTCGCCCTGGGATGGGCGCTATCTGAACTATGCCAACAACACGGGAGTCTCGGTGCTTGACTTCGCGCTGGCGGGAGCCATCCGCTCCGCCTTCAGCGGCCATGAGCCTGGCGGCTTCCACCTGATTGAGAGGGTGCTGGCGATGGATCCGGTGTACCGGCGTTCCACCGCGTTGGTGACGTTCATCGAAAATCACGATATGCCCCGCTTCCTCTCAATCTGCCCCAGCCACGGGGATCTGGAGCTGGCCACGGTGCTGCTGCTGACGCTTCGCGGCATTCCCTGTCTGTTCTATGGGACCGAGCAGTACCTGGTGAACGATTCCTGCGGCGGCCATGACCCCTACAACCGGCCCATGATGGACGCATGGGAGACGGGAACAAGACTCTCGGGGATCATCCGCACCCTGGCGTCCCTGCGCAAGCGCAACCGTGCCCTCTCCTATGGCAGGCACGGCCAGAAGTACATCTCTGACGGCCTCTATGCCTTCACCCGGCGTTATCGCGACAATCGTGTCTTCGTCATCGTCAACAAGGGTGATTCCGCATCCCTCGATATCGAGCATTCCGATCTCCCTGATGGGCCCCACACCTGCCTGCTCACTGGTCAGAACGTTGTTGTGCAGCAGGGGGCGATCCGGCAGCTCTCCATCCAGGGCAAGGGCGCCTGCGTCCTGGCGGTCCAGGGAGAGCCACTGAAGGCCACCACGGTGGTCAAGTTTCAGATCAACGACTACATCACCCATCCCGGTGAGGTCATGGCCGTCTGCGGCGATGCCCCGGAGCTGGGTGCCTGGGATGTCGATGTCTGCCCCCAGCTGGAATACATCAATGGGGACGTCTGGTTCGCCGAGGTGGGGTTCCATGAATCGGCGGGTCGGCCGATTCGCTTCAAATTCGTGGTGCTGCGCCCCTCGGGCCAGCAACCCGTCTTCGAAAATCTGGTCTGTCGCACCTTCCTGCTCCCCAGGGATGGCTCGGTGAAGCTGGATCTGGACTGGGACCGCCAGTAGGACGTGGCCCGAAAGCCGACGGCACGTCCCCTCAGCCCAGCATGCTGCGCACGTGGGCCAGGATCCCCTCGCTGTCGATGCCCTGGTGGGGAGCCTGCTCCCAGAGGCCGCCGCAGCCCTCACGCCAGGTGCCCAGGTGCGCGTACTTCGGGTGGTAGCCCCGCTCCAGCAACCAGGTGCCGAAGCGGCTGCCGAGGCCGGTGCGGCGGTTGAAGGCTTCCACCACCAGCACGAAGGGGGATGTGCCGATCGTGTCCATCATCGTTTCATCGACGACGTTGAGGCTGGCCTTGTTGATCAGCCGCACGGCGGTGCCTTCCTGGCGCAGTCGCTCCACCGCATCGAGGGCCCGGTAGAGACAGTCACCGAAGCTGATGATTGTGCCTGCATCACCCTCGCGCACCACCTCATCGCGGCCGGGCTCGAAGACATAGCCGTCTCCGTGCAGGTCGTGGCCCTGTTCATCCAGCAGGTTGGGCACCTTGGAGCGGGTCGAGAAGATGAAGCGCAGGCCGGGATCATGGAACACAGCCTCCACACAGGCCTTCATCTGCCCCGCATCGGCGGGGAAGTAGAGCCGGGTGGGGTGGTGGTCATCTTCCAGGCCGTTGTCGGCGAAGCAGTTGTTGAGGCCGAAATGGCAGGTGTTGTCGGCCATGTCATCCACGCCGGCGTGGGAGAAATGGCAGAGCACGTTGGCGCCGTTGAGCCGGGCCATGGTGATTTCGGAGATGCACATCTCCAGGAAGGCGCTGAAGGTGGCGAAGAGGCCCTGGCGGCCCTTCTGCATGCCGAATCCGGCGGCGGCGGAGAAATTGGCCCGCTCCATGATCCCACCGCTGATGAAGATCTCGGGATAGGCCTTGCGGATCTGGCTGAGTCCGCAGGAGCCTTCCAGGTCGGAGTCGACGCAGAGCACCGTGTCCTTGCGCTCGCTGGGCTCCAGCCGGGAGAGTACCTCCACCACCGTGTCACCGAAGACGTTGCGGTTGGCCGCGGTGGTGCGGCTGGAGCCCAGGTAGATGGTGGGATTGACGGGTTTTTCGATCGCCTTGAGGTAAGCGGCGGCGGCGTCCTGGCCACGCTGCTCCAGGTAGGCGATCGCCAGGGCAACGGGAATCACGTCGTGGCCGTGGGTGGAACCTTCAAGCCCCTCAATGCCCACGGCCATCGGCCGCTTGTTCACGACAGCAACCGGTCCGTCGGTGGCCACGGCGGCACAGAGCCTGCCGTAGAGGTCGTCGAGATCCTCGCCATCGCCGCTGAGGGTGGCCAGGCCCTGGCCGGCCAGGGTGCGGGCCACGTCAAAGCCCTTCTGGTACTGGGAGGGATGGCCGGCGATGGTGACGTCGTTGTCGTCGATCACCAGCTTCACGTCGAGGCCGTGGGCCACCGCGAAGCGGGCCGCTTCGGCGTCATCCCCCTCCTGCTGGGCGCCGTCGGAGCCCAGGCAGAAGAGGATGCGCCCGGGATGGGCCAGGGCCACCCCGTTCACAAAGGGCCACAGATGACCCAGCCGGCCGGAGCTGAACTCCACTCCGGGGGTCAGGCCCAGCTCGGGGTGGCCGGGAAGACGGGAATGGGCGGCGCGGTAGCGCAACAGGTCGGCGGCGCTCAGGTGGCCCCGCAGCACCGCCATCAGGTACTGGGTGGCGACCCGGTGGCCGGCCTCGTCGAAGAAGACCGGCACGAACCGCTCCGGCGCGCCGCGGAAGAACCCGTCGAGGATCATCACCTCCGGCACGGTGTCGTAGGGGCCGCCGGTGTGGCCGCCCACCCCCCGGGCGGCGCCAGTTGCGGTGAAGAAGACGATGGCGTCCCGGCAGAGCTGGATATTGGAGCGGAGGGCGTCCCTCTGGAACGGGCTCAGCTTGGGTTGGGTGGGATCGAGACTCAGGGGCTGGTAGGCCGCCAGATCGATCGGGAAGGCGTTGGTGACACCGGGCTGGGTGAGAGTCATGGCTGGAGAACGAGCTGCCGGAGGGACGCGGTAAGGGTGTGGGGCTGGGCCGGATCGCCGTCGAGGACGATGCCGCGGGGATTGGCGGCCAGATGGCGCACGATCTGGTAGACGGTTTCCACCGCTTCGCTGGCGTCGGCCCGCTGTGCCAGGTCCTCCAAGGGGAGGGGGTGGTCGGCCGCCTGCAGCACCCGGACCACCCGGCGTTGCAGATCCAGGATGGCAGCGGCGGCCTTTTTGCCGGCTTCTACGCCCGGCTGGTGGTAGGCGTTGATGTTCACCAGCGAGGCATACAGTCCCACGGCCCGTTCGTAGAGCGCGATGAGAGCCCCGATGCTGCGGGGCTCCACGCGGCCGATCGTGATGGTGATCGAATCGCGCTGGTTGTCGTACAGCGCCTGGCGGGTCCCCATGAGGAAGCCGGAGAGGAAGTCGCCTGAGGTGACTCCCTCTTCCACCTCGATCGAATCTCCGCAGCGATCCTCGAGGACTTCGATGAAGGTGGCGAAGAAATTGGGGATGCCCTCGCGCAGCTGCTGGACGTAGGCATGCTGGTCGGTGGAGCCCTTGTTGCCGTACACCGCGATCCCCTGGTGCACGACCTTGCCGTCGAGGTCCATCTCCTTGCCGAGGGATTCCATGACCAGCTGCTGCAGGTAGCGGCTGAACAGCAGCAGGCTGTCCTTGTAGGGCAGCACCACCATGTCCTTGCTGCCGCGGCCTTCTCCGGCGTGGAACCAGCTGAGGGCCAGCAGGGCGGCGGGGTTGGTCCGCACCCTGGGCACACGGGTGGCCTCGTCCATCACCCGGGCTCCCTCCAGCAGGGCCCGGATGTCGATGCCCTGAAGGGCCGCAGGCAGGAGGCCCACCGCCGACAGCACGGAGGTGCGGCCACCCACCCAGTCGTGCATGGGAAACTCGGCCAGCCAGTGCTGTTCGTGGGCCAGGAGGTCCATCCGGCTGCCCGGCATGGTGATCGCCACGGCATGGCTGGCGAAGTCCAGGCCCTGGGCGGCGAAGGCCTGTTGCACCTCCAGCAGGCCGTTGCGGGGTTCGGGGGTACCACCGGACTTGCTGGTGTCGATCACCAGGGTGCTGCCCAGCCGGTCCCGGAGCCCAGCAAGTACCCGATCGATCCCGGCGGGGTCGGTGTTGTCGATGAAGTGGATGGCCAGGGGGGCCTGGTCCGGGCCCAGGGCGGCGGCCACGAACTGGGGTCCCAGGGCCGAGCCGCCGATGCCGATCGCCAGAAGATCGGTGAAGCGGGGGGCCGTCGGCGGATGGATCGTGCCCGCGTGAACCTCCATGGCGAAGCCCTCGATCCGCTCGATCACCGCGACGATTTCGGTGCGGATCTCCTCGCTGGGGGCCAGGTCGGGCTGGCGAAGCCAGTAGTGACCCACCATCCGCTCCTCGTCCGGATTGGCGATGCCGCCCGCCTCAAGGTCCTCCATGGCCGCGAAGGCCGCGGCGAAGGCGGAATCCAGCCGTTCCGGCAGCCCTGCGTCGAAGCCCATCCTGCTGACATCCAGGTGGAACTGCAGGCCCGGGTGGACGTACAGCCATTCCTGGAAACGATTCCAGAGGGATCCCATGGTTTCGACTGCCGATGTCCTGAATCTTTCCTACCCGGCGCAGGTAAAGGAAGGCGGCGAAGCCATCAGATGCCCGGAGCCAGGGGAGCGTTCCAGCACTTCACCGCCGGCAGGCCGCGGTAGTCGGAGAGGACCGTGAGAGTGGCGGTGTCGAGCAGGAAATGGGCGCCGTGGCTGGGCGGTAGCCCGATCCAGCGCGCCACGAACACCCGCAGCAGATGCCCATGGGCGAACAGGGCCACCCGGCCACCCTCCTGCCGCAGCCGACCGATCACCCGGTCGACCCGTTCCCCCACCTGGGCGGGACTTTCCCCGTCGGGACAGCCATCCCGGAACACCAGCCAGCCCGGCTGCCGCCCCTGGATCTCCGTGGTCGTCAGACCTTCGTAGGCCCCGTAGTTCCACTCGACCAGATCGGGCTCGAGGCAGGCCTGGCCGGCCAGGCCCGCCAGTTCGCAGGTGCGCCGCGCCCGCTGCAGCGGACTGGACAGCACCAGGGAGAACGGGCTCGCCGCCAGGACCGGGGCCAGCCCGCGGGCGGCCGCCTCCCCCCCCTCGGTGAGGGGGATGTCGGTGCTGCCGGTGTGCTGGCCCGAGAGGCTCCAGGCCGTTTCGCCGTGGCGGATGAGGACCACGTCCGCGGCGGTGGGAGTGGGAGCGTTCTGGATCGTCGTCACCGATGGTCTCGCAAGGGAAGAAGGCGTCACGCTCACTTAAGCTCGTTTCTCAGGCCAAGGGGGTGATGGTGATGGCCAGCAGCTGTGGCTGAAGCCTTCTACCTGACGCCCGAACGTCCGCCGGGAGGCCGCATGCCTCTGTCGTCCGCCCGCGATCTTGAGCCACCCCACTACGCCTCTTTCCCACGCCGACGGCCCGGCCCGGGCCCAGTGCCCCTACTGCGGTGTGGGCTGCGGGCTGGAGATGAAGCCCCCCACGGAGGCGGCCGGCAGCCAGGCGCCCTGGACGGCCCGCGGCGACCGCCACCACCCCTCCTCCCTGGGCCAGGTCTGCGTCAAGGGGGCCACCGTGGGCGAGACCCTGCACCGCAACCGGCTCACCACACCCCTCTATCGGCCGCGCACCGACCAACCCTTCACGCCGATCAGCTGGGATCGGGCCTTCGAGCTGCTGGAGGCCCAGGTGCGCCGCACCCTGGCCGAGAAGGGCCCTTCCGGCATCGCCATGTATGGCTCCGGGCAGTTCCAGACCGAGGACTATTACGTCGCCAACAAATTGATCAAGGGGGCGCTGGGCAGCAACAACTTCGACGCCAACTCGCGCCTGTGCATGAGTTCGGCTGTGTCGGGGTACGTCCGCAGTTTCGGCACGGACGGCCCCCCCTGTTGCTACGACGACCTGGATCAGGCCGACACGGTGCTGCTGATCGGCACCAACACGGCCGAGTGCCATCCGGTGCTGTTCCAGCGGCTGCTGAAGCGAAAGCGCAAGCAGCAGCAGGACCTGCAGATCGTGGTGGTGGATCCTCGCGCCACGGCCACCAGTGACGCGGCCGACCTGCACCTGGCGATCCGGCCCGGCACCGACCTGGCGTTGCTGCATGGCCTCGGCCACCTGCTGCTGGGACGGGGGGCGGTGCACCGGGCCTATGTGGAGGCGTCCACCGAGGGCTTCGACGCCCTGGCCGAGCTGTGGGCGGCCTGGACGCCTGAAGCGGTGAGCCGGTTCTGCGGCATCGAGGAGCGGCAGCTGCACCAGCTCGCGGACCGCTGGGTGGCAAGCCCAGCGGTGCTGAGCCTCTGGTCGATGGGGGTGAACCAGAGCGTCGAGGGCACCGCCACCGTGGCCGGGATCATCAACCTTCATCTGGTCAGTGGCCAGATCGGCCGGCCCGGCGCCGGGCCCTTTTCCCTCACCGGCCAGCCCAATGCCATGGGGGGCCGGGAAGCCGGAGGCCTGGCCCGGCTGCTGCCGGGCTACCGCTCCGTCACCGACGCCGGCCACCGCGCCGTGATCGAGCGGCACTGGGGCCTGGCACCGGTGAGCATCGCCCCAGCCTCGGGCCTCACCGTCTGGGAACAGATCGAGGCGATGGAGCGGGGGGAGCTGGGGCTCTGGTGGGTGGCGGCCACCAATCCGCTGGTGAGCCTCCCCTGGCTCGATCGGGTGCGGGCCGCCGTGGCCCGTTGCCCGATGGTGGTGCTCAACGAGGCCTATGTCGGCACCGAAACCGCCGCCGTCGCCCACCTGGTGCTGCCGGCGGCGCAGTGGAGCGAAAAGGCCGGGGTGATGACCAATTCCGAGCGCCGCGTCACTTACTGCCCGGCCTTCCGCGCGCCCCCTGGCGAGGCCCGGGCCGACTGGGCGATCTTCGCCGAGCTGGGGCGACGCCTCGGCTTCGAGGAGCAGTTCCGCTACGGCTCCGCGGCCGAGGTGTTCGAGGAGTTCGTGGCGATCACCGCAGGCCGGGTGTGCGACCTCAGCGGCCTCAGCCATGGGTTGCTGCACGAGCACGGCCCCCAGCAATGGCCTTTCCCCACCGGCACGTCTCCGGGCGGCGGCGCCCCGCGTCTGCACACCTCGGGCCGTTTCCCCACAGCCTCGGGCCGCGCCCGTCTGATCGCTGAGCCGCCAATGGGGCTGGGCGAACCCCCCGATGGCGACTACCCCCTGGTGCTCACCGTGGGCCGCTATCTGGAGCAGTGGCACACCATGACCCGCACGGGCCAGGTCGAGCGGTTGCTGCGGTCCCACGGCGAGCCGCTGCTGGAGGTGCATCCCGCCGACGCCTTGGCGCACGGACTGGTCGATGGCGGCCGCGCTGAGGTGATCTCCCGCAGGGGCGCCGTGACGGCCCGGGTGCGCGTCACCGACCGCATCCGCCAGGGCACGGTGTTCCTGCCCATGCACTGGGGGGCGGCCCAGCAGCAGGCCTGCGAAGCCAACCGGCTGATGCATGCCCTGGGCTGCCCGATCTCCCAGCAGCCGGAACTCAAGGCCGCCGCTGTGCACCTGCGGCCCATCGAGGCGTCAGGTCACTGATCGTCGTGGGCGAAACGGCGATAGAGGAAGTCGAGGGCGTGGTTGCGGACGTCGAAGTACTCCGGCATTTCCATCAGCTGGGCCCGGTGGCGGGGCCGCGGGAAGGGCAGATCCAGGATTTCGCCGATCGTCGCGGCAGGTCCGTTGGTCATCATCACCACCCGGTCGGCCAGGAACAGGGCCTCATCGATCGAGTGGGTGATCATCAGCACGGTCACCTTGTGCTCCTGCCAGATCTTGAGCAACTCCTCCTGCAGCTCTTCTTTGGTGATCGGATCGAGGGCTCCGAAGGGCTCATCGAGGATCAGCACCTTCGGCTGCAGGGCCAGGGCCCGGGCGATCGACACCCGTTGCTTCGTCCCCCCCGACAGGCTGCCCGGTTTCTTGTCGGCCGCCTCACTCAGCCCCACCATCGCCAGGTGGCTGTCCACGATCCGGCCGGCGTCGCCGTTGCGTCTGAGGTGGGGGAACACCGTGTTCACCGCCAGGGCCACGTTCTCGGCGGCCGACATCCAGGGCAGCAGCGAATAGTTCTGAAACACCACCATCCGGTCAGGACCGGGTTCGCGGATCGGCACCGACTGCAGCCGCACCTCGCCGCTGGTGGGTTGGCCGAAGCCGGACACCAGATCGAGCAGGGTGGATTTGCCGCAGCCGGAATGGCCGATGACGCAGATGAATTCCCCCTCCGCCACCTCCAGGCTGATGTTGTCGAGCACGGTGTAAGGCCCCTTCGGGGTGGGATACACCTTGCTGACGCCATCGATCACCAGGAACGCTTCCTTGGAACCGGCTTGGCTGGATGGGGTCGACGTCAGGGTCTGCATGCAGGCGAAGGGGGAAGGGGAAGCGAGGGGGCGTCAGCGGCTGGCCGGGGCGGGCAGTGGTGCCGGGGCCACCGTCACCTGGCCCTTGACGGCCAGAAGGTCGAGGTAGCCCAGGGGATCGAATGGATCGAGCCGATCACCTTCGAAGGCCACCACCGGTGCGGGGGGGCGTTCGCTGGCCGGCAGCCCCAGGGCGGCGGCGGCGCTGCGGAACAGGGCGCGATCCTGCACCCGATCGGCCACCTCCTGCCAGTTGCTGGGAAAGCTGGTCAGGCCCCAGCGCCCCAGCTGGCTCAGGATCCAGACCGCATCACTGGCCTGGGGTTCATTCACCTCAGGGCCGAAGAAGCGGTTGAACGAGGGCATCGATGTGGGCGAACCGGTGCCGCGGTCGTAGGGATCGACGAATCCCGGCCGGATCATCGCCACATCGGTACCCACGTACTGGCTCTGGGACAGCAGATCGGCCAGGTCGTCGCGGTGGCCAGGGTCGTCGCAGTAGCGGCACGCCTCCAGCAAGGCCTGCACCAGGGCCTGGTGGGTGCGGGGGTAGGCGGCGGCCCACGCCTCCCTCACCCCCAGCACCTTCTCGCAGTGGCCATTCCACAGCTCCAGATCGGTGGCGATCACCGTGCCAAGGCCTTCCAGGACGGCACGGGAGTTCCAGGGTTCGCCGACGCAGTAGCCATCAATGGTGCCCGCCTTCAGGGCCGCGACCATCTGGGGCGGCGGGATGACGAGCAACTCCACGTCGCGTTCGGGGTGGATCCCTGCCGAGGCCAGCCAGGCCCGCAGGATCAGGTTGTGCATCGAGGCCGGATGCACCACGGCGAGCACCGGCTTGGTACCTGGGTGGGCGACGATCCAGTCTTTGAAATCGGCCAGGGTGTGAACCCCGGCGTCGTGGAAGCGCCGGTGCAGGGTGATGGCATTGCCGTTGCAGCTCAAGGTGAGGGCGCTCACCATGGCCAGGGGGGGCTGGCCACCACAGCCGAGGGTCATGGCGATGGGCATGCCTGCCACCATCAGGGCCCCATCCAGCACGCTCTGGCGGACGTGGGTTTCCAGGGTTTTCCAGTTGCTTTCCCGCCGCAGCCGCACCTGGCTCA
>NZ_JAGQBG010000101.1 GCF_024345515.1 Cyanobium sp. N5-Cardenillas
GACATGACGGGGGGATGGGGGGGCGCTTCTGGACGTGGTCAGAAGGCGGACGGGGGAGGGGAGCAGGGATGGGGAACGGGGGGGGCGCCGTGCGGGGCGACGCGGTGGGGGGCGGTCAGTCGATCACCTCCCCGGTCTTCTTGAGGCGGCGCTTCTTGCTGCCGTCGTCCTGGACGACGATCTCCACCCGGCTGGCGACCTTGTTGGCGGTGGAGTACAGCATCACGTTGGAGGCGTGCAGGGACGCTTCCTCGGTGACGATGCGGCCCGTCTCGCCCTCCTGGGTGGGTTTGACGTGGCGGGTGCGCAGGTTGATGCCCTGCACCACGACACGGTTCTCGTTGGGCAGGGTGCGCAGCACCTCGCCGGTCTTGCCCCGATCCTTGCCGGCGATCACCTGGACGGTGTCACCTTTGCGGATGCGCATCTTGACGCGCTCAACGGGCCTGGCCTTGGGGGTTGCGGTGGCCATCTCAGATCACCTCCGGAGCCAGGGACACGATTTTGGTGAAGTTGCGCTCGCGCAGCTCGCGGGCGACCGGACCGAAGACCCGGGTGCCCTTGGGGTTGTTGTCGTTGCCGAGGATCACGGCAGCGTTGTCGTCGAAGCGGATGGCGTTGCCGGTGTCACGGCGCAGCGTGGCCCGGGTGCGCACCACCACGGCCTTGACCACATCCGACTTCTTGACGCCCATGTTGGGCATGGCGTCCTTGACGGCGGCCACGATCACATCGCCCACGTGGGCGTAGCGACGGTTGGTGCCGAGCACCCGGATGCACTGGATGCGCTTGGCGCCGCTGTTGTCAGCGACGTTGAGGAAGGTTTCCTGCTGAATCATGGGGGGTTCCTCAGCCGGCGCTGGTGGTGGAGAGAACTTCAGCCACGGCCCACCGTTTGGTGCGGCTGAGGGGACGGGTCTCGGTGATGCGGACCCGGTCGCCCACGCGGCAGCTGTTGGCTTCGTCGTGGGCTTTGTAGCGGGTGGTGCGGCGGACGGTCTTCTGATAGATGGGGTGGGGGAAGCGGTTTTCCACCGCCACCACCACCGTTTTGTCCATCTTGTCGCTGACGACGGTGCCGACCCTTTCCTTGAGTGCCATGGGGATCGAGGGGGGAATCAGGAGGCGACGGTGGAGCGCTGACGCTCCTCCTGCACCGTCAGCAGGTGGGCCAGCTTGATGCGGGCCTCCTTGAAGCGGTGCGGGTGCTCCAGACGGCGGGTGGCCTGCTGGAAGCGGAGGTCGAACAGTTCGCGGCGGACGCCGTCGATCTGTTCAACGATCTGGGCGTCGCTGAGCGAACGCACATCGGTGATGGTGGGACGGGCCATGGTCAGGACTCCACTGCGAGGGCGGGTTCGGGGGCGGCAGCCACCTGATCGGCCAGGGCGAGGAACTTCGTCTTGAGCGGCAGTTTGAACTGGGCCAGACGCATGGCTTCCTTGGCGATTTCGGGCGTGATCTCGGGGCCACCCATCTCGAAGAGAATGCGGCCCGGCTTGATCACGGCCACCCAGAATTCCGGGTTGCCCTTACCGGAACCCATGCGGGTTTCGGCAGGCCGCATGGTGACGGGTTTGTCGGGGAAGATCCGGATCCAGATCTTGCCCCCCCGCTTGACGTGGCGGGTCATGGCACGGCGGCTGGCCTCGATCTGACGGGAGGTGATCCACCCGCACTCCTGGGCCTGCAGGGCGAAATCGCCGAAGGCGATCGTGTTGCCGCGCGTGGCGATGCCGCGCATGCGGCCTCGCTGCTGTTTTCGGAACTTGACGCGTTTTGGACTCAGCATGGTTCAGGCCTCCTGATCACTCCTCGTTGGAGCGGTCTTCGAACTGTTGCGGCCGGCGGTTGGCGCGGCGTTTCGGTGCTCCACCCACGGGCAGCTGGTCTTGCTGACCGGGAAGCACCTCCCCTTTGAACACCCAGACCTTGATGCCCAGGACCCCATAGGTGGTGGTGGCCACCTTGGTGGCGTAGTCGATGTCGGCGCGGAGCGTGTGCAGGGGCACGCGACCCTCGCGGGTCCACTCCGTCCGGGCGATTTCGGCGCCGTTGAGGCGGCCGCTCACCTGGAGCTTCAGACCCAGCACGCCAGCCCGCTGGGCGCGTTGGACCGCCATGCGCATGACGCGCCGGAAGGCCACCCGCTTTTCCAGCTGCTGGGCGATGTACTCGGCCAGCAGGAAGGCGTCGGCGTCGACCCGCTCCACCTCGACCACGTTGATGCGCACCTGACGGTGGGCATCGCCAAGGGTCTTCTGGATGCCGGTGCGCAGCTCCTCGATGCCGCTGCCCTGGCGGCCCACGAGAACGCCCGGACGGGCGGTCTTGAGTTCCACTTCGAGCTGGTCGGCCTTACGGGCGATCAGCACGTCGCTGATGCCGGCGGCGGCGTACTTCTTGTTGATGAACGACCGGATCCGGTCGTCCTCCTGAAGGAGGACGGGATAGGTCTTGCTTGGGGCGTACCAGCGGGAGCGGTGATCCTGGGTGATCCCCAGGCGCAGGCCGGTTGGATGGATCTTGTGTCCCATCGGGCGGTGTCCTCGGGGGTCAGGCGGTGGGCGCTGCCACAGCAATGCTGATGTGGCAGGTTTGCTTTTTGATGGCGAAGGCGCGGCCCTGGGCCCGGGGCCGGAACCGCTTCAGGGAGGGTCCCATGTCGGCGCTGGCCTGGCTGATGACCAGGGTCGCCGGATCGAGGCCGAGGTTGTGCTCGGCATTGGCGACCGCGGAGCGGAGCACCTTGGTGATCGGGCCGGTGGAGCGGTAGGGCATGAACTCGAGCATGATCAGGGCGTCGCGGTAGGTGCGACCCCGGATCTGATCGAGAACCCGGCGCACCTTCGACACGGAACCGCGGATGAAGCGGCCGTGTGCCAGGGCCTGGGTGTCGGATGTGGTGGTTGCCATCGGATCAGCGGCCTCCCTTCTTGTCTTTGATGTGACCGCGGAATGTGCGGGTGGGGGCGAATTCGCCCAGCTTGTGGCCCACCATCTGCTCCGTCACGTAGACGGGCACGTGGGCCTTGCCGTTGTGAACGGCAATGGTGTGGCCGATCATCATCGGCAGGATGGTGGAGGCCCGTGACCAGGTCTTGATCACGGTCTTGTCGTCGGCAGCGTTCTGCTTCTCGACCTTGCGAAGCAGGTGGTCGGCGACGAACGGGCCTTTTTTGAGTGAGCGTCCCATGGCGGATCAGGCGAACAGCAGAGCGGTGTGGGTCATCAGGAGTCGCGTCCGCCACGGCTCCGTTTGGAGGTGCGGCGTCGTTTCCGCAGCACGAACCGGTTGCTCGGCTTGTTGCGCTTGCGGGTCTTGAGGCCCAGGGCGGGTTTGCCCCAGGGCGTGACAGGACCGGAGCGGCCGATCGGTGCCCGGCCTTCGCCGCCCCCGTGGGGGTGGTCGCAGGGGTTCATCACGCTGCCGCGCACTTCCGGCCGGCGGCCCAGCCAGCGCTTGCGGCCGGCCTTGCCCAGGCTGGTGTTGCGTTGTTCGGAGTTGCCCACCTCACCGAGGGTGGCGTAGCACTCCCGGCGCACCAGCCGCACCTCGGTGGAGGGCAGCTTGAGGGCAACGTAGTCGCCTTCCTTGGCCACCACCTGGGCGCTGGCTCCGGCGGTGCGGACCATCTGGCCGCCGCGACCGGCATAGAGCTCGACGTTGTGGACGCTCGAACCCAGGGGGATGGCCGAGAGGGGAAGGGCGTTGCCGTTCTCGATCGGGGCGTCCGGGCCGGAGATGACGCTCTGGCCCACGGCCACGTTGGCGGGAGCGAGGATGTAGCGCTTCTCGCCGTCGGTGTAATAGAGCAGCGCCAGACGGGCGTTGCGGTGCGGGTCGTAGTGGATCGCGGCCACCTTGGCGCTCACCCCGTGCTTGTCGCGACGGAAGTCGACGATGCGGTAGAGGCGCTTGTGGCCACCGCCGCGGTGGCGGCAGGTGATCACGCCGCGGTTGTTGCGGCCCTTGTGGCGGTGCTTGGACACCACCAGGCCCCGTTCCCGGTTCTTGCCCGTGATGTCGCTGAAGTCGGTGACGACCAGCGTGTGGGTGCCGGGGGTGTTGGGCCTGTACTTACGAATTGCCATGGTGTTTCAGACCCCTCAGGACTCAGGGAACAACTGGATGGCGTTGCCTTCGGCAAGGCGCACCACCGCTTTCTTCACCTGGGCGCGTTTGCCGGCGAAGCGGCCCACCCGACGGGAGCGGCGGGGGGGATTCATGGTGCTGACGCCGACGACCTTGACGTCGAACAGATGCTCGACGGCCGCCTTGATGTCGGGCTTGGCGGCCCGATGGTCCACCTCGAAGGTGTACTGGTTGATCTCGATGGCCCGGGTGGCCTTCTCGGTGATCAGCGGGCGACGGATCACGTCCGCCAGCCGGCCTGCAAAACGCTCAGACATCGCCGTAGACCTCCTGAATCTTCGCCAGTGCCTCTTCGCTGAGCACCAGCTTGTTGGCATGGAGCAGATCGAACACGTTGAGCTGATCAGCGGCGATCAGCTTCACCTTTTCGAGGTTGCGGACCGAGCGGGTCACCGCCTCGGGCGCGCCATCGAGGATCAGCAGCACCTTGTCGCCGGCCTCGATGCCGAAGCGGGACAGGGCGGCGGTGATCTCCTTGGTTTTGGGGGTGTCGAGCCCGGCGCCGAAGCCCTTCACCACGGTGATGTCCGCGACGCGGCTCATCAGGGCGGTGCGCAGGGCCAGGCGACGCTCCTTGCGGTTCATCGCCACGGCATAGCTGCGGGGCTTTGGTCCGAAGATCACGCCACCGCCGGGCCGCAGGGGGGTCCGGATCGAACCCTGGCGGGCCCGGCCGGTGCCTTTCTGCTTGTAGGGCTTGCGGCCGCCACCGGCCACTTCGGCACGGGTGAGGGTGCTTGCGGTGCCCTGCCGGGTATGGGCCAGCTGGCGCACCACGGCCCTGTGCAGCAATCCTTTGGCGGATGTTTCCTTGGCGACCTTGAGGTCGAGGGGAGCCTTGCCGCTCTCCTTGCCTTGCCAGTCGCGAATCACACAGTCAGTCATGGGTGTTCTCCTCAGTTCTCTGCGGGCACGCCCACCCGCCGGGCCGGGCGGATGTCGAGCAGGGCGCCGGGCTTGCCGGGAACCGAGCCCTTCACGATGAGCAGATTGCGTTCCGCATCCACCTTGAGGATGGTGAGGCCGCGGGTGGTGATCTGCTTGCCGCCGTAACGGCCGGCCATCCGTTTGCCGGGGTAGACCCGGCCTGGGGTGGTGCCGGCGCCGATGGAGCCTGGCTCGCGGTGGTTCTTGGAGCCGTGGCTCATGGGGCCGCGGCTGAAGCCGTGGCGCTTCTGGAGGCCCGAGAAACCACGGCCGATCGTGTCGCCGCTGACGTCGACCTTCTGGCCGGGGCTGAAGTCACCGACGGTGACGTGCGCCCCCAGCTCGAGACCGTCGATGGCCTCCAGCCGGTACTCCTTGAGGTGCCGCAGGGGCGCTTCGCCGGATTTGGCCAGGTGGCCCTTGGCGGGCTTGTTGACGAGCTTCTCGCGGGTTTCGCCGAAGCCGAGCTGCACCGCGGTGTAACCGTCGGTGGCTTCGCTCTTGAGTTGGGTGATGCGGCAGGGACCCGCTTCGATCAAGGTGACCGGAATGGATTTGCCTTCTTCGTCGAAGAACTGGGACATACCCAGCTTCTTCCCAAGAATGCCGATGGACATGGGAGGGAGAACAACACCAGCTGGACAGCCGCGGCGTGCCGCCATGGATCAAGGGCCAGGGCCCGACATCCGTGGAGGACCCGCTGGGCGGCGGGGGGCTGAATTCGTGGAATCGCAGATTGACCCGAGGGTCAGGGGCTAGCGAGGCGAATCAGCGGGCTGGGACTTGCCGGAAGCGGTGGGGCCTCGGGCAGTATCCCGACGGTCACGGCAACGACGAAGCGCTGCAGGAGTCGTACGGGCCAGGAAGGGTTCGTCACCACTGACGGACCCCGTGCTGTTCTCTGGAGGCCCGGCTAGCGGACGGGCACAGATCATCAGCACAAGAGATAACCCTACCCCATGGTGTGCACCACCACCCCCGGGCCCCGCACCGGCTGCCAGACTCAGCCGGCGATTCGCCTGCCGCTCCCGATGCCTCTGCTGATGACCGGCCGTGGTTTCCGCACCGAGCTGGAGCGCTGCGGCGCCCTCGCCCTGTTCGTTCCCCTGGAGGGGGGCGCCGAAACGCGCCTGCTGCGGCGGCTGCGGGCGGCCGGCTACCGGGCGCACCTCACCTCCGCCCGCGGGCTCGGAGATCCGGAGGCCTATCTCCTGCAACTGCACGGCATCCGTCCGCCCCACCTGGGCCACCACAGCGTCGGCCGGGCGGCCGCCGTGGGCGAGGTGCAGCGGGTGATGCCCCTGCTGGGCCCCCAGCTGGCCGGCGAAGGGCCGGTGCTGCTGTGGCTGCTGGAGGGCCAGGTGCTCAGCAGCTCCGAGCTCGGCGCCCTCTGCGACCTCTGCCGCCGCGAACCGCGGCTGAAGCTGGTGGTGGAGATGGGCGGCGCCCGCGCCCTGCGCTGGCAGCCGCTGGAGCAGCTCGTTCCTGCCTGAGCGGGGTCCAGCCCATAGCCTGGGCCGGTCCCGCGGACTCCAAGCGCGTTGAGTGAGCGGCTGGCACTGATCTGGGGTTCGGCCTTCTTCGCCGGTTCCCTTGCCCAGGCCACGGCCTGGGTCACCGGCCAGCCCGCGGTGGTGCTGCTGCTGGGTATGGGGCTGCTGGCGGGCCATGCCGGCTTCGACATCGTCCATCCCGAGAACCTCGGCGCCGGCCTGGAGCCCCTGGTGGGCCTGCTGGTGAGCCTGGTGCTTTTCGATGGCGGGCTCAACCTGCGCCTGGCGGGCCGCGACCTGCAGCGCTCGGTGCTGCAGCTGGTGCTGGTGCGCCTGGTGCTGGGGCTGCCCCTGGCGGCCCTGCTGGCCCACGCCCTGGCGGGTCTGCCCTGGTCGCTGGCCCTGGTCTACGGCGCCATCGCCCTGGCCACCGGTCCCACGGTGGTGAGCCCGATGGTGCGCCAGCTGCGGCTGGCCCCGAAGCTGGGCCAGCTGCTGGAGGCGGAGGGCCTGATCCTCGAACCGGTGAGTGCGGTGTTGGGCCTGGTGCTGCTCCAGGTGACCCTGGGCGACCTGGGCGGCTGGCAGGAGGTGGCCTCCCGGCTGTTGCTGCGCCTGGGGGGCGGGGTGGCCCTCGGCGGACTCGCCGGTCTGCTGCTCTCGGAGGCCCTCCGGCGTCTGGGCGCCCTGGCGGCGGCCAGGGGAGGGGAGGGGACGGCCGAGTCCAATGGCCTGGCGCTGCAGCTCACCCTGGGGGTGCTGTTTCTGATGTTCAGCGGTTGTGAGGCCCTGCTGCCGGAATCGGGTCTGCCGGCGGCGGTGAGCGCCGGGGTGGTGGTGGGGCTGCGCCTTGATGCGGCCGCCACCCAGCTCGATGAACTGATTCGCCAGCTGGCCATGCTGGCGATCACTGTGCTGTTCCCCCTGCTGGCGGCCGATGTCTCCTGGGCGGAACTGAGCCCCCTCGGTCTGGGTGGCCGGGGTTGCGTCGTGGCCCTGATGCTGGTGCGCTGGCCGCTGATCCAGCTGACGGGCCTGGGGCTGCCCAGCCTCGACTGGAAGGAGAAGGCGCTGCTTAGCTGGATCGCGCCGCGGGGCATCGTCACCGCGGCGGTGGTGAGCCTGTTCGCCCTGGAACTCGACCGGGCCGAGGTGGCCGGCGGTGGTGCCCTCAAGGGGCTGGTGTTCCTGACGATCCTGATGACCGTGGGCCTGCAGGGCTTCACGGCCCCCTGGCTGGTGAACCGCCTCGGGCTCGCCCAGCCCGAGGCGGCGCCGGAGCTGCCCCAGCCCGGTTGAGTCCGCTGGTGGTGGCAGGATCGGCCCACCCCGTTGCGCACCCCATGGCGGCCATGGCCCGGGACCCGGAGCAGGCCCTGGCCCATGGGTGCTGGGTGAAGCTGATCGGCGGGGCCAGCAACCAGGACCTGGCCGCCATCGAGGATCTGGCCGGCATCCATGCCCTGGCCGGGGTCCACTGCATTGACGTGGCTGCCGATCCGGCCGTGGTGGCCGCCACCCGGCGCGGCCTGGCCTGGGCGGAGGCCCACGGCGCGGCGCGTCCCTGGCTGATGGTCAGCCTCAGCGATGGCCTCGACCCCCACTTCCGCAAGGCCTGGTTCGATTCGCAGCGCTGTCCGCCGTCCTGCCCGAGGCCGTGCGAACGGGTCTGCCCCGCCCTGGCCATCGACGGGCGGGGGGTGGTGGTGGAGCGCTGCTATGGCTGCGGCCGCTGCCTGCCCGCCTGCCCCCTGGGGCTGATCGAGGAGCGCAGCCAGGTGCTGGAGCCGGCCGCCGTGGGGGCCCTGCTGGTCCAGCTGGCTCCCGACGCGGTGGAGCTGCACACCAGGCCTGGGCGCCTGGACGCCTTCTCCGAACGGGTGCTGCAGCTGGCCGCCAGCGGCGTGGCGCTGCGCCGGGTGGCGGTGAGCGCCGGCCTGGAGGGGGGCGCCACGGCCGAAGGGCTGGCGGCGGAGTTGTGGCAGCGGTTCCGCCTGCTGCGCGGGGCCGGCTTCCGGCCCCTCTGGCAGCTGGATGGTCGGCCGATGAGCGGGGATGTGGGGGCCGGCACGGCCCATGCGGCGGTGGGGCTGCTGGCGCGGCTGGCGCCGCTGGCGCCGCCGGGCCCGCTGCAGTTGGCCGGGGGCACCAACGCTCACACCCTGGCGGTGCTGGGGCGCTCCGGTGTCGGGCCGCGGGCGGCCGGGGTGGCCTTCGGCGGGGTGGCTCGCCGGCAGCTGCAGCCCCTGCTGCTGGAGGCCCAGGCGGAGGGACGGCGGCTGCTGGACCTGCCCCGCCTCTGGCCCCGGGCCCTGGAGATCGCCGGGGCGCTGGTGGGCCCCTGGCTGGCCCGTGATGTCGTCGGCCCCTGAGACCTGGCTAGAACGATGGGCAGCTCCCCCCGGCGCCCCCCTGGAGCCTTCGCCCCACCCGTCCCTCTCCACCCAGCGGGTCACCGACGACCTGGACCGTCTGCTGGCCGTGCTGCCGCCGGTGGTGCAGCGGGCCCTGGCGGGGCCGGAGCAACGGGAGGGGCTGCTGGAGGTGGTGCTCGACCTGGGCCGGGTGCCGGAGGCCCGCTACCCCGGTCGCGTGCTGGCCTTGGGGGGCGACGCCATCGAACGTTCCGACCTGGCGGCGGTGCTGCAGCGCCTCGGCCCCTTCGGAGGCGACAACCGGGCCGGCATCGAGCGCACCCTGCACCGCATCAGCGCCATCCGCAACCGCACCGGCGATGTGGTGGGGCTCACCTGCCGGGTGGGCCGGGCGGTGTTCGGCACCGTGGCGATGGTGCGCGACCTGCTGGACACGGGCCAGTCGCTGCTGCTGATGGGCCGCCCCGGGGTGGGCAAGACCACGGCCCTGCGGGAGATCGCCCGGGTGCTCGCCGACGACCTGCAGCGCCGGGTGGTGGTGATCGACACCAGCAACGAGATCGCCGGTGACGGCGACATCCCCCACCCCGCCATCGGCCGGGCCAGGAGGATGCAGGTGGCGCGGCCGGAGCTGCAGCACCAGGTGATGATTGAGGCGGTGGAGAACCACATGCCCGAGGTCATCGTGATCGATGAGATCGGCACCGAGCTGGAGGCCCAGGCGGCCCGCACCATCGCCGAACGGGGCGTGATGCTGGTGGCCACGGCCCATGGCAACGAACTGGCCAACCTGATCCGCAACCCCACCCTCAGCGATCTGGTGGGCGGGATCCAGTCGGTGACCCTGGGGGACGAGGAGGCCCGCCGCCGCCGCACCCAGAAGACCGTGCTGGAACGGGCCGCCGAGCCCACCTTCCCCCTGGCGGTGGAGATGCACAGCCGTCACCGCTGGCTCTTGCACCGCGACGTGGCCGGCACCGTCGACCTGCTGCTGCGCGGCCAGCCCACCCACCCCCAGGCGCGGGAGCTGGGCAGCGACGGCCGCCTGGTGCTGCGCGACGACGGCCCCGCCCGCCCGGCCCCGCCGCCCGCCTGGGCAACCGCCCCGCCCCCCCGGCGCCCCGGTCCCGCTCCCCTGGCGGTGGTGCCCCTGCCCGATCCGGCGGCGCCCCGGCCGGCGGCGGCAAGCGTCGCCCCGGCGGTTCCGGCCCTGCGGGTCTTCGGCGTGGGTCTGGCGGCCGAGCAGCTGGAGGAGGCGGTGCGGCGTCGTCAGCTGCCGGTGCAGGTGGTGGAGGAGCCGGAGCAGGCCGATGCGGTGCTGAGCGTGCGCGGCCAGCTGGGCCTTGATCCCGAGCTGCGGCGCCAGGCCCGCGACCTGGGCCTGCCGATCCTGGTGATCAAGTCGGACACGCCCCACCAACTGCAGCGGGCCATGGAACGCCTGCTGGAGCGGCGCCAGGAGGGAGGCGGCGCGGTGGACGGCGACGATCCGGTCGGTGTCGGCGCGGCCCGCCCCGATGACGCCCATGCGGCCCTGGAGGAATGCCGGCTGGCGGTGGAGCAGGTGGTGCTGCCCCAGGGCCGGCCGGTGGAGCTGCTGCCCCGCAATGAGGCGGTGCGGGCCCTCCAGGCCGAGCTGGTGCACCACTACCGGTTGCGCAGTGCGGTCTTCGGCCGCGGCCGTCAGCAGCGGCTGCGTGTCTTTCCCGCCTG
>NZ_JAGQBG010000102.1 GCF_024345515.1 Cyanobium sp. N5-Cardenillas
GCAGGCGCCAGAGCCGGTCGGCGATGCCGCAGCCGGCGCTGCCCGCGCCGAAGATGACGATCTGCTGGTCGGCCAGCGGTTTGCCGAGGCGCCGCAGGCCGGCCAGGATCGCCGCAGCGGCGACGCTGCTGGTGCCCTGGATGTCGTCGTTGAAGCTCGGCACCCGGTGCCGGTAGGCCTCCAGAACGGGGCGGGCGTGGGCGGCGCCGAAGTCCTCCCAGTGCACCAGGGCGCTGGGGCAGACCGCCTGCACCGCCGTGATGAAGCGCTCGAGGAACGCGGTGTAGGCCTCCCCCTGCAGTCGCGGTTGGCGCAGGCCGGGGTAGCAGGGATCCGCGAGCAGTTCGGGCCGATCGGTGCCCACGTCGAGCATCACCGGCAGCCCCCGGGCCGGATCCAGCCCGGCGCAGAGGGTGTAGACGGCCAGCTTCCCCTGGCAGATCTGGATGCCCCCCACCCCCTGGTCGCCGATGCCGAGGATCCCCTGGGCGTCGGTGACCAGGAGCAGGGCCGGCGCCCGGCCGGCGGAGCCGCCGCAGGCCTGGGCCAGCAGCTCCTCGAGCCGGTCCTGCTGCGGCGCCGCCAGGTAGATCCCCTGGCTGGGGCTGCGGTAGGTGTGGCTGAAGTGCTGGATCGCCTGCCCCACCGTGGGGGTGTAAACGATCGGCATCGCCAGTTCGATGTGGTCGGCGAGAAAGCGGTGGAACAGGGTGACGTTCCGCTCCCTCAGGGTCTGGAGGTAGGCGTAGCGCTCAAGGTCGCTGCCCATGGCGCCGAAGGCCAGCCGGCAGCGCTCCACCTGGGTCTCGATGCTCTCCACCTGCCAGGGCAGCAGGGCCTCCAGCCCCAGGTCCCGCCGCTCCGCCCGGCTGAAGGCGGTGCCCTTGTTGAGCAGCGGATCATTGAGCAGCTCGGCGCCCCGGAGGGTGGTGCTCCGCTGGCGACGGGGTTCGGCGACCACGGCGTGCTCCTGGTTCCGCTGGCGCCCCCATCATCCACGGGCTGACGGGCGAAAGTGGTCCTTGCGGGCCTTCTGCACCCCCCTCGGCAGCCCCCCGGCAGTCCTCCGTTCAGCCCCCCATGAAGATCGTGCGCTATCGGGATGCGGCGGGCGCCATCCACCTCGCCAGTCGCCGTCCTGACGGCCGCCTGGAGCGCCTGGCGGGCGACCTGTTCGGCGATCTGGAGCCCACGGGCGAGCCGGCCGCGGTGGAGCGGATCCTGGCCCCCCTGGAACCCCGGGCCATCCTCTGCATCGGCCTCAACTACCGCCGCCATGCCGCCGAGACCGGCGCCGTGATCCCCACCTGGCCGGTGCTGTTCATGAAGGTGCCGGGGGCGGTGCAGCATCCGGAGGCGCCGATCACCCTGCCCACCACGCTGGCCAGCCACCAGGTGGACTACGAGGGGGAGCTGGCGGTGGTGATCGGTCGCACCTGCCGCAACGTGCCGCGCTCCGAGGCCCTGGGGGTGGTGCTGGGCTACACCTGCGCCAACGACGTCAGTGCCCGCGACTGGCAGAAGCAGCCCCAGCTCGGCGGTGGCCAGTGGTGCCGCGGCAAGAGCTTCGACAGCTTCGCCCCCCTGGGCCCCTGCCTGGTGACCGCCGCGGCGATCCCCGATCCCCAGGCCCTCCGACTGCAGACCCGTCTCAACGGTGAAACGGTGCAGGCGGCCAGCACCGCCGACATGATCTTCACGGTGGCGGAGATCATCGAATTCCTGAGCGCCAGCACAACCCTGCCGGCCGGCACCGTGATCCTCACCGGCACCCCCAGTGGCGTCGGCATGGCGGCCGATCCGCCCCGCTGGCTGCGCCGCGGCGATACGGTCGAGGTGGAGATCGAGGGGATCGGGGTGCTTCGCAACCCGGTGATCGAGGAGCCCCTCTCCGCCCAGACCCCCTGAACGGCATCGGCGCCGCGCATGATCAAACTCCCCGCCGCCTGGACGGCCCAGCCCGAACGGGCCCAGCGCAGCGGCGGCTACCGCCACTTCGCCGTGCTGGGCCAGCGGGGCCGCGGCCGCGGGCGGACCGTGGAGCTGCAGGCGGTGCTGGATCCCGGTTACCGCCTGCTGGTTTCCCTGGGCGAACTGCGTGACCGCGACGCCTGGCAACCGGGCTGGCAGCGGCTGCCCCAGGAGCAGGGGTCACCGGTTGTGCCGGTTCAGGCAGAGCCGATCCTGCCGAAGTCCCTAAACTCCGCGCACACCGCGATGGACCTGTGACGTTCAACGGAACCCTGGAGGAACTCCAGGCCCTGGTCGCGGATCTCGGCTGTTTCGGGCACTGGGTGCACCAGGGGGCCTTCGAGATGCTGGTCATTGAGGACGGGGTCTCCAACCTGCGCATTAACTGGTGGCCCGGCACCGGGACCCTGATGCTGGTGGGCGATCCAGCCCAGCGCAGGGAACTCGAGCCCCGGCTGAAGGAGGCCCTGGCGGGCGGTTCCTGACCACCGGCCAGGCGCGAACGCCCTTCAGTCCCGCACCACCAGTTCGGTGGTGCCGCTGAGGCGCAGCAGATCGCCCAGGACCAGCAGGTCGTTGCCGTGGATCAGTCCGATGCAGCCGTCGGTGCCGCTGCGGCGCCCCCGGCCAGCGCTGGGATCGTGGTGGATGCCCAGGCCCCGGCGGGCGGTGGGAAAGCTCGGCTCCAGGCCGATCCAGAGGAAGCGGCCGAGTTCGGCATCATCCGTCGGAGCCACGGGGGTGATCTCGGTCACGGCGTAGAGGCCCCGCGGCAGCGGCGCCTTGCTGCCCAGCCGGCCCCGGTCGCCGTCCTGGCGCCGCACCCGGCCCACCAGGGCCTCGTAGGCCCGGGGCGGCTGGCCGGGGAGGTGGAGCTGCAGCTCCCAGATCGGATCACCGGTGACGGGCAGCTGCCGCTCGGTGCGCACCAGCACCATCTGACCGCCGCTGCCAGCGGCCAGGACCCTGGGGCCGGGGCCACCCGGGGGCGCCACGAGACCCCAAACAAGGGCCAGCAGGGCCAGACCGGTGGATCGCTTCATGGGCAGGACGGGACCGGTGCCCGTGTTACTGCCCCGGCACGGGTGCCACAAGGGCGGGGGAGCCGGTCCTGGCAGGCTCAGTCGCGCTCATCCCCATCCCGGCTGATCGTCACCAGGGCCGGAGCGAACAGGAACACCGTGTCCCCCAGCCGCTCCGACTGACCGTCCATGGCGAACACGCCACCCGAGACGAAGTCGATGGTGCGCTGGGCCTCCTCCGGTGCCATCGCGCTGAGGTGGAGCACCACCGTCTTGAATTGCTGCACCGCCAGCACCGCATCGACGGCCTCCTCGAAGCGGCCCGGTGTCATCACCACCACCTCGTGAAACCAGGTGCCGAAGGGGGTTTCCATCGCCCCAGGTTGCCGCAGTCCGGCCCCCCCCACCAGCGTTGCCTCAGGCGAGCACGGCGATGGCGTCGATCTCCACCCGCGCCCCCTTCGGCAGGGCCGCCACCTGCACGCAGGCCCGCGCCGGGGCCACCCCGGCGCCGAACACCCCGGCATACAGGGCGTTGACCCGGGCGAAATCGTTCAGATCCACCAGGTACACCGTGGTGCGCACCACCTGCTCAGGGCCGCAGCCGGCGGCGGCAAGCACCGCCTGCAGGTTGGTGAGTACCTGGACGGTTTCGGCCTCCACGTCGCCGTCCCCCACCAGCGTGCCGCCCAGCGGATCCAGGGCGATCTGGCCGGAGCAATACAGAACGCCCCCGGCGACCACGGCCTGGTTGTAGGGGCCCACCGGCGCGGGGGCGTCCGTTGTATGGACCGAATGAGACAAGGGCCTGTGCCTTTCGTCACTCCCCCCAGCGCTGGAACTCATGACGGGTGACAATGCGGGACTGGGATCTTATGGCTTCTTCCACCACCATCGCCACGCCTGCCGCCACTCCTGCTGCCACTGCAGCCACCACGGCTTCGAGCACCGGGGAGCTCACCGGCCGCGCTCCCCGCGACCACGTCCGCATCGATGACCTCTGGTATCGCTACCCGGGTCGCGACGTTTCTGGCTGGACCCTCAAGGGGATCGACCTCGTTCTTGGTGCCGGGGAACTGGTCGGTCTGCTGGGCCCCTCCGGATGCGGCAAGACCACCCTGCTGCGCCTGATCGCCGGCTTCGAGCGTCCCGGCCGCGGCAGCATCAGCATTGGTGGCCAGCAGGTGGCGGGTCCGGATCGCCTGTTGCCCCCCGAGCGGCGGGGCGTCGGCATGGTCTTCCAGGACGATGCCCTCTTCCCCCACCTCGATGCCTGGCGGAATGCCTGCTTCGGCCTGCGTCGCGGCCAGGACACGGCCCGGGTGGCCTGGCTGCTCGATCTGCTGGGCCTGGGCGGCCTGGAGCGCCGCTATCCCCACGAACTCTCCGGCGGGCAGCGCCAGCGCCTGGCCATGGCCCGTGCCCTGGCGCCCTCCCCCTCGGTGGTGCTGCTGGATGAGCCCTTCTCCAACCTGGATGTGGAGGTGCGGCTGCGGTTGCGCAGCGAGCTTCCGGCCGTGCTGGCCCGCTGCGGCGCCAGCGGCCTGATGGTCACCCACGATCCGGAGGAGGCCCTGGCGATCTGCGACCGGGTGGGGGTGCTGCGCGACGGGGTGCTGCACCAGTGCGCTCCCCCCCGGGAGCTGGTCGACCAGCCCGCCACCGCCTTCGTGGGCCAGTTCGTGCTCCAGTCCAACCTGTTGCCGGCCCGCTGGCGCGGCCGCCGCCTGCAGACCGTGCTCGGAGACCTCGAGCTGCGGTCCCGGGGGGAAGACGGCCACGCGTCTTCGGAGCCCGTCGAGGTGATGGTCCGCCCCCAGGCCCTGGAGTTCCTGCCCGAAGAGGAGGGGCCGGCCTGGATCACCGGCCGGGAATTCCTCGGCCGGGAATGGCTTTACCAGGTGCAGCTCGGTGACCACCGGCTGCGCTGGCGGGCGCCCCTGGAGGCCGACCACCCCCACGGCCGTCGGGGCCGGTTGCGGTTCCGTGCCGATGAGTCGGCCCTGCTGTTCCCGGGTGGGCGGTCGCTGGTGACCCTGCCCCAGGGGGGCAGGGCCGAGAGCCTCAGCTCCCCTCCCTAAGGCCGGCCACGGGCCGGCGCCTCAGCAGCAGCAGGGTGCAATCGTCTTCAAGGTGCTGGCTGCTGGTGAAGCCCCGCAGGCTCTGGCGCAGCCCCTGGATGAGGGTGTCCAGGGGGGCCTGATTCGCTTCGGCCAGCAGGCCCTGGCACCCCTGCACACCGAAGGGCTCCCCTTCGGTGTTCTCCGCTTCGGTGACTCCGTCGGTGTAGACCATCAGCAGGTCGCCCGGGGTGAGCTGCAGGCACAGGCTCTGGTAGGTGCGGCCGGCAAAGACGCCCAGCAGCGCCCCCTTCGGCATCGCAATCGGACGCACCTCCCCGTCCTGCAGCAGCAGGGGCGGGCAGTGGCCGCCATTGGAATAGGTGAACTGGCCGGAGGTCACATCCAGATAGCCACAGAACATCGTCACGAAAAGCCCGGCCTCGTTCCCATCGGCGAGGCTGTCGTTGAGGCGGCGCAGCACGGCATCCGGGGATCTTTCGGTGTTCGCCAGGATCCTCAGCTGTCCCACCGAGCGGGCCATGAACAGCGCCGCCCCGAGGCCGTGGCCGGACACATCGCCGATGCAGACGAAGAGCCGGTGGCTGTCGACGAAGAAGGCATCGAAGAAATCCCCCGCCACCGTGGTGGCCGGTTCCATCAGCGTGGCGATCTCGATGTCCGGATGCTCGGGGAACAGGCAGCCCTGGGGCGGCAGCATGTTGAGCTGCAGGTCCCGCGCCAGGTCGAGTTCCTTGCGCAGGTGGGACAGCTCCAGGGCTTCCCGCTGGGCCTCCAGCGTCAGCTGGTTGGTGAGCCGGGTGCGCTCCACCAGGGAAATCATCATGTTGCGGGCCACCCCCGGCAGCAGCACCATGTGGGACCAGAACACCTGCTGGGGAATCCTCAACACGGTCGCCTCCTCCTCCGCCCGAACCAGGGCCGAGGCCGGTCGGCCATCGATGGCGGAAAACTCGCCGATGCACTGACCGATGGGAATGGCGATCCCCTTGCTGCGGTAGCCGTCGCCGCCGAGGTGGACCGTGACCGTTCCGGCCAGAATGATGAAGATGTCCTCGTTGGTCTGCCCCGGGCTGAGCAACACCTGACCCGGTGCCAGAGGCAGAAGCTCACAGCGATGGACCGCCGCCTGCAACACGTCCTCCCTCACATCCCGGAAGAGGGGAATGTCCTTGTAGGGCAGGGAAGCGGTGGTCGAGGGGTCCAGGGAGATTGGGGGCTCGACGCACATTCCCGATCAGGGGTCTTTTGAAAAGTAGATGCCGAGCTTAAGCACGTTCCTGTCCCCGGCCCTCTGGTAGCTGCGTTCATCCATGAAACGATTCACCAGCAGGAGGCCGAGACCGCCGGGTTCGGCCTCCTGAAGCGAGCGGGGCAGGGGCCCGCGGCTGGCGCCGAGGGGATCGAAGGCCGGGCCGGCATCGACGATGGTGAGGGTCGCCAGACCCCTGTCCCCGCAATCGGCCAGTTCCAGGGTCAGATCCACCGGGCAGGTGAAATCCGCAGCCCCGCCGTGGTCGATCAGGTTGGCCAGCACCTCGTTGAGGCAGAGGTCCAGCTTGCCGGTCGGTCCGGGGGGAACGGCCTCCTTCTGGCAGTGGTCCGTGAGCCATTCGGAGCAGCGCCGCAGCTCCTGGGGGCTGGGCTGGATCGAGAGGGTGGGGGCGTCGGGCTGGGGTGGCGCCATCGGTCGAGCCTCAGGCCAGGGCGTCCCGTTCGGCCTGATCCTCATCGGCGACCATCGGAATCACGTCGTCGATCCCGGTGGACTCCAGCGTGGCCTTCACCAGTTCGTTGTCACCCAGCAGGATCACCATGCGGCCGCCTTTCTGATCCAGGGCACGGGCGCTGGAGATGATGCTGCGGATGCCGATGGAGGCCAGAAAGCTGACGTCGCGAAGGTCAAGAATCACCGGCAATGGTTTGATGGCCGTCAGCGATGTGAGCTTCAGGGCGATGTCTTCCATGCCCAGCATGTCAAGTCGACCCGCCAGAACCACTTTGCGCAGCTTGATGGAGCCGTCGGTCTCCAGGACATCGTCCGATCGGATCGAAGCCGTCTGCATCATGACCGCTGGAAATTGAACCAAGTGACATTACCCGGGTTGTGCCTCGGTCCGGCAGGTCACGGTCTGTGTTGTGTCGTGCAACACATTCCTGACCAGAGGTGTCAGCCTTCTCGCCCTAATCCGGCGCCGGTTCAGTCCGACCAATCGTTCTTGCTGCGACGCAGGGCGGCCAGTTCCTGGCCATCCGCCGCCCGTATGAACAGGTTGGTGCGGCGTTCCTCGCCGATGCTGCTGGGGATCGTGGGCCTGCCCCGGGCCCGGGCGAGCAGCACCGCGGCCAGCCGTTCGGCGATGGCCCCATCCCCCGGTCGCTGGGCCGCGGCCCAGCGCAGATTCGAGGCGGTGTACTCGTGGGCGCACCACACCCGGGTGGTCTCCGGGAGCGCAGCCAGCCGCCCCAGGGAGTGATGCATCTGCTCGGGGCTGCCCTCGAACAGCCGGCCGCAGCCGGCGGCGAACAGGGTGTCACCGCAGAACAGCTCCCCCTGCAGGGGCAGGTGGAAGGCGATGTGGGCGCGGGTGTGGCCCGGCACCGCCAGCACCTCCACCGGCTGGCCCAGCAGGGTGAAACGGTCGCCGTCCGCCACCCCCCGGGTCTGGAAGGGGATCCGCTCCCGGTCGGAGCGGGCCGCCACCACCTCCGCCCGGGGCCATTCCTCCAGCAGGGCGGGGGTGCCGCCGATGTGATCGCTGTGGTGGTGGGTCTGCAGCACCGCCACCAGTTCCAGACCCCGCTGCTTCAGCCAGGCGATCGCCGGCTCCGCCACCGCCGGATCCACCACCGCCGCCTGCCGGCCGTCATGGAGCACGAACAGGTAGTTGTCGCGCAGCACCGGCAGCAGCGCCACCTGCAGCGCGACAGGGGGTCCGGCTTGGGCATGATCCGGCATCGTTACAGTCCAGGTTGCTGCTGGCTTCCATGATCACCGCCAACCAGCGGTCCCCGATCACCGTCGCCCTGGCCAAGGGCGCCCTGCTGAAGGATTCGGTGCGCCGCTTTCAGGCGGCCGGGCTGGATTTCTCCGATCTGCTGGAGGAGGACAACCGCCTGCTGATGGTGCCGAGCCGCTGCGGCACGGCACGGGCCCTGCTGGTCCGCAACGCCGATGTGCCGGTGTATGTGGCCTATGGCCAGGCCCAGCTCGGGGTGGTGGGCTACGACGTGCTGCGGGAGCACCAGCTGCCGGTGGCCCAGCTCGTGGATCTCGGCTTCGGCGGCTGCCGCATGGCGGTGGCGGTGAAAGCCAGCAGCGGCTATCGCCGCGCCGCCGATCTGCCGGCCCACTGCCGCGTGGCCAGCAAGTTCACCCGCTGCGCCGAAACCTTCTTCGAACAGCTGGATCTGCCGGTGGAGCTGATCCACCTCACCGGGTCGGTGGAGCTCGGTCCGATCACGGGCATGTCCGAGGCGATCGTTGATCTGGTGGCCACCGGTCGCACCCTGCGCGACAACGGCCTTGTGGCGATCGAGGATCTGTTCACCAGCTCGGCCCGGCTGATCGGCCATCCCCTGGCCCTGCGCCTCGATGATGGGGCCCTTCAGGGCCTGGTCGAGCGGATCGCCACCGTCCACAGGCCCGTCCAGATGCCCGCCCGATGAGCAGCCTCGATGGCCAGCGACTGCGGCGACTGCTTCCTTACCTGGGCCGGGATCGCAAGCGCCTGCTGCTGTCCCTGCTGCTCCTGATCCCCCTGGCCCTGGCGGCCTCCGTCCAGCCGTTGCTGGTGGGCCAGGTGATCTCCAAGCTCCGGGGCGAGGAGGTGATGGCCTGGCTGGCCCCCCTGTCGGTGCCGACCGCCCTGCGGGTGCTGGTGGCGATGTTGCTGGCGGCGGTGCTGCTGCGTCTGTCCCTGCAGGGCACCCAGACCTACAACGTGCAGGTGGTGGGCCAGCGGCTCACCGCCCGCATCCGCGACGACCTGTTCCGCCACGCGATGGCCCTGTCGCTGCGCTTCCATGACCGCACGCCGGTGGGCAAGCTGCTCACCCGCCTCACCAGTGATGTGGACGCCCTGGCGGAGGTGTTCGGCAGCGGTGCGGTGGGGGTGCTTTCCGATCTGGTCACTCTGCTGGTGATCGGTCTCACCATGCTCTCGATCGAGTGGCGTCTGGGGCTGCTGCTGCTGGCCAGCCAGGTGCCCGTGACCATGGGGGTGCTCTGGCTGCAGGGCCGCTACCGCAAGGCCAACTACCGGGTACGGGAGGAGCTGGGCCAGCTCAACGCTGATCTGCAGGAGAACCTCCAGGGGCTGGAGGTGGTGCAGATGTTCCGGCGTGAGGCCGTCAATGGCGAGCGCTTCTCCCACACCACCGACGCCTATCGCCGGGCCGTCACCGGCACGATTTTCTATGACAGCGCCATTTCCGCCTTCATCGAGTGGGTGGCCCTGGCGGCCGTCGCGCTGGTGCTGGCCCTCGGAGGCGCCATGGTCACCGGTGGGGCCATGGGCCTGGGCACCCTGACCACCTTCATCCTCTTCTCCCAGCGGGTGTTCGACCCCCTGCGCCAGCTGGCGGAGCGCTTCACCCAGATCCAGGGGGGCCTCACCGCCGTGGAGCGCATCGGCGAGCTGCTCGAGCAGCCGATCGAGATCGCCGATCTGCCCAGCAGCCAGCGCAGCCCCGCCGCGGTGCTCTCCGGTGCCGAACGGTTCAGCCCCGGCGAGGTGGAGTTCGAGAACGTCTCCTTCGCCTACCGCCCGGACGATCCGATCCTCACCGATCTCTCCTTCCGCATCGCCCCCGGCGAGCATGTGGCGATCGTGGGCCCCACCGGATCGGGCAAGACCACCGTGATCCGGCTGCTCTGCCGGCTCTACGAACCGCAGCAGGGCACCATCCGCCTCGATGGGGTGGACATCCGTGAACTGCCGATCGCCACCCTGCGGCGGCGCCTGGGGGTGGTGCTGCAGGACACCTTCCTGTTCAGCGGCAACGTGGCCGACAACCTGCGTCTCGATGCCGACATCAGTGAGGCCGATCTGGAGCGCCTCTGCGGTGATCTCGGCCTCACCCCCCTGCTGGGCAGGCTGGGGGAAGGCCTGGCCACCGAGCTGCGCGAGCGGGGCGGCAACCTCTCCTCCGGCGAGCGTCAGCTGCTGGCCGTGGCGCGGGTGGCGATCCGCGACCCCTCCGTCCTGGTGATGGACGAGGCCACCGCCTTCATGGACCCCTCCACCGAGGCCACCCTGCAGCGGGACCTCGACACCCTGCTCAGCGGCCGCACCGCCATCGTCATCGCCCACCGCCTGGCGACCGTCGAGGCCGCCGACCGCATCCTGGTGCTGCGCCGCGGCCGCCTGATCGAGGAGGGCAACCATCGCGAGCTGCGGGCCGTCGGGGGGCTCTACGCGCAGCTGGCGGAGCTGCAGGAAAAGGGGCTGGCCACACTCTGAGGCCCTTGGGTCTGGGCGGGGAGCTCCAGCTCCTCCTCCAGCCACGTGTCGATCAGGGCCGCCAGCTGACGCGGTTGTTCGCCCATCGGCAGGTGCCCTACTCCGTTGAGGAGCACGAAC
>NZ_JAGQBG010000103.1 GCF_024345515.1 Cyanobium sp. N5-Cardenillas
GGCTGTAGCCCAGACCGCCGGAGAGGGACCCGGTCGACTGCTCCACCACCCCCAGCACGATCACCACGGAGCCGGGATCCTCCGGTTCGGGCCGCAGGGTCACCTTGACGTCGCTGAACAGGCCGGTGCCGTAGAGGCGCTTGAGGTCGTCCTCCAGGTTGCGGCGGTTGAACACCTCGCCGGTCTTGATCGAGATCTCCCGGGTGATGACCCATTCCTTGGTCTTGCCCTTGATCGGCTGGCCCTTGTCGTTGGTGGCCGAACCCTCCTTGTTGAGGAACTGCACCTCCACACCCTTGACCGTGCCCTGGCGCACGAGCAGCTGCACATCGCCATCGGGGCCGACCCGGGAGGGGCCGGTGACGCGGGCCAGGGAGAAGCCCTGGTCGGCATACCACTTCTGCAGTTCCTGCATGCGGCCCTGCAGGGTGACCAGGTTGAGGGTCTTGCCGTAATCGCCGGCGAAGGTGTCCTGCACCACCGTCGGCGGCACCTTGGCGTCGGCGGGGTCGAGGCTCACCTTGGTGAGCACCGGGTTGGGCACCACCGAGACCACCAGCCTCACCCCGAGGGGGCCGTCCTGGGGCTGGATCCGGACATCGGAGAACCAGCCCGTGGCATAGATGGCCTGCAGATCGGTTTCCAGTTCGCTGCGGGTGATCGCATTGCCGGGCGTCACCGCCATGGCGGCGTAGGCCGCCAGCTCCAGCCGTTCCCGCTCGGGGTGGTCGGCGAGCCCCTCGATCACCACCTCGCTGATCAGCACGCGCGGCTCGGCCGATGCGGCAGGCGCGGGGGCCGGTCCAAGGGAGGGCTTACCAGGCCTGTCGTCGCTGGCGGCGGGGGCCCCCGGGGCTGGGGTGGCGGGGGCTGGCGTGACCGGAACCGCTTGGCTGCCGGGGGTGGCTCCGGGGGCCGGGGCCGCCGGGGATGCCCCGGCCGGAGGGGTGGTGTCCGCCGGGGCGGCGAAAGGATCGGCGCCGGCCTGGGCCAATGCGGGCACCGGGGCCTGTCCCTCCCGCTTGGTGGGGGGACTCTCGGCCGCCCTGGACTGGCCGCCGGCCAGCAGCAAGGCCACGAGCAGTGGCAAGGAGGCGGTCGCCGCCCGGGGCGTGACGCTTCGAAGGATGTGGGGCCTGCCGAGGCGAACGCCAATCATGGATGTCGTCTGCAGAGCGGCCAGGCCGCAAATTCCGCTGACCTTACCCGTAGACCCGCGGTTCGGGACAGACCCCTTGGACCCGTTTGAGGACCTCCCCGTAGGCCTCGACAACGCCGCCCAGGTCCTGGCGGAAACGATCCTTGTCGAGAATGCGCTCCTGGGCATCGCTCACCGCTCGGTTCCAGAGGCGACAGGTGTCGGGGCTGATCTCGTCCGCCACCACCAGCGCGCCGGCGCCTGTGAACCCCAGTTCGATCTTGAAATCCACCAGTTCGAGCCCCACCTCGGCGAACAGCTGGCGCAGGGCGTCGTTGACGCGGTAGGCCAGGTCCCTGATGGCCTCCATCTGGGCGGAGGTCACCAGCTGGAGTCGCTCCAGCCGCACTTCGCTGAGCAGGGGATCGCCCAGGGCGTCGTCCTTGTAGTACAGATCGAGAAGCGGCGGGTCCAGGGGAGTTCCTGCCGTGATCGGCATCTGGCGGCAGAGGGAACCGGCGGCCACGTTGCGCACCACCACTTCCACCGGCACCACCCGCACCGGCCGGACCATCATCCAGTGATCCCCGTGCAGGCCCAGGTAGTGGGTGGGTACCCCCAGCCGCTCCAGATGCTCGAACAGGAGGGCCGAGATGCGGCAGTTCAGGGCCCCCTTGCCGAGCAGCTGGGCCTTCTTGAGGGCATTGAAGGCCGTGGCGTCGTCCTTGTATTCCACGGCCACCACGTCGACCTGATCGGTGGCGTACACCCGCTTCGCCTTGCCTTCGTAGAGGAGGGGGCCGGTGGCAGGGGGCAGGGTCATGGGGCGGGAGTGGTGGTCGGGGCCGGTTCCGTCGCCGGTACCGGAAGATCGGCGGCATGGCCGCCGGGGTCGCGGGGGGAGCGCAGCTGGATCTCCAGCTGACGGGTGCGTGGTGCCGAAGCCGGATCCTCGCGCCGCCAGCGCCATTCCCCGTAGGCGTCGTCGAGGCGGCCACTGAGCCGCAGGCGCCGCTCCACGGCCCGCCCCGAGGGCAGGGCGGCCTGGGTGTCCAGCAGTTCCGCCACCAGGCCCCAGGCCCCCGCCGCCGCCGCCTGGTCGAGGGCCGCCTCCAGCAGGGCCTCCCGCTCCGTCGCCGGCAGCTCCGCCAGCAACCCCACGGCCTGCTGCAGCCGCAGGGCCCCCGTCAGCCCGCCCTGGCGGGCCCGCACCAGCAGCTCGCCGCCGACCTTGGGGAAGCCCCGCGATTCCAGATGCAGCGCCAGCAGTTCCAGGGCGGAGCGGCTGATCACGGTGCCGTCCTCGCGCCGCAAAAGCGGCAGGGGGATGGCATCGAGGGAGGTGCCGCTCTCCTGCCGCAGCCGCTCCAGGGCCAGGGCCGCCCGGCGGTGGTCCAGCCCCGCCGAAGCGGCGCGCCACTGCAGTTGCAACCACTGCACCCGCTCGGCTCCAGCGGCCGGTCCGAAGCGGTTGAGCACGTCCATCGCCTCGCTGGGGGCCCGGCAGCTGAGCAGCACGTCGGCATTGGCCAGCACCACCTCCAGGGGCTGGGGGGCCGGGTGGAGCGTCAGCAGCCGCTGCTGCAGCTGCCTCAGGCGCTCGCCCAGATCGGCATCGGCGCTCTGGCGGCAGGCCGCATCGAGCTGCTCCAGGTCCCCGTCGCGCAGCAGGTCGGCGAACGCCTTGTCACTGAGGAGCGGTGGTGGTTCTTCGGCGTCCTCCTGTGCCTGGTCGGGTGCCACCGCCGGCGCCGCGGGCGCGGGGATGGCCGCCGCAGCCCCCAGCGGCGTGAACAGGCCCAGCAGGGCCAGGGCTCCGAGGGTCCTCAGCAGGCACCGCCGCCACTCCAGGGGCCACCGCCGCCTGCCCGGGGAAAGGGCGGTGGTCGGGCCGGATCCGCTGGGCGGGGCAGCGGTCGAGGCGGCGGTCGGAGAGAATGGCAAAGGGGAGTGGCAGCAAGGCAGGTGAGGGCAACCGGTGCAGCACCCGTGCCGGCGCTCAACCTAGGGGAGCTCTCCTCCCCGATCCACCCCCCGTCCTGCCTCCCCGGTTCCACCCATGGCTTCACCCACCGCCACTGCTGTTCCCGCCGCTGGCCCGGTGCCGGCCCGGATCCTGGTGGTGGGCGGCGGTGGCCGTGAGAACGCCCTGGGCTGGGCGCTGGCGCGCTGTCCGGGGGTGGAGCAGGTGCTGGTGGCCCCTGGCAACGGCGGCACCGCGGCCCTGGCGGGCTGCGGCCAGCTGGCCATCGCCGAATCCGACCAGGAGGCCCTGGCCGCGGCCTGCCGCGAACGGGCCATCGACCTGGTGGTGGTGGGGCCGGAAGCGCCGCTGGCGGCCGGTCTGGCGGATCGTTTGCGCTCGGAGGGGCTGGCGGTCTTCGGTCCCGGGGCGGATGGGGCCCTGCTGGAGGCCAGCAAGCGCTGGGCCAAGGATCTGATGCGGGAGGCGGGCGTGCCCACGGCGGGCTACTGGGCGGCAACGTCCCGGCAGGAGGCCCTGGAGGCCCTGGAGCAGCACGGCCGCCCCCTGGTGGTGAAGGCCGATGGGCTGGCGGCCGGTAAGGGCGTGACGGTGGCCGACAGCCTCGAGCAGTGCCGCGACGCCATCGAGGAGGTGTTCGCCGGCCGTTTCCAGACCGCCGCGACCGGTGGGCCGGCCGCCGCCCCCTCGGTGGTGCTGGAGGAGCGCCTGCACGGCCCGGAGGTGTCGGTGTTCGCCCTCACCGACGGCCGCAGCATGGTGCTGCTGCCCCCGGCCCAGGACCACAAACGCATCGGCGAAGGGGACACGGGCCCCAACACCGGCGGCATGGGGGCCTATGCCCCCGCCCTGCTGCTGGATGGGGCGGGACTGGAGCAGGTGCGCCAGCTGGTGTTGGAGCCGGTCCTGGCGGCCCTGCGGGCCCGGGGCATCGATTACCGCGGCGTGATCTTCGCCGGCCTGATGCTCACCGGGGACGGCCTGCGGGTGATCGAGTTCAACTGCCGCTTCGGGGACCCGGAATGCGAGACCCTGATGCCCCTGCTGGGCCCTGAGCTGGCCCGGGTGCTGCTGGCCTGTGCCACCGGCCGTCTGGAGCAGGCCCCGCCCCTGACGATCGAGCCCCGCTGCAGTGCCTGCGTGATCGCCGCCGCCGAGGGCTATCCCGGCGCGGTGCGTCGTGGCGATCCGATCCATGGGGAGCTGACGGACGACCCCGACCTGCAGCTGTTCCACGCCGGCAGCCGACGCGGTGAGGGCGGCCATGTGGTCACGGCCGGCGGGCGGGTGCTGGCCGTGGTGGCCCAGGCCGAGGATTTCGATGCCGCCTTCGAGCGGGCCTATGCCGGTCTGGGGCAGGTGGGTTTCGAGGGCATGGTCTACCGCCGCGACATCGGCCACCAGGTGCGGACCCGTCCGCCGGTGCGGCCATGACGCTCAGCGACCCAGGCCACGCCCGCAGCGGCGGCGACCCAGCCGACTCCCTGAACCAGTGGCGGGCGCGCCTGCGGCGTTGGTGGGCCGAATTCAGCCTGCAGACGAAGCTGCTGGCGGTCGCCACCCTCGTGGTGAGCCTGCTGATGACGGGCATCACCTTCCTGGCGCTCAATGGCATCCAGCGCGATGCCCGCATGAGCGACACCCGCTTTGCCCGCGATCTCGGGCTGCTGCTCTCGGCCAATGTCACTCCCCTGGTGGCCGAGGGCAACGACCGCGAACTGGCCTCGGTGGCCGAACGCTTCTGGCAGTCCAGCCGCAGCCTTCGCTACATCTTCTTCGCCGATTCCGACGGCGTGATCTATCTGGGCATCCCCATGGGCGGCAGCACCGGCAGGGGTGAACGGTTGCTCAGCCGCCGCCTGGAGCTGCCGGCCGACATCCAGCGCCGCCCCGACAACCCCCTGATCCGCCAGCACCTCACCCCGGACGGCCAGGTCACCGATGTGTTCGTGCCGATGGTGAGCGACGGCCGCTATCTGGGCGTGGTGGCGCTGGGCATCAACCCCAACGAAACACTCCTGGCCAGTGCCGCCCTCACCCGTGAAGTCACCGTGGCGGTGTTCATCTCCATCTGGGTGCTGGTGATCCTGGGCTCGGTGTTCAATGCCCTCACCATCACCCAGCCGGTGAAGGAGCTGCTGCGGGGGGTGCGCTCGATCGCCGGCGGCAATTTCGAGACCCGCATCGCCCTGCCGGTGGGGGGAGAGCTCGGCGAACTTCTCAACGGGTTCAACACCATGGCCTCCCAGCTGGAGGTCTACAAAGCGGCCAACATCGAGGAACTCACCGCCGCCCAGGTGAAGCAGCAGTCGCTGATCGCCACCATGGCCGATGGGGCTGTGCTGCTCGACGCGGAAGGCCACATCGTGCTGGCCAACCCCACCGCCCGGCGCCTGTTCCGCTGGGAGGGGCGCAACCTGGAGGGCAGCGAACTGGCGGCCGAACTGCCCGATCGGCTGGCGATGGAACTGCACGATCCGCTGGAGAGCCTGATCTTGAGCGAGCGGGACAACACCGAGGTGCGCTGCAGTTTCGGCGATCCCGCCCGCACCCTGCGCATCGTGCTCCAGTCGGTGCGGGATGCCAGCGGCGAGAGCCTCAAGGGCATCGCCATGACCATCCAGGACCTGACCCGGGAGGTGGAGCTGAATGCGGCCCAGAGCCGCTTCATCAGCAATGTCTCCCACGAGTTGCGCACCCCCCTCTGCAACATCAAGAGTTACGTGGAGACGCTCCACGACATGGGCGACCTGCTCAGCCCCGAGGAGCAGAAGGAATTTTTGGGCATCGCCAACGCCGAGACCGACCGGCTGTCACGGCTGGTCACCGACGTGCTCGACCTGTCGCGGCTGGAATCCGACCGGGTCTGGCAGCTGGAGCCGTTGGACCTGGCGCCGGCCATTGAGCAGACCCTGCGCACCTACCGGCTGAACGCTGAGGAGAAGGGGGTCACCCTGATCTTCGCTGCCGATCAGCACCTGCCCCGGGTCCGCGGCAACTGGGATCTGCTGCTGCAGGTGTTCGACAACCTGGTGGGCAATGCCCTCAAGTTCACCCAGGGCGGCGGCCAGCTGCTGCTGTGGGCCTACCCCTGGCCCGACCATTGCCTGCTGGATCCCGGCGCGAGCGCCGGCGACCACCCCTGCTGCGCCCTCACCTCCCCCCTGCCCAGGCTGCGGGTGGAGATCGCCGACACCGGCTGCGGCATCTCCGAGGCCGACCAGACCAGGATCTTCGAGCGGTTTTTCCGGGTCGAAAATGCCGTCCACACCGAGGCCGGCACCGGGCTGGGACTCTCCATCGTGCGCGGCATTCTCGAGAAACACGGCAGCCAGGCCCGCATGGCCAGTGAGCCCGGTGTGGGCACCACCTTCTGGTTCGACCTGCCCCTGGAGCACGCCGACGGCGATGAATTGCAGGTCCAGGTGGAGCGTTCCGCCTCCATGGCCGACATCGAAGCGGAGCGAAGAATCCCCGCCTAGGATCGCGACTGCCATTAAGGCGTCTCCCACCGAGAATGCATGTCTTCATCCATATCGGAACCCATAAGACAGGAACCACATCTCTGCAGGCTTGTCTGAGGAGTTGCGCCAGTGAGCTCGCCGCAGCCGGAATCCTTGTTCCCTCGGCCGGCACCCTCTGTGAAACCTCAGGCCATCACAATCTGGCCTTCCAGCTGGCGGGTGATACCCGCTACGACTCCGCTCTTGGGGGCTTGAACGAGCTCCTGGAAGAGTTGCGATTCGCCGACCGTTCGCTGCGTTCTCGCCGGGCTGTGATCAGTAGTGAGGATTTCTTCTGCCTCGTGGAGAAGCCGGAAGGGCTGGATCGGTTAGAGACCGCCCTGCGGCGGGAGGGGCACTCGGTGACCTGGGTGATGTTCCTGCGCCGTGTCGACGACTATTCGGAATCGCTCTACACCACTCTGTGGGGATGTGGCGTGCGTCCCCGCTTCGGCTACCCGGGCTTCGTTCTCTCGATTCTCGCCAAGGGGAAGTACTCCCAAACGCAGCGATTCGGCGGCTCGGTCCATTACTTCGATTTCGCTGCCTTCGCCCGCCGCTGGCGTCATCTGTCGACATCCCGCCTTCTGCTTCGCGACTACGATCAGGCCGTTTCCACGGAAGGCGTCCTGCCCTGTTTCCTGAGGATTCTCGGTGCCCCTGACGACCTCATCACCAAGGCAGGGCGTGAGCAACCCCGCCTCAACAGTAGAATCGAGTACATTACTCGCCACTACCGAAGGCTGCTGCGGCCGCTGCTAATGGCCCGCTTCCACCGCTCCAACCTCAGGGCGTTGCACAGTGGGAGGCGGCACGCCTGATCGGGTTCAGCTCTCCCCATCCACGCTGCGCATGATGCGCCCGAGGTCGGCCCGTTCGTCGGTGGTGATGCGATGGGGGACACCGCTGATGATGCGCTCGAAATTGGCGAAGGAATCCTTGATCTCCGGTCCGTTGCCCGTGATCACGAACTCCCGGATGCCCTTGTCGTGCCAGGAGCCGCGCATCTTGAACACGTTCAGGGCCCGGGCCATTTCACCGCGGATCTCCACATACTGCAGCAGCAGAATCGTGTCGGTGATGGTGGAGATGTGGGAGTCGGTGATCGAGTGGCTGCCCATGAATTCTTCAGATGTGTTGGTGAAGAAGCCGGCGATTTCCTCCTGCTTCGCATACCCCGTCACCCCGATCACGAACTGGCGGAAGGCGTTGTGGCTGACGCCCCGAGCGAGGGCGGAGAGGGAGTCGATCGCCATGCGGGATGGCTTGAACTGGCTGATCTCCGTCTTGATGATCTGCAGGTGATCCTCCAGGCCAGTGGACTCCGGATAGGCACAGATGATCTTGAGCAGGCCGTCCTGCTCCATCTGCTCGAAATCGATGCCCCAGCTGGTGGCGTTGCGCAGCAGCTGGGCGCGGGATTCCTCATAGGCGAACAGGATCGCCCGCTCCTTGCTGCGGCAGGCGTCCTCCACAAACTTGCTGACCAGCAGGGTCTTGCCGGTGCCGGTGGCGCCGGTCGCCAGGATGATCGAGTCCTTGAAGAAGCCACCCCCGCACATCTCATCGAGCCGGGGAACGCCCGAGCTGAGGCGCACGTTGGAGGAGCGCTGGGTGAGGCGCATCGCCCCCAGTGGGAACACACTGATGCCGTGGCTGCCCATGGTGAAGGGAAACTCCCCCTTCATGTGGGTGGTGCCCCGGAGCTTGAGCACTTCCACCGTGCGCCGCCGCCGTTCTCCTTCCAGCACGTTGCGCAGGATCACGACGTTGTCGGAGACGAATTCTTCGACGCCGTAGCGGGCGATGGCGCCGTATTCATCGACCCGTTCGGTGGTCATCACCGTGGTGACGCCGATCTCCTTGAGCCGGGCGATCAGCCGGAAGATCTCCCGGCGTACCACGGAAATGGCGTCGTACTGCTGGAAGACGGCAGTGATCGAGTCGATCGCCACCCGCTTCGCTCTGTATTTGCGAATCGCGTAGTGGATGCGTTCGATCAGCCCGGAGAGGTCGAAACTTCCGGAGACCTCCTGGCCATCCGGGTCCGGGGAGGCGTCGAGGACAAACAGCTTATTCTGCTCCACCATCTCCTGCAGGTTCCAGCCGAAGCTGGAAGCGTTGCGAAGGATGTCGAGGGGAGATTCCTCAAAGGTGACGAAGATGCCGTGCTCGTTGAACTGGCGGATCCCGTTGCAGAGAAAGTTCAGCGAAAAGACCGTTTTCCCGGTTCCTGAGGTGCCACTGATCAAGGTCGATCGACCGATCGGCAGACCGCCATGACAGATGTCATCGAAGCCCTCGATTCCCGTGGGAAGCTTCTGCATCTGCATCCGGTTGGCGGTGAGGTCGTGGTCGTTGGGATCCGGCATCGAAGGGGTGGAAAGGGAAGGGGATAAGGGACTGGGTTGACGACTGCCCTGGACGGCTTCAGGAGGATTCGGGAGGCGAGGATTCACCGCCTGCTTCGAGATCGTCGATGTCCAGCTTGAAGTCCTCCTCCGAGAGCTCTTCGTAGAGGAGATCGAGGCCGATCAGCACCCGATCCCGGTCGGAAAGGTCGCCGATGATCCGACGCACGGGCGGCGGGAGAATCTTCGCCAGGGTGGGTGTGGCCAGGATCTTGTCCTCCTCGGCCAGTTGCGGATTCTTGAGGACGTCAATCACCTTCAGGGCGTAGACCCCACGGAACTCGGACTCGAGGATGTCGCGGAGTGTCTTCAGAGCCCGCATGGAGTTGGGCGTGTTGCCTGCCACGTAGAGCTTGAGGATGTAGGTCTTGCGAAACGTCATGGCTGCGGCTCAGGCGGAGGGGCTGGAGGCTTCGGACATGGGGGCAGGCACGATCGGCACGTCCGGAGGGATGGAGCGCCGATACATCTCACAGAGGTGGGCCATGACGTCAAGGAGGGCCAGGCGGTAGTCCTGCAGGAAATCGTTCTTCTGTCCTTTGAGCATGAGCTGTTTCCGGAACTCTTCGATCAGATTCACGTGGATCTCGACCATTTTGGTGATTGGCAGATCGGCGAAGAAGGCTGTGTTCACGAAGCTTTCGATCGCCTGGTTGGCCGTGGCCGGATCCTTGAAGTAACTGATCAGCAGATCGCGGTAGGTGCGCCGCAGGGAGTCGAGCAGCTCGTCGCGCTCCTCGGCTTCCAGGTTGCGCAGGAAGCGGGAGGGATCCCGTTTGTAATAAACGCTGAGATAGCCAAGACGGCCGTTCAGCCGGTTCGACAGCTTCCAGCCATCGGGGGTGGCCGCCTGGGCTTCGCTGCTGGCCGGGGGGATGTGGCTGCGCAGAAACCGGGAGACGGCCGCATCGAGGCTGTAGCTCAACTGCTCCAGCTGGTCGGGGGGCAGGCGGACTTCAGCGCCATGGAAGAGCACGTCGCCGCTGACGGGTCCGATCAGCACGGCTGGCAGCTCCAGCCCGCGGTCGTGCAGGGTGCCGAAGAAGCCTCCCTCGATGGCCCCCTCCTCGAGGAGCAGTCCGTCGATGTCCTCCAGGTGGCGCTCCAGCTGCGCCAGGGGCTCGATGGCGGGATCCACCGGCATCAGCTGGTAGCGCCCGCCCTTCAGCCACTGGACGCAGGCCTCGGCCAGGGCGGGGGTCTGGATGAGGGCAAGGATGGTGAGAACCGGTTGGGGCATCGACCGCTGCGGCGGGGAGCTCCCCTGGGCGGGCTGAATCTTGACGGAAGGTGGGCCCGGACGGGAGGATCTTAGTTCTGTCTTTCGATTCCGTGCGCCCAGGCCCAATGGCGGCTCCCTGCCGCCAGCCTGGCCACGCCCCTTGACGTGATGACCCAAGCCCCCCAGCAGGACCTCCCGAGCGACGTCGCGGCAGGAGCCGCCACGACGGACACCACCGGTGCCTACGCCATCGTCGAAGCCTCCGGTCAGCAGTTCTGGCTCCTGACCGACCGCTACGTCGACCTGGATCGACTCAGCGCCGACGTCGACAGCAACGTCACCCTGGAG
>NZ_JAGQBG010000104.1 GCF_024345515.1 Cyanobium sp. N5-Cardenillas
GGTGATGGAGCAGCTGGCCACCGAGCTGGAGGGCCTGCGGCTGATCCGCTTCGACCGCGACACCACCCGGGGCCGGGATGGCCACCGCCGCCTGCTGGAACGGTTCGCGGCCGGCGAGGCGGACGTGCTGGTGGGCACCCAGATGCTCGCCAAGGGGATGGACCTGCCCCGGGTGACGCTGGCGGCGGTGCTGGCGGCCGACGGCCTGCTGCACCGGCCGGATCTGCGGGCCTCGGAGCAGTGCCTGCAACTGCTGCTGCAGCTCGCCGGCAGGGCCGGCCGCGGCGAACGACCCGGTGAGGTGCTGGTGCAGACCTACAGCCCCGACCATCCCGTGATCCGGCACCTGGTCGACGGCCGCTACGGGGCCTTCCTGGCGGAGGAACTGGAGCTGCGACGCCAGGGCGGCATGGTGCCCTTCGGTCGGGCCTGCCTGCTGCGGCTGGCCGGTCCCACCGCCAGCGGCACCGCCACCGCCGCCGCCGCCCTGGCCGAACGGATCCGGCCGGCCGTGGAGCGGGCCGGCTGGGTGCTGATCGGGCCGGCGCCCGCCCCGGTGGCCAGGGTGGCGGGCCGCAGCCGCTGGCAACTGCTCCTGCATGGCGCTGGCACGGCGACGCTACCCCTGCCCCCCGACGGCGAGCTGCGGCAGGCCCTGCCCCCGGGGGTGAGCCTGACGATCGATCCCGACCCGCTGGAGCTCTGAGCCCGGTGTCAGGCCGGCAGTTCGGGCAGGCCGAAGCCCAGCCTGCGCCGGATCGCCTGCAGGGCCAGCACCAGCGGCAGGGCCAGGCCCACCGCCGTCGCCCCCAACCCCAGGCCGCTCCAGCGCCAGCAGCGCAGCTCCAGCACATTGAGCTGGCCCGGCTGCAGGGGCCAGATCAGCTGAAGGGGCCCCTTGCCATCCCCCGGAGGAGCCTGAACCGGGGTGGCGGGAGCCGCCTGCCGCACGGCCGCGGGCCGCACCGGGGCGAGGACCAGCGCCAGATCCAGTCCTGGGATCCCCTCGAGCGGCTGCAGATCGAGCTCCAGCAGCAGGTGCTGGCGCACACCCACCAGCCAGTTGCGCTCCTCCCAGCGGACCACCGGAGCGGCCAGGGCGACACCACTGAGCTGGCCGGCCAGCTCCAGGCTGCCCGTCAGGGCCGCGAGCGCCTGGCGCGCCGGCAACACCGGCGTGGAGATGAGCTGGTCGCCGCTCCCCCCCCGCCCGTGGAAGGGACCGGGCGAGGCCAGCTGGGGCTCGTGCCCCTCCAGCGCGGCGACGAAGCGCCGCTGCCAGGGGCTCTCCGGGCCAGCGTTGCTGCGCAGCTGATGACTCACCTGCAGGCGCCCGGGTCCGTCGAAGCGCAGCTCGGTGCGCACCTCCATGCAGCCCCCCAGCAGGGAGGCCAGCAGCAGCAGCACCACCGCCACCACCACCGCAAATCCCACCGGGGCCCGGGGGGGGCCCACCGGCGGCGGCGGCGGTGGCTCGGGTCGGCGGCGGGAGCGCCGGCTGACGCCGTCCCCGACCCCCTCGAGGGGCGTGGTGCCGGTGAGATCCGGCAGGGTGAGCGACCAGTTGCTGGGGCGGCGCAGCTCCGGGGCCTCAAGCACCATCAGCAGCGCCTTGGCCTGGGCGCGCAGGTTCGGGTCCTGGCAGCGCACAAGGCTGCGGCAGCAGGCGGCGGCCTGGTCGGTGCGGCCCTGGCCCATCAGGGCCGTGGCCATCAGCAGGCGCAGCTCGGCACCGGCGGCGGTGAGCGGCGAACGCTCCTCCTGGAGGGGTTCCAGCAGCCGCAGCACCTGGCCGTACTCGCCCCGGTCCAGGGCCCAGCGGGCCTCGGCCAGCGGATCCTCAGGCATGCAGCAGGCCGGGACTGCCCACCACCATGGTGCCGATGCCGGCGTTGGTGAACACCTCCAGCAGCAGGGAATGGGCCACCCGGCCATCGATGATGTGGGCCGCCTTGACCCCCTGGGCCAGGGCCCGGATGCAGCATTCGGTCTTGGGGGTCATGCCCCCTTCCACCACACCTTCGGCGATCAGCTGGCGGGCCTCCGACAGGCTGAGCTCGCGGATCAGGCTGGCGGGGGCGTTGCGGTCCCGCAGGATGCCGGGGGTGTCGGTGAGCAGGATCAGCTTCTCCGCCTGCAGGGCCGCGGCCAGCTCCCCGGCCACCGTGTCGGCATTGATGTTGTGGGCCAGGCCATCGGCGTTGGGGGCCACGCTGGAGATCACCGGGATGTAGCCGGCCGCCAGCAGGGGGGAGAGCAACGAGGGGTCCACCCGCGCCACGTCCCCCACCACGCCGAGGGTGCCATCGCCCATGGTGCGGGCCTGCACCAGTCCACCATCGCTGCCGGAGAGACCGACGGCCCGGCCCCCCACCCGATTGAGGCCGTTGACGATCTGCTTGTTGACCCGGCCCACCAGCACCATTTCCACCACATCCATGGTGTCGGGGCAGGTGACCCGCAGACCGTCCTGAAAGCGGGGCTGGATCGCCAGTTTCTCCAGCCACTGGTTGATCTCCGGTCCGCCTCCGTGCACCACCACCGGCTGGACACCGACGCAGGCCAGCAGGGCCACGTCGCGGAAGACCGCTTCACGCAGGTCTTCACGGACCATGGCGGCGCCGCCGTATTTGATGACAATGCGGCGGCCGGCGAAACGCTGGATGTAGGGCAGCGCCTCACTGAGCACGGACACCCGCAGGGTGTCTTCCGAACTGATGTGCCGATCGGGACTCAAGGGACGGGGGCGGCAAGGGACGGGTCGGAGGTGGCAGGTGCCGGCAGCAGGCTCAGCGTCAGGCGGCCAGGACCGGCCTGTTGCAGGTCAGCGGCCAGGCCGGGACCGAAGAAACGGCCCAGCCGGTCCTGCCGATCCTGCCAGCGCTCAAACGGCACCCCCTGGCACTCGATCGTGAGACGCAGCCCGTAGCCGCCGCTGGCCTCCAGCTCCTCAACGGCCAGCAGCTGGGGAGGGGAGTCCTCATCCCAGAGCTTGAGGGCTTCGAGGGAACTTTCCAGGTGGGCCTTCTGGCCGTAGCGCCAGCGGGTGACGTCGGCCAGCAGCTTGCGCAGCGGTTCGTTCTCAGGCAACTGACGCAGATCGCGCAGTTGGGCGGCGGGGGTGAGGCGCTCGGCGGGTGGCAGCTCGGAGGACTTCAGGGCCAGCCCCCCCAGCAGGATCGGCACGCCGTAGAACACGCCGGCCAGGCTGATGTTGGGGCTGTCGGTGACGTAGGCGATCGAGCCGATCACGGTGAGCACGGCACCAGCCACGGTCACCAGGCTGCCGGGGGAGAGAAACGCTTGCATCGCCCCATTGTCCAGCAGCGGGGGGCAGGATGGAGCCCCCAAGGCCGCCCGCCAGCCCCATGGCCAGCCATCCCGACCACCAGAGCGACGTCCCCACCGCCAGCAGCGAGGAGTCCGGCGCTGCCGGCGGCAGCCCCTGGAGCGCGGCAGCGGCCCCTTCGACGGCCGAACTGCTCGCCCAGCTGGGGGAGGACCGGCTCTGGCTGCTGCGCCAGCTGGACAGTGGGCGCTGGGGCCCATGGCGACTCGATCTGGCGGCCCTGGAGAGGGAGCTGGGTCAGCTGATCGACCAGGCCGGCGAACGGCTCTGAAGCAGGATCAGGGCCCTGATCAGAAGGGAATGTCGTCGTCGTCGTCGCCAAGGGGCACCAGCGGGGAGGTGTCCCAGACGGGAGCGGCCGCCTCGGCCGGCGCGACGCTGGCGGGGCGCGAGGGGGCCGGGGTCGGCGCCCGGCGCGGCGCTGGGGTCGCTGGGCCGGCGGACGGACGGGGCGCCGGCTGGGGGGCAGGCGCTGGTGCCTGGCTCTGGGCCTGGGGGACAGCCGCGCTGGGTGTGAGGGGATGGAGCCGCGCCAGGGTGAACTCGGCCCGCTTCTCCTTGACCCCGTCCTGCCGGGTGACGGTGTTCATGCGCAGCCGACCTTCGAGGACAAGCCGCTGGCCCACCTGAACCCTGTTCTGGAGGTCCTGGGCGAGATTTCCCCAGCCCACCACCTTCAGCTGGCCAGGGGGGTCATCGGGCCGCAGCCCCTCGATCTGCACGGCCATTTCGGCCACCGGCGTCTGGCTGTCCTGGGTGTAACGCACCTGGGGCGCCTCCAGGACCTCCACCTCCAGCAAGCAGTGATTCACGCCGTCACCAAAAGATGGGAGGCACCATCCTGAACCATCCTCCCCACGGCGGCAGGATCTGGCTGATCGCCGGCACCGGGGAGGGCCCCCCTCTGGCGCAGCAGCTGCTGGCTGGGGGCTGGCATCTGAAGGTGTCCGTGGTGAGCCGGGCCGCCGCCCTGGCCTACGGCGCCCACCCCCAACAGGAGCTGGCGGTGGGGGCGATCGGCGCGTTGCAGGGGCCGGAGGCGGGGGTGGCCGCCGAACTGGTCGAGGCCCGACGCCGGGGCGAGCCGTACACCTGGGTGATCGATGCCACCCACCCCTTCGCCACCCGCATCAGCGCCGCCCTCGCCCTCACCTGCCCGGCCCAGGGGCAGCCCCTGCTGCGGCTGAAGCGGCCCGATCTCAACGCCACCGGCGCCGGGGTCCTGGGCGATGTGGCCAGCCTGGGCGCCCATTGTCGGCCAGGCGAGCGTGTGCTGCTGGCCATCGGCGCCCGCCGCCTGGGCGACGCCGTGGCGGCGGCGCCGCAGGCCCTGCATCACGCCCGCCTGCTGCCCCACGGAGAAGCCCTGGCGCTGGCCCTGGCCGCCGGACTGCCGCCGGGGCGACTGGCCCCCCTGCGACCCAGCGGCGACGGCCGCATCGAGCGGGCCCTCTGCCGCCACTGGCGCATCGAAACGGTGCTGTGCCGCCGCTCCGGCGGCGCCAACGAAGCCCAGTGGCACCGGATCTGCGCCGAACTGGGTCTGCGCCTGCTGCTGCTGGAGCGCCCCCCGGAGCCTGGCCAGGCGGAAGCCCTGCCGTTGGAGGAACTGCTGCAACGCCTGGGCCAGAGTGGCCCCCATGCCTGATGCCGAGCCGATCCCCGTGAGCCTGGTGCTCACCACCGAAGCCGACCGGGAGCGGGCCGAGGCCCTCGCCCTGGCACTGCTGGAGCGGGGCCTGGTGACCTGCGTCAGCCTGCACCCGGTGGTGTCGCTCTACCGCTGGCAGGGGCAGCTGGAGCGGAGCGAGGAGGTGCAGCTGCTGCTCAAGACCAGCACCGGCAAGCTGGAGGCGCTGCGCCGCAGCCTCCTGGAGCTGCACAGCTACGACACACCGGAGTGGATCCACTGGCAGGCCAGCAGTGCAGGCTCCTATGGGCGCTGGTTGCTGGAGCCGCTGCCGCTCAGCCCAGGTGGCGGGCCACCAGCTCCGGCAGGGAGGCCTGGGGACGGGGGCCCAGCTGGGTGACCACCTGGCCGGCACAGAGCGAACCGAGCTGTCCGCAGCGCTCCAGAATCTCGCCGCGGGTGTGGCCGTAAAGGAAGCCGGCGGCGTAGAGATCGCCGGCGCCGGTGGTGTCCACCAGAGGGCCGAGCCGGAACGGCTCGATCGCCAGGGTGGTGTCGCCGCTGAGCAGCAGGGAGCCCCGCTCGCTGCGGGTGAGGGCCGCCAGCTTGCAGCGGCCACGCACCTGGTCGGCGGCCGCTTCGAAGCTGTCGCTCTCGTAGAGGGCGGTGATCTCCGTCTCGTTGGCGAACAGCACGTCGACGTGGCCGTCGACCAGCTCCAGAAAACTCTGGCGGTGGCGCTCGACGCAGAAGGCATCGGAGAGCGAAAGAGCCACCTCGCCGCCACTGGCGCGCATCACCTCGGCGGCGGCGATGAAGGCGCGCTTGGCCTCCTCACTGTCCCAGAGATAGCCCTCCAGATACAGCACCTTGGCCTGGCGCACCATGTCCAGGTCGAGGTCGGCGGGATCCAGGCCCACCGACGCCCCCAGGTAGGTGCACATGGTGCGCTGGGCATCGGGGGTGACCAGGATCAGGCAGCGGGCGGTGGAGGGGCCGCTGCTGGCCGGAGGGGTCTCGAAGCTGGCCCCCACGGCCCGGATGTCGTGGGCGAAGATCGCCCCGAGCTGGTCGTCCCTGACCCGGCCGATGAAGCCCGCCTGGCCACCCAGCTGGGCGATGCCGGCCAGGGTGTTGGCCGCCGAACCGCCGGAGGTCTCGAGCCCCGCGCCGACGCTGGCATAGAGCCGCTCAGCCTGTTCCTCGTCCACCAGGGCCATGGTGCCCTTGGTGAGGCCGTGGGCCCCGAGGAAGGCGTCATCGGCCTGGACGAGGACGTCGACGATGGCGTTACCGATGCCGACGACGTCGAAGCGCTTGGCGGTGCTTGTCAAAGGGAGGGGCGACAGGGGGATGGGGAGGCGCAGGCCTGAGCTCAGACGCTGAGCAGGGCCCGCTTGGGGCCATGGATCGGGTCCTCGACCACGATCGTCTGGTCCCGCTGGGCACCGAGGGAAACGATGGCGATCGGCACCTCCATCAGCTCGGCCAGGAAGCGCAGGTAGGCCATGGCGGTGGGGGGCAGATCCTCCAGGGCGCGGCACTCGGCCGTGGAGCACTGCCAGCCCGGCAGGCTCCGGAAGACCGGACGGCAGCGGGCGAATTCGTCGGAACTGCTGGGGAAGTGGTCGATCCGCTGGCCGTCGAGTTCGTAGGCCACACACACCTGGATCTCGTCCAGCTCATCGAGAACGTCGAGCTTGGTGATCGCCAGGCAGTCGAGGCCATTCACCTGGACCGCATAGCGACCGATGACCCCATCGAACCAGCCGCAGCGGCGACGCCGGCCGGTGGTGGTGCCGAATTCCCCGCCCCGGTCGCAGAGGTGGTCGTTGAGGCTGCCCTCCAGTTCGGTGGGGAAGGGTCCTTCACCCACCCGGGTGGTGTAGGCCTTGGCCACACCGATCACCCGGTCAATCAGGGTGGGGCCCACGCCGGCGCCGATGCAGGCACCCCCCGACACGGGGTTGGAGGAGGTGACGTAGGGGTAGGTGCCGTGGTCGAGATCCAGCAGGGTGCCCTGGGCGCCCTCGAAGAGGATGTTCTTCCGGGCCCGGGCCGCCTCATGGATGGTGCGGGTGCAATCCACCACGTGGGGGGCCAGCCGGCGGCCGTAGGCGGCGTACTCCTCGATCACCGCGTCCGCATCCAGGCCGGGGATCCCATAGACCTTCTCGAGCAGGTCGTTCTTCTCGGCCAAGGGGCCGAGCAGACGATCGCGCAGGCAGTCGGGATCGAGCAGGTCGATCACCCGGATGCCGTTGCGCTGGGATTTGTCGGCATAGGTGGGGCCGATACCCCGGCCCGTCGTGCCGATGCGGCGGTCGCCCCGGCGCTGCTCCATCGCCAGATCCAGCAGCCGGTGGTACGGCATCGTGACGTGGGCCGTGGAGGCAAGCTTCAGCCCGGAGACATCGATCTCCAGCTCCAGCAGGGTGTCGATCTCGCCCAGCATCACCTTGGGATCCACCACCGTGCCCGATCCGATCAGGCAGATGGTGTCCGGATAGAGGATCCCGGAGGGGATCAGGTGGAGCTTGAGGACACGGTCCTCGACGACGATGGTGTGCCCGGCGTTGACCCCGCCCTGATAGCGGACCACGACATCGGCGGAGCGACTCAGCAGATCGGTGATCTTGCCTTTCCCTTCGTCACCCCATTGCGCACCGATGACGACAACATTGGCCAAGGAAACAGCGGCCCGTAGCCGCTTCTAAGCACAAGGGGAGAGCTTCTCAGATCGGGGTCCCCTTCGTCAAAGGTTCAGGCCCCGCGCACCGCGGAAGCTTCAGCTTTCTTGAGCTCCTTTTCCAGCCGGCTGCGCAGGGCATCGGGCAGGGGGCGGTTGGCGTAGCCGGCGTAGTGGGCCGCCAGGGAATTCACCGCGGTCTGCATGGTGGTGAAGGAAGCCAGGCCGTGGATGTCCTGGCGGGGCCGGTAAAGGGCGGTGTAGCCGTTGATCAGCTGACGGGCCTGCAGCTCCGCCTCCTGGTGGGCCGGGTCCTCCTGGGGCAGGGCGATGGTGGTCAGCAGGGTCTGGGCCACGCTGACGGTGTCATCGACATAGTTGCCGCTGAGACCGGCGGTGGCCTGGCTGCAACCGCTCAGTCCGAGACAGAGACACAGGCCGAGGGCCAGAAAGGGACGGAGCAGGCTGCGGCGCAGAAAGGCGACCAAGGAAGGAACGGCGTCTGGAGAAATCCTACGGGGATGCACCCGGCAGCCCGAGCAGGTGGTCGAGGGCGGCGTCGGCGCCCAGCTCCCGCTTGCCCGTGTCGCCGCTGCGGTCCACCAGCTCCACCGTGCGCTGGCCGGCGGCGCGACCCACCACCAGCCGCCAGGGGATGCCGATCAGGTCGGCGTCCTTGAATTTGACCCCGGCCCGTTCGGGGCGGTCATCGAGCAGCACGTCGCACCCACCCGTACGCAACCGTTCGTAGAGCTCCTCCGCCAGGGCCACCTGCACCGGATCCTGGCTGCTGGCAATCACGATGATCACCGTGTAGGGGGCGATCGCCACGGGCCAGCGGATCCCGTCGGCATCGTGGTGCTGCTCCACGGCGGCCTGGGCCAGGCGGGAGACGCCGATGCCGTAGCAGCCCATCCACAGGGGCTCCTCGCTGCCGGCCTCGTTGGTGAAGCGGGCCTCCAGGGCCTCGGAATACTTCCGGCCCAACTGGAAGATGTGGCCCACCTCGATGCCCCGGGCCGCCTCCAGCCGTTGGGAGGGATCGTGGAGGCAGCGGTCACCAGGCTGGGCCGAGCGCAGGTCCACCACCTCAGGGACCGGACAGAGCTCGCCCCAGCGCGCCCCCACTAGGTGCTCGTCGACGCGGTTGGCCCCGCAGACGAACGCCTCGAGGTCGGCGGCGGAGGGGTCCGCCAGGCGCAGCAGCGGCGCCGCCGCCGCAGGGCGCTTCTCGCCCTGGCGCAGGGCTTGGTCCTCCAGATGGGGGCCCAGGAAGCCGAAGGGCACGGGGTCCCAGAGATGGTCGGCCAGCAAGGGCACGATCTCCAGCAGGGCACCGGCGTCGGGACAGCGGGCCGTCACGGCGTTGGCGAGCTTGACGTCGTTGAGCTGCTGGTCGCCCCGCAGGCAGACCAGCACCCCCCGTGGGGGCGCCGCGGCGAAACGGGCCAGCAGCAGCAGCACCTTCAGGGTCTGGGTGGGATCGAAGCCATGGGCGCTGCAGAGCTCCTCGATGCTCTTCTGGGCGGGCGTGGCCAGGGACCGGCAGGCGCCGGCCTCCATGGGGACCGGCACAGCCGGAAGCGAGACGGCCCGCTCCTGGTTGGCCGCATAGCGGCCATCGGGACTGGCCAGGATCAGGTCCTCGCCGGCCTCGGCGGTGACCATGAACTCCTGGCTGGCGGAGCCGCCGATGGCGCCGCTGTCGGCCTCCACCGCCACGGCCCGCAGGCCGCAGCGTTCGAAGATGCGCCGGTAGGCGCCGTCCATGGCGGCATAGGTGCGCCGCAGGCAGGCCTCATCGGCATGGAAGGAATAGGCGTCCTTCATGATGAATTCGCGACCGCGCATCAGGCCGAAACGGGGCCGGATCTCATCGCGGAACTTGGTCTGGATCTGATAGAGGCAGACCGGCAGCTGCCGGTAGGAGCGCAGCAGGTCGGCCGCCAGCTCGGTGACCACCTCCTCATGGGTGGGGCCGAGCCCCAGGGAGCGATCCTGGCGATCGACCAGGTGGAACATGATCCCCTCCCCGGCGGTGTAGCCGTCCCAGCGGCCGCTGCGTCGCCAGAGCTCGGCCGGCTGGAGCTGGGGCAGCAGGGTTTCGAGGGCGTCGATGGCCGCCATCTCCTCACGAACGATGGCGGAGACCTTCTGGAGCACCCGCCACAGCAGGGGCAGGTAGGCGAAGATTCCAGGCGCCAGCCGCCGCATGTAGCCCGCCCGTAGCAGCAGCTTGTGGGAGGTGATCTCCGCTTCGGCCGGGTCGTCCCGAAGCGTCACCAGCATCAGGCGGGAGACGCGCATGGAGAAAGTCCGGATCGGCGCTGGACGCTATCACCGCAGGCCCACGGAGCCAGGCAGCGCAGGGGGCGAAGAGTGAGTCGCCGCAACGGCCTTTCCCGTGGTGCGGGGTCAGCCGCAGGCAAAAAACTCTGCTATGGTCAGCCGCTAGTCCAGTGTGTCCAACACCAGTCTCAATGCTCGCTCACCCTGCCCAGGCCGGTTCACCCGTGGGCGGCCCCACTGCTACGGGGGCCCTGGCTGCTTCGGTGGAGCGCTCAGAGGCTCCGTCGCCGCCCCAGACCCTGCAGGCTGAGCCCGGCGCCGATGCCGAAACCCTCATCGGCATAGACGAGGTGCAGCGTTCCCTGAACCGATCCCGTGCCTCGGTGTATCGCTACACCAACACCGATCCCCGCAACCTCAACCCCCCCTTCAACCCCCGCAAACTCAATCCCGAGTACCGCAGCGATCAGAAGGAGCCCCTCGTCTTCCACCCCCACGAGGTGGCCCGTTTCGCCCGCGACGTGCTGCGCATCAAGGAGGTGACGGTGGAGGTGCTCAACTCCCCCTCCACAGCCACCCAGCAGCTGCTGGCTTCGATCCTGGAGGAGTTGCAGGCGAT
>NZ_JAGQBG010000105.1 GCF_024345515.1 Cyanobium sp. N5-Cardenillas
AGCTGGCGGCCAGGGCGTCGTCACTGCCGTGGGCGGCGCAGCCCTCGTGGGAGGGGTCACGGGAACTGAAGTGGTAGAGCACCACCTTCAGGTAACGGGTGTCGTCGTGGGCGGGGTTGGGAACGCCCTCCCGGTAGCGGCGGTGTTCGGTCTTGACCCAGCGGTTGACCGTGTTCTCCACATCGAACAGGGCACCGGCATGGGGGCGGCGGCGCACCGAGCTGAAGGGCAGCCGCAGGGCGAAGGCGATGGCATGGGCCAGGCGACCGTCGGCGCAGGGGGTGGCATCCAGCAGGTGGAAGCCGCAGGAGAGCAGGAAGGCGTTGAATTCCTCGGCGGCGGCGCTGCCGGGCTGGCCGTGCAGGGGATCCTCGCGGAAGAAGCCGTCGCTGGTCTGTTCGTAGGTTTCGAAGACGCACCAGGCGAACAGGCTGCGCATGTCGAGCTGGCTGACCCAGGCCTTCTCCAGGATCGGCAGGGGCAGGCTGAAGCCGAGCTCGGCCTGGGCCAGGGCCTGGGCACGCTCGACGAAGTCATCCTCGTGCTGCAGGGCCGACAGGCGCTTGAGCACGGGCACGATCCGATCGAAGGCCTCCTTGACACCGCGGTCGTAGCCCTCGAGGGCCGCGTTGGCGACGCTGTCCGTCAGCGGATGGAGGCTGGACGCCGCCTGGCCGAGCCGCACGGCCGCCAGGCGCCGGGAGAGATCGGCGCCACCGGGAGCATCGGTCCGGCGTCGGGGTGCGCTGGGGGCAAGGGGACGGATCGTGGGGGCCGGACGGCGGGGCATCGGGGATCAGCCGCGGGCTCCGCCGGAGACCGTGATCAGGGAACCGGAGTTGGTGCTGCCGCTGGATCCGGTGATCTTGTTGGTGGGCTCGGGCAGGGTCTCGTTGCGCTTGTTCTGGAAGCCGGGCATGGCCGACATCGGTCCGACCCGGCTGGGGTTGCGGCGACGGGCCGAGGCCCCTTCGGTGCCGGTCACGTGCTTGCCCCGATCCCAGTCATCGCCGGTGATGTTCAGGCCGGCGGAGATGCCTTCGCCGGTGACCCGGGAGGTGGGGCGGGCGTCCTCATCGACAGTCACCGGAGCTGCCGCCGCCGGCTGGCGCAGGCGCACCCGATCCTGGGCGGGACGGTCGAAGCGGAACTGTTCGGTGCCGGTCACCTTGTCGGCGGCCATGTCGAAGGGGCCGGTGATGCGGTTGCCCTGCTCGTAACTGTTGCCGGTGACGCCACCCGGACGCTGGCGGGAGCTCTGGGCGGCGCGGGCCGGCGACTGGACGCTGAACTGCTGCCAGGGCTGATCGGTGAGGGGCTGGGGGAAGTCGGCGTCGTGGCTGGTGGCGGCGCCGCAGGCCTCGGCCAGCTGGTTGCCGCCGATGTAGGGGGTGCCGGTGATGTCCTCGCAGGCACCGCGCTCGGCGCCGGTCATGACGCCGCCGATGCCGGGCTGAAGGCCGGTCATCACGGTGCCCATGCGGGCGGGGGTGCGCTGGCGGATCTCGGCCACCCGGTCGGAGGAGCACCAGGTGCCGGCCTGCTCCATGCCGGCGTAGGGGGTGCCGGTGACGGCCTTGCAGGTGCCGGGCTCATCGCCGGTGACCTTCTCGGAGCGGCCCGTGCGGGTGCCGCTCACCACCATCGCCTTGTTGGTGACGCTGAAACCCACCTTGGCGGCTTCCGGTGCCGGCTTGGTGCCGCAGAACTGTTCGAACTGCTGGGTGCCGATGTATTCGTCGCCGGTGACCAGGCGGCAGGAGCCCGGCTCATCACCGGTGACGTGCTCGCTGCGGCCCACGTGGGTGCCGGTGATGCCGGTGCCCCGCAGGGTGTGCAGGCTGCTGACCTTGGCGGGGGCGCGGCCGGGCACCTCGGACTGGTCACCCACGTATTGGGTGCCGGTGAGCTGGCGATTGGCGCCGGGCTCGTTGCCGGTGACCCGCTCGGAGCGCTCCACGATCACCCCGGAGACCGGCCGGCCAGCGGCGGTGCGGGTGAGGCCCACCTTGCGGGGAGAGGGGCTGGTGGTGCCGCACCAGGCGGCGCTCTGGTTGGCGGAGATGTATTCGGTGCCGGTGACGTTCTTGCAGGTGCCGGGCTCGTCGCCGGTGACCTTCTCGGAGCGACCCACTTCATTGCCCGTGACCCGGTTGCCATGGGTGGTGGCGCTCACCCGCACCTTGGCGGGCTGCAGGGGGGTGGGATCGCTCTGGCAGAAGGTGCGGAAGATCTCGGCGCCCAGGTACTCGGTGCCGGTGACGGGGCGGCAGGTGCTGGCCTCGTTGCCGGTGGTCTTGAGGGAGCGGTTGGCCTGGGTGCCGGTGACCACCTGGCCCCGGACCGTCTCACTCACGCCAACCTTCCAGTGGGCATCGGCGGCGGCATCGATCTTGGCCTGGCCGCGGCGGGGGCCGGAGGGACGGGAGCCACCGCTGCGGGAGCTGCCGGCGGAGCCCACCTTGCACTTGAGTTCGCGCACCTTCTGGGCCAGCTCGCGGCTGCTCATGTCGGGGTTCGACTGGCGCGCCACCGAGGCGGCCACGGCGCTGGTGGGGGCACTGGCGGATTTGCCCCGCTTGGAGAGGGCCTCGCGGCGGGCCATGACGATGGCCCGGCTGGGGTTGTGCTGGGCGGTGCGCTTGGCGGTGCCGCGGCGCTCGCCGTTCCGGGAATTCCGGTTGGCCAGGGAGGCCCCGAGGCCGGCGGAACTGCTGCTGCTGCTGCTGCTGGCGGCTGCGGCCGCCTTGGCGTCCTTGCAACCGCAGGGGCGATCGCTGGTGCTGGCTGCGGCAGGGGTGGCGGTGGCGGCGCTGGCCTTGGCGGCGCGCATCACCTCCTGACGGGTGCGGTCGCTGGAGGTGTCGGCGCGCTTGCCGCGGCGGGATAGGGCTTCTCGGCGCTCCAGCACCAGGTTCCGGCTGGGGTTCGCCAACGGCTTGGCGTTGCTGCGATGGCCGGTGCCGGAGGAGGAGTTCAGGGTGGAAGCACCGCCACGACGCGCTGCGGGGGCGGGGCGCTGGGGGGAGGGGGCCGGGGCTGCTGCGGACGGGGCAAGCGTCACCGCCTCGGTGCGGCTGCGCTGGGCGTCAGCGGCGGTGCGCACCCTGCCCGGGGAGGACATGAACTGGGTGGAGGCTTTCTTGCCGCCGTTGGTGAGGGCCTTGCGGCGCTCCAGAGCTGCTTCCCGACTGCTGGTCCTGGCCATGTCCGCCCCGTGAATGGATGATCAAAAGTGATGGATCCCGACCGCCGGCCGGGATCCGCTGGAACCGCTGGATCAGCGGCCTTCGAACACAACGAAGCAGGCACCCTGACTCTGGGTGTAGGCGTCGTAGCCGACGAGGCGCACGTGATGGTCCGGATAGGCCCGGTGGCAGGACTCCAGTTCGTTCACGATCACCCCGAGATCCTTCTCACCGAAGAAGGGCAGCTTCCAGTACGACCAGTAGGTGGCCATGGAGCGGCTGGGGTGGACGTGCTCGACCAGGGGGCTCCAGCCCTGGGCAATGATGTAGGCGATCTGGTCGTAGATCTCGTCCTGGGTCATCGGCGGGAGGAAGCCGAAGGTCTCGAGGGTGGCGACTGTTTGATAGTCACCCACGGTGCTCTTGAAGGGCATGGGGATCCTTGAGGGGAATGGGATGGGAAGCCCAGCCACGCTGACCTCCGGTGGTTGAACCAGCGGTCAGCGGCGGCAAGGCGGAGGGCCGGGTGTCGGCTCAGCCGACGTCGAGTTTGTCGACGGTGTCGAACTCGAACTTGATTTCCTTCCAGGTCTCGAGGGCGATGGCCAACTCGGGGCTGTGCTTGGCGGCTTCCATGAGGATGTCGCGGCCTTCCTTCTCGATCTCACGGCCGGCGTTGCGGGCCTTGACGCAGGCTTCCAGGGCCACCCGGTTGGCGGCGGCGCCGGCGGCCGAGCCCCAGGGGTGACCGTGGGTGCCACCACCGAACTGGAGAACGGAGTCGTCGCCGAAGATGGCGACCAGGGCGGGCATGTGCCACACGTGGATGCCGCCGGAGGCCACGGCGAAGACGCCGGGCATCGAACCCCAGTCCTGGTCGAAGAAGTTGCCGCGGGTGCGGTCTTCGGGGATGAAGGATTCGCGCAGCTGGTCGATGAAGCCCAGGGTGGTCTGGCGGTCACCCTCGAGCTTGCCCACCACGGTGCCGGTGTGCAGCTGGTCGCCACCGGAGAGGCGCAGGCACTTGGCCAGCACCCGGAAGTGGATGCCGTGCTTGGGATGGCGGTCGATCACCGCGTGCATGGCGCGGTGAATGTGCAGCAGCATGCCGTTCTTGCGGCACCACTTCGACAGACCGGTGTTGGCCGTAAAGCCACCGGTGATGTAGTCGTGCATGATGATCGGCTGCCCGAGTTCCTTGGCGAACTCGGCCCGCTCGTACATCTCCTCAGGAGTGGCGGCGGTGCAGTTGAGGTAGTGCCCCTTCTTCTCGCCGGTTTCTTCCTGGGCGAGCTGGACGGCTTCGGCCACGAACTCGAAACGGTTCTGCCAGCGCTGGAAGGGCTGGGAGTTGATGTTCTCGTCGTCCTTGGTGAAGTCGAGGCCACCGCGGAGGCATTCGTAGACCACCCGGCCGTAGTTCTTGCCGGAGAGGCCGAGCTTCGGCTTGATGGTGCAACCCAGCAGGGGACGGCCGTACTTGTTCATCCGGTCGCGTTCGACGCAGATGCCGTTCGGCGGGCCGGGGCAGGTCTTGATGAAGGCCATCGGGAAGCGGATGTCTTCCAGACGCAGGTGACGCAGGGCCTTGAAGCCGAACACGTTGCCCACCAGGGAGGTGAGCACGTTGGTCACCGAGCCTTCCTCGAACAGGTCGAGGGGGTAGGCGATGAAGGCATAGAACGACTCCTTGTCACCAGGGACGTCTTCGATGCGGTAGCAGCGGCCCTTGTAGAAGTCGAGATCGGTGAGGAGCTCGGACCACACGGTGGACCAGGTGCCGGTGGAGGACTCGGCGGCCACGGCGGCAGCCACTTCTTCCTTGGGCACACCTTCCTGGCCGGTGCACTTGAAGCAGGCCAGCAGGTCGGTGTCGAGGGGGACGTAATCGGGAGTCCAGTAAGTGTCGCGGTACTCCTTGACCCCGGCGTCGTACTTCTTGCTCATGGGATTGTTCGGATGGGTTCGGATGAAAAATCAGAGGGTCGCCTTGACCGCTCAGTCCTTCGATCCCAGGCCGAAGCTGCTGTTCAGCGCCGGCTCCACTTCACGGTGGGGTCGGGCGATGATGTGGGCGGCCACCAGGCCGTCGCCCACACGCTCGCAGGCGTCGGCGCCGGCACGGACGGCGGCGTTGACGGCACCGGTTTCACCCCGCACCAGGACGGTCACGTAGCCGCCTCCGACGAATTCGCGACCAATGAGGCGCACTTCGGCGGCTTTGGTCATGGCGTCAGCCGCTTCGATGGCGGGCACCAGACCGCGTGTCTCGATCATGCCGAGGGCGATGCCCATGGTTTCGTTTGCCATTACCTGCTCCTGGAGGAGGGGGGTGGAATGTTCGTGTGCAACCTTGCTCCTCCGTCAAACCCTCCGTCAAGCGATTGGCAGCCCGGCGGCCATCAAGGTTTCGCGATTGGCTGATAAGGGCAGCTGATCAGTGCAACACAAAAAGCAAGCTTTGCTTGATCGCTGCCGCCACCGGGGCCGCTGCGGCTCCGCCTGACCGGTTCAGAGGGGGTCGGCGCTCGAGACGAAGCCCACCCCGCCATAGCGCTTCAGCAGGGGCTTCAGGGCTTTGCTCACGGCCGCCAGCACGGCGTCCTCCACGAACACGATCACGTGGGCATTGGCCCCCAGCCCGCTGAAATCCATCCCCTCCGAGATCTCCCCGGACGGCCCCATGCCCGTGACATGCCGCATCACCGAATAGCCCTTGGCCCCGGCCGCGGTGATGGCCTTGCAGACCCGGTTCAACTCCCGTTCGCTGAGAAACAGATCGATTCGCTTCATGGTGTCGGGGCGAAGGTTCGGCGAGGGGAAGGCAGACGGCCTGCGCTCAGCCGACGGGGATGAAGTGTCGGGTCAGCGCCATGTAGAGGGGAATCCCTACCACCACATTGAAGGGGAAGGTGAGGCCCAGGGCCGTGGAGATGTAAAGGCTCGGGTTCGCCTGCGGAACGGTCATGCGCATCGCCGCCGGCACGGCGATGTAGGAGGCGCTGGCGCAGAGCACCATGAACAGCAGGGTGTTGCCCTGGCTCAGGCCCAGCAGGGCGCTCACCAGCAGCCCCACCAGGGCGTGCACGGGGGGGGCCAGCAGGGAGAAGCCGATCAGGAAGGCCCCCGTCTGGCGCAGGTCCCGCAGCCGCTGCGCCGCCACGATGCCCATGTCGAGCAGGAAGAAACAGAGGGCTCCGTAGAACAGTTTTTCGGTGAAGGGATCCATCTTCTCCAGCCCCGCGGGGCTGAAGGCGGCCACCACATACCCGATCACCAGGCTGCCGATCAACAGGTACACGGAACCGTTGAGAAAGGCCTCCTGCAGAACTTCCCGCCAGCGCAGACTGCCCGCCCCATGCTCCTGATCGCCGTCGTTGTCGTGGTCCCCTGGGGCGTCGGCATCGTCTGCGGGGGCCGCGAGTTTGGCCAGGATCACCCCGACCACGATCGCCGGCGATTCCATCAGGGCGAGGGCCGCCACCATGAAACCGTCGAAGTTCACTTCGAGAACATTGAGGAAGCTCTCGGCGGTGATGAAGGTGACGGCACTGATCGAGCCGTAGGAGGCGGCGATGGCGGCGGCGTTGTAGCCATCCAGCCGCAAGCGCAGCAGCAGGAAGCTCGTCAGGGGCACCAGCAGCGACATCAGCACCGCCGCCCCGATCGTCAGCAGCACCTGGGGACCGAGGCCGCTGTGGGCCAGTTCCATGCCCCCCTTGAAGCCGATCGCCAGCAGCAGGTAAAGGGAGAAGAGCTTCGGCAGCGGTGAGGGGATCTCCAGGTCGGAGCCGACCAGCACACCGAGGATGCCCAGGAAGAAGAACAGCACCGGCGCGGAGAGCAGGTTCTGTAGGACCAGGCTCGACTGCATTGCCCTCCGGGGCCCAAAGGGTGGAGGCAACCTAGGGGCGATTCCGGCTGGCGACCGTCACCGGTCGCGCAATGTTGTCCGCCGTTTCGTCCGATCGGTGGCGAATTCCCTATCGTCCGCCCGGGGCAGGAACCCTGGAGTTCTCCGGGGGTGGAATGTTCAACCCGTCCTGCCCCACCCCTTCCGCGACCGCCCGACCCCGCTGCACCAAAATGGGGCCCCCCGTGGGCCCGGTTTGTCCCTCTCCCCTTCCCGCCCGGTGCTGGTGATCGCCAGCGGCAACCCCCACAAGGTGGCCGAAATCACGGCCATGCTCGAGGGGGTGGGTCCGGAGGTGGGTCTGGAGGTGAGGCAGCAGCCCAAGGGCCTGGAGATCGAGGAGACGGGCCTCACCTATGCGGAGAACGCGCGCCTGAAGGCCACCACCGTGGCCTCCCTCACGGGTTGCTGGTCGCTGGCTGATGATTCGGGTCTGGAGGTGGATGCCCTCGATGGCCGCCCGGGTTTGCATTCGGCCCGCTATGCCCCCACCGACCACGAGAAGATCCACCGGCTGCTGCACGAGCTCGGCGATTCCCTCTACCGCGGCGGCACCTTCGTGAGCGCGATGGCCCTGGCCGACCCCGCCGGTGAGGTGGTCCTGGAATCGGAGGGCCTCTGCCGGGGCCTGATCCTGCGGGAACCGTCCGGCCATGGCGGCGGCTACGACCCGATCTTCCATGTGCGCGAAGCCGGTTGCAGCTATGCCGCCATGGGGGAGCACCTCAAGAGCCGTCTGGGCAGCCGGGGCAAGGCGGCCCGGGCCATGGCCCCGGGGCTGAAGCGTCTGCTGGGCCTCGGCTGAGCGCTAGCCGCGGGCGCCGGCGTTGATCTGGGCCACGGCGCGCATGGCGGCGGCGGCGGCCTCCTCCACATCGCCCTCCTTGCCCGCCAGGGTGAGGCGGCCGAAGGCACCGACGGCCTTGACGTCGACCACGGTGATGTTGGAGCCCTTCTCCGCCTCATTGGCGGCGATCAGCACGTAGCCGGCCGGTTCGGTCTCGAGGATGAACATGCTCATGCCGGCCTGGATCATCGAACCGCGGCGGTTCTGGCGGTTGATCAGTACGGCATGGTCGGGGGTGATCGCCCGGATGATCTCGGTCCAGGTCACCTCACAGCGACTGCGCAGCTCCACCCGGCTGCCGATGGCCTCCAGCACCACGTCGCCGGAGTGGAGCACATTGCTCTGGTCCCGGTGGTAGAGGGCCAGGGAGCCGAAGGCCCGCTCCACCACCATCTGGCCGAGCCGCACCGTGCTGGCCTTGAGGGCGATGTCGGTGACCCGGTGCACCGCCATCCCCGGGGAGACCTCCAGCCACAGGCAGGCATCGCCGGGAATCGGCAGGAAGCCATGGGACACCGTGCCCATGTAGGACGCCAGCTGGGGCTGGAGCGAATCCAGGAAGACGTAGGTGCGGAGCTCGATCGACTGCACGTGGCTCGACTGGCGCGCCAGGCGCCTGCCCTCGCTGTCGGTGGTGATCACGCAGCTGGCCCCGGAGGCCTCGCCGCTCACATCGGTGCCGGTGATACGCAGGCTCGCCGCCTTCCTGCGGGCGTCCGACCGGTCGTCGCGAAGGAAGGAACGGGCAGCCTGCGAATCCATCACGGCGCCAGGCGCCAACTCCCGGAAAGGACGATCGTCTCGATCACCGGGGGGGTGAAGCACCGGGATCCCTGGTTGCCACCGATGGCAGTCCAGGACTGGAGGGTACTCCCCGCCGGGGGCGGTTACGGCCTAGCGGCTGCTCAGGGAGATGGCTTCGGCGGCGCGCACCCGGTCGCGGCCGTCCCCTTTGGCGGCGTAGAGGGCCTGGTCGGCCAGCTCCATCTGATGGGAGAAATCGGTGCTGAACTGGGCCGACTTGGTGCTCACCCCCAGGCTGACGGTGAGGCGTCCTTCGGGGGCCGCACCGGCGAGATCGAGCTGGTGGATCGAAAGCCGGATCCGTTCGGCCACCATCAGGGCCGTGGCCTGGTCGGCCTCCGGCAGCAGCACCAGAAACTCCTCGCCGCCGAGCCGGAAGGTCTGGTCCTGCTCCCGCACCGACTCCCTCAGGACGCGGCCCACCTGCTTGAGCACCCGGTCGCCAGCGTCGTGGCCGAAGCTGTCGTTGACCTGCTTGAAATGGTCGAGATCGAGTTCGACCAGGGAGTAGCTGGCCGGCAGCTTCGCCTCCTCCAGGGCTCGACGGTTGGCCAGGCCCGTGAGTGGATCGCAGAGGGCGGCGGTGTTGAGGGCGGCCAACTCGTGGGCGTGGCGCTGATCCTCGAGCAGATGCTCCACCCAGGGGCGCATCGACTCGGCGAACTCACGCACCATCCGTTCCGTGTCGGGATCGAACGACTCGGCGGCGCACTGGCCCCGGATGGCCAGCACCATGGCGGGCTGGCCGAGCAGGCAGATGTGGTGCCAGCCGGGATGGGCTGCCCTTCGCTGGGGATGGATGTCATCGGCGCACCAGGTGGTCCAGCCATCGACGGGCAGCTCCACGGACAGTTCGCAGGCGCTGGCCTGGTCGGTGGATTCGAGGATGTTGCCGATGGCCCGGACCATCCCCAGGGGGCTGCTCTGGTGGATCAGGGCATCGTTCAACTGCCGCCGCGCTTCGGCGATGCGCAGAAGCCTTTTGAGGTCCAGGTCGGCGTCTGCCAGGCAATAGACGCCGCAGTCCATGGCACCCAGGGCGCTGAACACGTCATCGACGATGGCGGCGGCAACGATGTGGCCGTGCTGGGGGGCGATGCGCTCGATCCGGGGCCAGCGGGAGCGGATGCGGGCCAGGCCGGCACTCAACAGCTCCCGGCTCGGCATGTAGTGCTGGTGGAAGGGCCGGGCGTTCTCGATGATGTAGGCCGCATCGGCCGACTCCAGCACGCTGCTGTCGGGGACGAAGCCCCCGAACAGATCCGAAGAGAAGAGTGTGCGGCTGGTGGTGTCGAAGGACACCATGGCCCCCGGGAAGTGCAGATACGGCGTCAGCTGGAATTCCAGCCGCCGATCCCCCTGCAGCGGAAGGCACCAGTCGTGCTGCTCCACCAGGTAGGTGGGGAAGCCATGGCCGTAGTGGCGGATCAGGGCATGGGCACGCCACTCCGTCACCACCTGCGCGTCGGGGTGGGTCAGCACCTCGCCCAGCTTTGGCAGGGCGGCGCAGATGTCGGGGTCGGAGTGGTGACAGACCAGCCAGCGGATGGCGCCCAGATCGGTGATGGCGCGAAGCTTGGCCAAGGTGCCTTCAATGGTGAGCGGCGAACCCGGATCGATCAGCACGCCATCCGAACCGTTGGCGATGAAATAGGTATGGCACTGGAAATGGTCATTCGCCAGACGCACCCCGACCCACCACACACCGGGGGCGATTTCGATGGGCTCTTCCCGTGATGCCGTCGTGTCGAACCGGGG
>NZ_JAGQBG010000106.1 GCF_024345515.1 Cyanobium sp. N5-Cardenillas
ATCGGCCGCGTGTTCCCCGGCGGCGCAGCCAGCGGTGAGGAGCGCCATGGGGAACGCACCCTGCTGGTGGGGGTGATCGCCGGGGAGCGCCGCGCCGAACGCTGGCGCAGTTCCGGCAAGCCCGCCCCTCCCGACTATTTCCAGGCCCGCGGCGTGCTGCAGGCCGGTCTGGAACCGCTGCGCCTGCCCCTGGAGGACCGCCCCCTGACCGATGCCCCCCTGCTGCACCCAGGCCGTGCCGCCCAGCTGGTGGTGGAGGGCAAGCCCGCCGGCTGGTTCGGCCAGCTCCACCCGGCCGAGGCCGACGCCCTCGACCTGCCCGCGGCCACCTACGTCTTCCAGCTGGAGCTGGAGCCCCTGCTCAGCGCCGGCACCCGCCGCAACTGCTGGCAGCCGGCCTTCCGCCCCTTCGCCACCGTGCCGGCCTCGGAGCGCGACCTGGCCCTTGTCGTTCCCACCGACACCAGCGCTGCCGCCCTGCTGGCGGCGATCCGCAAGGCGGGCAAGCCGCTGCTGGAGCAGGCCGAACTGGTTGATCGCTACGAAGGCGCCCAGCTGGAGGCGGGCCGCTGCAGCCAGGCCTTCCGGTTGCGCTACCGCGACAGCGTCCGCACCCTCACCGACGAGGAGGTGGAAGCGGCCCATGGCCGGGTGCGCGAAGCCCTGGAGCGACAGTTCGGCGCCGAGCAGCGGCGCTAGCGGCGTTCCAGGGCCGCCAGGGCCTCCACATGGCTGGTGTTGGGGAAGAAGTCGATGGGCTGCACCCAGTTCAGCCGGTAGACACCGGAGGCACACAGCTGGGCCAGGTCGCGGGCCAGGGCGGCCGGATCGCAGCTCACGTAGGCGATGCGGCTGGGTGGAGCCGCCAGGATCGCTGCCGTCGCGGCCGGGCTCAGCCCCTTGCGGGGTGGATCCAGCACCAGGGCCTGCATGCCCTGCAGCCGCTCCTCCAGCACCAGGGGCACGTCGGCCTGCTCAAATTGCGCCCGACCCTCCAGTTCATTGGCGGCGGCGTTGAGCCGGGCCATGGCCACGGCGCGGGGATGCAGTTCCAGCCCGGTCACGTGCCAGCCGGCGGCGGCCAGGGGCAGGCTGTAGGTGCCGATGCCGCAGTAGGCGTCCAGCAGGGAGGCATCGCCCGGCCCGGGGCCAAGGGCCTCCATCAGGTGGGGCACCAGCCTTTCGGCCTGGCGGGTGTTGACCTGGAAGAAGGTGTCGGCGGCGATGCGGAAGCGCAGGCCGGAGAAGCTTTCGTTCAGCCAGTCCCGGCCGCGGATCGCCCGGGTCTCGTCCCCCATCAGCCGATTGGTGGGCATGGGTTGGAGGTTGAGGCAGACGCCCACCAGCTCGGGCCAGCGCTGCCGCCAGGCGTCGGCCAGGTCCTCAAGGCCGGGCAGGTCGTCATGGCTGCTGATCAGGGTGAGGAGCAGCTCGCCGGTGCCCACGCCGACCCGCAGGCCGAGATGGCGCAGGCCCGGGGTCTCGTCCGCGTCGGGGTCGCCGCCGTGGCGGTCGATCGGCCAGTCGCTGGCCTCCAGATCGGCCTTGAGCGGCGCGATCATGGCGTCGATGCGGGGGTCGAGCACCGGGCAGCGGGCCATGTTGACGATCCGATGGGACCCGCGCCGGTAGTAGCCGGCCCGCAGGGTGCCGTCGGCACTGCGCTCCAGCGGAACCAGGGCCCGGTTGCGATACCCGAGGGTGGGGTCGGCCGCCAGCAGGGGCCGCACCGGTGCGCTCAGGCCGCCGATGCGCTGCAGGGTCTGCTCCAGGCTGCGCTGCTTCCACTCCGCCTCGGCGGCGTCCTCGAGGGGTTGCAGGCTGCAGCCGCCGCAGTTGTCGGCGAGGATGCAGGGGGCGCGCCGGCGCTGGGGAGAGGGCGTGATCACGCGTTGCAGCTGCCCCACCAGGTGGCGCCGGGCCATGGCCTGGAGGCGCACCTGCACCGTGTCACCGGGTAAGGCGCCGCTGACGAACACCACCTGGCCGTCGTGGCGCCCCACCCCCTGGCCGTCATGGCCCAGATCCGTGATCTCCAACTGCAGCTTTTCGCCCACCGAGGCCATGTGCGATCCGCACCACTGCTGCGACCCTATCGGGGGTCGTGCAAAGGGGCGTTACACCTTGCGCCCGAAGACCGGGCTGGGGGCCTGATCTCGATAGGATTCGCCGGACTGTGGTCGCTGCTATGAGCGTCGTTCGCGATCTGATCCTCCAGGCCGATGATCAGCTCCGCTATCCCACGGGCGGCGAGCTGCGCGCGATGGTGGAGTTCCTCAGTGGGGGAGCCCGCCGGCTCAGCGTCGTCCGAGTGCTGACCGACAACGAGAAGAAGATCATCGCCGAGGCCTCCAAGCAGCTGTTCCTGCGCAAGCCGGACTACGTGGCCCCCGGCGGCAATGCCTTCGGGCAGAAGCAACGGGCCCAGTGCCTGCGTGACTACAGCTGGTATCTGCGGCTGGTCACCTACGGAATCCTGGCCGGCAGCACCGAGCTGATCCAGCAGATCGGTGTGGTGGGCGCCCGGGAGATGTACAACAGCCTGGGTGTGCCCCTGCCGGGCATGGTGGAGGCGATGCGCACCCTCAAGGAGGCGGCCCTGGTGCTGCTGGGCGGCGAGGAGGCCACCCTGGCCGGTCCGTACTTTGACTACCTGATCCAGGGCCTGCAGACCTCCACCTGATCCGATCATTCGTCTCAGTCCAGTCTCCTCCCTGGACCCGTATTAAGTCTAGGCTGAGACACCTGCTCAATGCCTCCAGCATGTATGGGCCGTTCTCCCCGTCACGCTTGTGACGGGGATTTTTCATGGCTGCATCCGAGGTTGCGTTCGGCTCATCGTGGTGGCCGTGGAGCCTCCATGTGAAGCGACTGGAGCAGTGCCAGATGTCTCAGCTGGGACCAGCGACAGGTCCTGAGATGAGACCAGGGCTGTGTACCTGCGAACCCTTTGGCGGTCCTTTGCCTGGTACTCCCTGGGACCGTTCAACATTCCGATCGGGCGGAGTGGTCGCCCGGTCGCGCGGCGACGACGGCTGGCCCACTTGAGTCAGCGCATTGGTCCCGGCTGGGTCCAGAGGTGGGTCCACTTCTGGAACCCAGCCACGACAGGAGAGATACTTGTCACTGGCCATGGAAGACCCTTTGCGCCACCACTCCCGTGGATGCTCCTCCCCCTGGGGCCCTTTGAGCGGATTCCGGTCGCGGCGGCCGACACCCAGCTCGGCTGAAGCCGCGTATCTGTGTCAAAGACAGATACGCAAAGCTTGGGAACCCAGTCTGAGACTCCTGTCCCGGATGCTGTCCAATTCGTGGACAACGATGGATCGGCATGGCAAGTCCTCATCGCGCCATTCCAACGGTTAGTCAGGCGATGGAGCTGAGGACTTCACCCGCGACAAGTCAAATCGATGAAAAATCGCTGTATCAGAGAACGTGTCTGCGTCTCGAGACTGGACCCATTGCTAGTCCCAGCTCTGTTCGATGGGACTGGATGGTCAGTGCAGCTCGCGAGTGATCGCTCTCAATGGTCTTGGACTGGTCTTGCTGTCAGACCTTTATCAAGACTAGGATGTGTCGCATGAGACAGAAGCCCGGGTGGTTGGCCCACATGGTCTGGAGCGTCAGCGGTCCGCAGACGCTCCCTGTCGGTACAGCTCCTTCAGCAGCTGGTAGGCCTCATTGAGCCGGCGCATCGCCTCGAGGGATCCCCCGGCGTCGGGATGGTGGCTCTGGGCCATGTCCCGGTAGGCCTCCCGGATCTGGGCCAGGGTGAGCCGCTGGCCGGGGTCGGTGGGCAGCTGCAGCAGCCGCAGTGCGCCGTGAAGGGTCATGGTGTGCTCCAGGGTCTGGAAGGAGGTGCCGCGGCGACGGCGACGGAAACGGTGCACGAAGCGACGGATCAACGTCGGAATGCGCAGGGTGAGGGTCTGGCCGCTGAAGGGGTCTTCCAGCACACCGGCGGTGACCATCACCCGCTCGAAGGTCGGTGGCCCGTCACTCCAGCCAGGGGCAAAGGGCTGCATCACCTGGCAGGCGGCCGACCAGGTGAAGGTGCGGCCATCGCTCTGATCCGACTGGGGCCAGATGTCCTGGGCCAGCCACACCATCGCCGCCTCCAGCACCGCCTCGTTGGCCGGCGAGCCGTAGAGGGCGCGCCAATGGTTGCCGGCTTCTTCCAGGGCCTGTTGCACCAATTCGCCGCCAAGGGGCGGCAGGGGACTCAGCGGTAACGACGCGGCACGGGCCGGAGACGGCGACCGCAGGCTGCGCTTGATGACGTCGGAGCGGCGACGCACAAAGCCAGGCAGGTCGATGCCCCCGCCACCGGATGCCGGCCGGGGAGGATCCTCCGTCGGGGCCTCCCATTCGAATTCCGCCTGGAGGGTGTCCATGGCCCCGCGACCCACCAGCACCAGGGCGCCCTGCTCGTCGAAGCCGTGGTCGTCCTCCCTGTGACCCACGACCTCTCCCGACGGGGGCGAGAGCCCATCACCATCCTCTTCCTCGTCGGTGCCGAACAGATCGTCGAGCAGCCTCTCCAGCACATCGCCCCGGCTGCGGAGGCCCCACTCCCGCCGCAGACCATCGAGGTGGGTCACCAGTTCGCGGTTGAGGTCAAGGCTGATCCGCTGTCTGGCCTCGTTCGATTGTTCAGCCACGGCAGCCATCCATCGGCGCTGGGTTCGCTGGCATGGGGCTTCGGATCAGGGTCCCCGTTGGTCCCGCAGGAACTGTTGCTGGGCCTCCACCGCATCGCGATAGCGGTCCACCAGCGTCCCCCCCGTACCGGCGGATCCCGAGCGGCTGCGCATCGGGGACACCAGGGGTGAGGGGGCCAGAACGCTGCGGTTGGAAGAGGCTGGTGGTGGTGGCGGTGGGTTCAGCCAACCGGGAGCCGGCGCCGGCCGCAGGATCTGGGGCGGCGGCAGCAGCGGTCCGGTGCCAGCCCTCGGCATCGGTGTGATCGGCCCGGGTTGGGGGGCGATGGTCACCGACGGAGGGGCAACAGGCGGCGGGGTTGGCCGGGTGGTGGCGCTGGCCCGGGCCAGGTCCAGCTGCCGCTCGCGCTCCTGAACGAGGGCGAGCTGGCTGGCACTCACCACACTCAGCAGGTGGCCCGGGGTGGCATCGGCCGGGTAGACCAGGCTCACCCGCACAGGGTTCACGGCCCCGGGCACCAGATCGATCTGGCCCAGGGACAGGCTCTGGCCGGAGCGAAGTCCCACATGCACCTCCCGCAGACCGGCAGCTGTCTGGATCTGGATCGAGCCGCGGAAGGCCGTGAAGGGCTGTCCGCCGATCAGGGTGGGGTGGCTCATCACCAGCTCGTAGGGCCCATTCCCCTTGAGGTTCATGTCGACATCGAACCGCACCCCGTAGGTGCCGACGTTGTCAAGGGAGGAGTCGACCATGCGGCTGGCAAGGGCATTGACCTGCACATCGCGGGTGCCGAAATGGTGCCTGTCGGTGCTGGTGAACGGCACATGCAACGGCCCCTTCATGTTCAGGTCGTGGGTGATGGTGGCCTGGTACGCATCGCCGAGGGCCACACCACCGACCCGGGAGAAGATGCGCCGGTTGTGGATGTCATTGATGCGGCTCAGATAGACCCGGCCCGGTGCCAGCCGACCCTCATCCAGGACAGCGAGCACGTCGCGATCGGAGTCGGGGGTCTTGGCGGCCACCACGGCGATCTGGAAAGGCCCATCACTGCGCCCCCGCAGCAGGGCGTTGGCGATGCCCAGGGCCGGCAGATCGGTCTGGAACAGAACTATCCGACTGCGGGCCGGAATCGTGATCTCATTGGCCAGTCGGTTGTCGAGCCTGCCGCGCAGCATCTGGACCGCGGTGGCATCACCGGGGCCGGTGTTCCAGGGCCTTGGCCCCAGGGGTTTCACCCCCATCAGGTTGTTGGCCAGGTAGGGAGCCTCGAAGCTGTTGCGCACCGCTCCCTTGGAGAAACGGATGTGCACCGGACGTACGCCCGGATTGATCAGGATGGCCGCCAGGGTGAGCTCGGCCCGACGGTCGGAACGGGAGATGGAGCGGCGATTGGGCGGAAAGTATTTGTGGTGAAGATGCATGCCGAACTCACCGTTGAAGGTGTATTCGGCATAGCGAAGGGCCTGGCCCGTTTCACTGGCGTAGGCATATCCAGGTGTCGTGCTGATCAGGATGCCCGGCCCCTCCACTTCCTCGGGCTGGTTGGAGTGCAGCACCGGCACGTTGTTGAAGGTGCCGTTCAGAGGTCGTGCCTTCTGGCCGGCCATCAGGGCCACGTAGGCGTGGGCCGGCTGGGGGTGCTGCAGGAGTGCCATGCCCAGACCCAGCGTCAGCCAGACACCGATGGGACCAATGGGAGAGACCGATCTCAAATTGCGACAGGCTTGATGGTGTGGGTACCAGGGGAGGGTAAGGCGGGAAGCGACCGGCCCAGTCACTGGGGGGTGCTTGCGCCTGGGGAGCCCCGGATGGAACGGCGGGCTCGCTAGAACGGTCCCACTCTGCAGATTTTGTCATGATTCCTCCCTTCGGGACCTGCTCCGGCTCGGAGTCCGGAAACGGTGCCCTGCGGCGGTATCAGGAACGCAAGCTGCGCATGATGAGTTTCTGGCGGGACGGCATCGAACGTCAGCTGGCCGCCCTGAACGCCGCCATCAGCACCCTGGAACGGCAGATGCACCGCGATCAGGCCGACCACCAGGGCTGAAGCCGCCGGCCTCCAGGTGCTGGCGCAGCTGCTCCAGCCCCTTGTGCAGCAGCCGTTTCACCGTCATCGGGCTCACCTCCATCTGGCGGCCCAGGCGTCGATAGCTCCAGCCCGCCAATACCACCTGGCGCACCACCAGCCGCTGGCGGGGCTCCAGCAGGGCCAGCATGGTGGCCACCGAGGCACCGGCTGACTCCAGACCGCAGGGCTCAACGGTGGTATGGACCGCCACCGACTCGGCCAGGGATGGATCATCAAGGTTGGCCGGCCTTGTCAGCAGGCGCTGCACCTCCAGTCGGTGCCATTCCGAGGGGGTGACCCCAAGGGTACGGCTCAGGACCATGACCCCCTGCCCGGGATCGGTCTGGAGCAGGGGGTGGTGCTGCAGCCGGTTGAACCGCTCCTGCAGTTCCGCCTGCCGCCTCGGCAGCCGTACCAGGGGGGCGGCATCCCGCAGGTAGTGGAGGATCGCCCCCCGGATGTGGGGCCTGGCGAAGGCCTCGAACGGGGTGTGACGGTCTTCGCTGTAGAGCTCGGCGGCCCGGATCAACCCCATCAGGCCCACTTGGAGCAGATCGTCGAAGGATTCCCGGCTGCAGCGGGCGTAGTGCAGGGCGAGGGGTCGGACCAAGGCCCGGTACTGCTCGACGCGGCGATTGCGGCCGGCGGGGGAGGACTGGGTCTGGTGGCTGGGGGATGGGGTCATGGTCTGGACGGTTGGGCCTGGGCTGGTCTCCTTTCCAGAGAGGGGCAGGCGTGCCGAATGCCGCAACCGTGAAACCACGGAACTTGCTGGCTCAGACCCGGGGGGCGGCCACGTGGGCCAGCAGGGACCAGGGTCCATGGGTCGCCAGCCATCCCCTGTCGGAGCCCTCGGTGCTGAGCAGAAACCCCGCGAAGCCCAGGGCGTTGATGCTGAAGCCGGCGCCATGCTCCCGCACCCGGCGCACGCTCAGGAACCACTGGTCGTCGAACAGCAGGTTGTAGGGGTGCAGGGGCTCGCTGTCGCGGCGGGGATCCCCGAGGCCAAGCGCGCCGGCATGGGCGAGGTAGAGCTCCTCCAGGTCGGATCCGCCGTGGGGATCGGTGCGCCGGCTGAGGCGGTAGTCCCAGCTCCAGGACGGTTCGGTCCCCGCCAGCTGGGCCAGAATCAGCGGGGCCAAAGGGCAGCTGGCTTCTCCCTGCCGGCGCGGCAGCAACTGCAGGTGCCGATGGGGCTGGCTGGCCCCGGAGCGGGCACCGCTGTTGAAGAACCACAACCCGCCGGTGTCCTGGCTCACCTGGCGGACCGCCTGCCAGTCCGGGGACTCGATCCAGCCGCCCTGGGGCCGCCAGTCGCGGGTGATCACGAGCAGGTGAGCCTCCTGGACCGGGTACTTGTTGAGCAGGAGCACGTGGCCGGGCCCCAGCAGGTCCACCTCCAGGGGCCTGTCCCAGGGCAGAAAGGGGTTGGGGCGCGGTCCCCCCTGGCGCAGGTGACGGGGCGTGGAGGAGAGGAGCTGGCGGACGACGAAGGGCTCAGCGCCTGGAATGTCCAGCAGGCGCGTCTCCAGGGGCACCAGCGCACCCCCCAGGCGGGCCCGCTCCGACACCTCCCTGGCTCGCTGCCAATGGCGTTCAGCTCGCACCGGCCTGCAGACGGGCCAGGGAGGCGCCCTGGTAGTAGCGCCCAAGAATCTCGTTGTAGCGCAGGCCCTGCTCCGCCAGATCCTGGGCGCCGTGCTGGCTCATGCTGGCGCCCAGATGGCCATGGGCCTCCTGGGTGATCCGCGTGGTGGCCGCGTACAGGCTCTCGACGATCCCCCCCTGGTAGCTCAGGATCACGCCCGAGGTGCTGGCGGTGGCCTGGCGGGTGCGGGGGTTGACACTGCCCAGGCCCCGGTAGGCCTGCCAGCGGGTGGTGTCGCCCAGATGCCAGTGGGCGCTGGCCGGCCTGGCCATGTGGGCCATGGCATAGGAGCGGGCCGCCACCGCCTGGGCCTTGAGGGCCTCCATGTGCCAGCTGCTGGGCATCTCGGCCCCCACCACCGAGCTGATGTAGCGCTCCAGGGAGAGGTGGTTGACCAGCTGCAGGCCCCGGGAGCCGCCCAGCACCCTCAACCGGCCCTCATAGGGCCGGCCATCCACCAGCAGGTTGTGGCCCGAACCGGTCTCCATCCACACCTCGGCCCGTCCCGCAAGGGCGGTACCCAGATCAGGGGCGGTGTCGGGGCCGCCATCCTGCACCGCTCGCCCGTCACGATCAACGAGTCGCCAGTAGCCACTGGCGCCGAGCTGGGGGGAGGCGGAGGCCCCCAGCAGGGCGACGCGGATCTCGAGCGGCACCTCTGGCCCAGCCTCCGGTTCCACAAGGGACGGGTCGGGATGGCTCAGGCTGGTGCGCTGCGCCCGCAGCGACGTCGCGGCCAGGAGGTCCTTGTCAGGGGATTCCGCCGCACTGGCGGCCGACGGCGAGACCTCCCGGGGCTGGGCGATGAGGGCCTCGAGCAGATCCGGCTGCGCACTGGAGCGGGGGGCTGGTAGCAGGTCCTGGGCGGCAAAGCCTGCACCCACCGCCGCGACCGCAAGGGGAGCGGTCAGCAGGATGGGGTGGCGCCGGCAACCCTGAAGCAGCCGCCGGCCACTGGCACGGAGAACGGCGATGGCGGCCGTGAAGTGCCGGCGCACGGAAAGGTTCCACAGGGGAGTAGCCGGATCATGCCGGAAAACGTGGCCTTTGAGCCCTCCGACGCAGGACGGTCGCGGCATTGCACCCATGGCCGGGGCATGCCCAGGTCCGCGCTCAGGGGGCCGCTTCCGGCTTGAGATCCCGCTGCATCAGCTCCTGCACCGCCTGGCGGGCCTCCACCCGACCCGCCAGCAGCCGCACCACCTGGCCGCAGATCGGCAGCTGCCACCCCTCGCGCTCAGCCAGGGCCAGGGTGGCCCGGGCGGTGCGGGTTCCCTCCACGGTGGCGCCGATCCTGGCCAGGGCGGTGATCTCGTCACAGCCCTCGGCCAGCAGGGTGCCGAAGCGGTAGTTGCGGCTCAGGCTGCTGTTGGCCGTGGCCAGCAGGTCCCCCAGGCCCGCCAGCCCGTACAGGGTGCTGGGCTGGCCCCCGAGGGCCTGCAGGACCACGGACATCTCCGCCAGACCGCGGCAGAGCAGGGAGGCCTTGGCATTGGCGCCCAGGCCCAGACCATCACTGATGCCGGCCGCCAGGGCGATGACGTTCTTGAGGGCCCCGGCCGCCTCGGTGCCGATGGGATCGGCGTTGGTGTACAGGCGGAAATGGGGTGCCCGCAGCTGGTCCTGCAGCTGTCGGGCCAGGCCCTGATCCTGGCTGCTCAACACGCTGGCCGCCGGCAACCCCCGCTCCAGTTCATCAGCCAGGTTCGGGCCGCTCAGCACCGCCAGCGGCACGTCGGGGAGATGGCGGCGCCACAACTGGCTGGCGGTGCAGAGCGTGTCCAGATCGATGCCCTTGCTGCAGCTCAGCAGGGGGAGATCCACCGGCCAGCGTTCCTGCAGCTGGCTGGCCAGGGGGGCCACGCCTACCATGGACACGGCCACCACCACAAGGTCGCAGTCCTTGAGAACGGTGGTCGGATCTCCCCCATCCCGCCGTGACCAACTGCTGAGACGGTGGCCCTGGCGCTCCCAGAGCCGCAGCAACGTGCCGCCCCAGGCACCCCGACCCAGCACCGTGATGCGCAGACTCATGGACCTACGCGAGGGTCGGTTCCCTTGATGGCCTTGCCATCATGCGC
>NZ_JAGQBG010000107.1 GCF_024345515.1 Cyanobium sp. N5-Cardenillas
TTTGGCAAGGCCTCTTGCAGATCGCGGGTCGCTGGCTTCCGATGATGTGAGTGATTGTTTTGTGTTCATCCTTTTGCTCGGCAGGTTGACATCAGGATTCGCGATTTCACCAAAGTTAGGACAGAAGAAACACACGTCGCGAATGGAGATGAAACTTTACTTCCGTTCTGCACCAGCCTCATCATTCCTGGTTGCTCAGGAAGCTTGGGAATTACTCAAGCGAACTTGTTTTTAGGCGGTTTCCGTGAACGCATCCTTACGCCCTCCCCATTCCGTGAACCACCAGCCAACAACCTGCAGCGATGGCTGAAAACCCCACGGGCAAACGTGCTCAATCCTTTTGCAGCAGGATCGTAGCTGTGGTTCACGGCCCCGTGACCCCTCAAGTCTCCAGCAACATCCTCGACAGATTCGGCAGGCCTGCCCCCTGGTGGTAGCGGTCCCGTTGCAGGTCGGTGCAGTGCTCCAGCAGGATGCGTTTCACCCGGTCGGGGTAGCCGATGAATTCGCTGCGCACCGAGAGGAATGCGGCCAGCAGTCCGCTGATGTGGGGGGCCGCCATGCTGGTGCCGGACAGGGCCACATAGAGCTCATCGAGTTCCTTGCCCTTGTCGCGGCTGGGGGTGCGTTTCGGGTCGCTGCTGCTGCGACAGGACAGGATCTTCTCTCCCGGGCCCACCAGGTCGGGCTTGAGGCGGCCATCGGCGGTGGGACCCCGCGAGGAGAAGTAGGAGGTGCCGTAGCGGTGGGGCAGGGTCGGGTGCACCGACCCCACGGCGATCGCCTCATCGAGGTTGGCCGGATCGCCGATCGACAGATCAAACGAGCGGGTGGCGCTGAAGCCGTCCACCACGATGTCGCCGCTGCCCTCGTTGCCGGCCGCCAGAACCACCAGCACCCCCTGGCGCACCAGCCGCAGCAGGGAGGCGCACAGCGGTGAATCGCCGCAGCCGAAGCTGGCCGGATCGAACGGTCCCCCCAGGCTCAGGTTCACCCCCTGGATCGCCAGGCGCCGTCCCTCCTGGTTCTGCTTCCAGATGTGGTCGATCGCCTTGATGATCCAGGCGTCGTAGCCACCGCCGTTGTCGGCCAGCACCTTGTAGCTCACGATCCGGGTCCGGGGCGCCATCGCCAGCAGGTCGGGACCGCCAGGGCCGCCCACCGACAGCAGCCCGCCGGCGATGATCCCGGCCACATGGGTGCCGTGGCCGTTGGCATCGTTGCCGCTGCCCTTCTGCACCGGCCCCCGCGCGGTGCAGTCCCATTCGGCGGCGATTGTTCCGTCCGGGGCGAAGCTTGGGTTGTGGAAGTGGGGGTGATGCCGGTCGATGCCGGTGTCCAGGACGGCCCAGGTGATGCCCTGGCCGCAGGCGTTGTAGCCCAGCTGGGCGGTGCGGGCCTGCACCGTGTGGATCGAATCGTGCATCAACGCCTTCTTGCGGCTGTTGCTGAACATCCGGTACACCGCCGGCGAGGTGGCGCCGTACTGGCGGCTCATCGCTCCCGCCAGCGTCTCCACTTCGGCGCGGGTCAGGTTCACCGCCACGTAGCGATCCAGCTGGTCCTCCAGGAACACCGTCTCGGCGGTGATCGGACCCTGCAGCACATGCGACCGGATCCATTCCACCACCGACTCCCGCGCCTTCTGCAGTGAATCGCCCCCCTCGCCTGCCCCCGCGGAGCGATCCGCCAGCTCGATCAGCACCGGCACCCGGGCCGTGGCCTCCACATCCAGCGCATCGGCCAGGCTGCGGGCCACCGTCATCGGACTCACGGGCTGGAAGCGGGAGCGGTCCAGCGCCGTCATCACCGTCTCCTGGGTCGACTGGCGCGACAGATAGCGGCTGGCGGAATGGGCCTTGCTGGGCGGCCACACCACCCCCATCACCCGTTCATCGACGATCTTCGGCTTGCCGGCGGCGCTGTATTCGTCGGCCAGGGTCTGGTCGAGGCAGACGATGTCGCCGTCCTGGGCGATGTTCACCCAGCGCTTCACACCGGCCGGGATCGGCAGCTTCTTGCCGTGCCATTTCTGCAGCACGTCCGTCACCTGGGGCAGCCCCAGCGGTGAGCCGATCGTCACATAGAGATCCACCTCCAAGGCGGCGCCCAGCTCCATCAGCGCCTGGTAGGTCACCATGCTCCCCTGGCTGTGGCCCACCACCACGAAGGGACCGCCGCCGGTGCTGATCCGGTCCTTCACCGTCTGCACCATCCGTTCGCGCTTTGTCTTGTTGAACAGGAAATCGTTCACATCCGCCATGAACGCCTTGGTGAACATCGCCGTCACCGGGCTCCACAGCCCCTTCGCTTCCACCGAGAGCGTCGCCGGCCCCCCCATCGGCGCCCCCCGCTGGGCCGCCGTCTGGGCGGCCGCCTCCAGCTGGGCCGTCAGCGCGTCCACGAACGCCTGCGACTCCGCCGGTGCGTCGCTGTCCTGGATCGATGCGGCCAGCAGCGCCTCCGAGCCCGGCTGCAGCGTCGCCCGGTCGTCACCGATCGCCCGGGTGGAGAAGCCCGCCGTCTCCGGGTAGCGCTCCCGGTCGACCCAGTACGCCATGCGGGTGCGCTCCCCCTGGTCGGCGCCGAATAGGGCCCGGTCCCACTCCGAGCGCAGCACCCCCTCGGGGGGCATGTTGGAGATCCCGTGGCAGTAGATCACCGTTCGGGCCTGTCCCCGGGCGCTTGGGGTGCTGGCGCTGCCGGCGGCGGCGGCTTTTTTCGGGGCGGTCATGGTGGCGCGGAGACGCAGGGAACCGACCCCCGCCCTAGCCAGCCCTGACGCCACCGGGCCACGGCCAGGCGTCGGTGTCATCGTTCTTGAGGCCGCTCCCGCCCATGATCCTGTTCCTGTCCGTTCTGGCCCTGGTGCTGCTGATGGACGTGGTGGTGCTGGTGGTGCTGCTGCCCTCGCTGCTGATCCGTCTGCTGCTGGTGCCGTTGTGCCCGGAGGTGGTGTGGTGCGGCCGGGGCCGGCAGAAACGGCTGGCCCTCACCATCGACGACGGCCCCAGTGGCCCCGGTTCGGAGGCCCTGCTGGCCCTGCTGGGGGAGCTGCAGGTGCCGGCCACTTTCTTCCTGATCGGCACCCACCTGGAGCGCGACCACCGCTTCGCCCGCCGCGCCCTGCAGCAGGGGCATGCCATCGGCAACCACCTCTGGCGCGACGAGCCCTCCGTTTCCCTGCCGCCGCCGCTGTTCCAGCAGCAGCTGGCCGACACCGAACGGGCCATCGCCCGGGCCGCCGCCCCCGCCACCCTTCGCTGGCGCTGGTTCCGGCCCGGTGGCGGCCGCTTCCACCGGCCCATGCTCGACGCCCTCGCGGCCCGCTCCTACCGCCTGGTGCTGGGTTCGGTCTTCCCCTGGGACACCCTGCAGCCGCCCCTCTGGTTCGTGCGGCTGTTCGTGCGCCTCAATGCCCACCCCGGCGGGATCCTGGTGCTGCATGACACCCCGGCCCTGAGCGGCCGCACCCTGGAAACCCTGCGCCGAATCGTTCCCGACCTGCGCCGACGCGGCTACCGCTTCGTGCCCTTGCAGGAGCTGCTGGATCCGTCCACCTGAGTGGGGCCTACGATCCGGGCCGTCCGCCCCCTGGGGAATGCGCTTCAGCAGCCTGCTCACCCGGATCGGCGCCGTGCAGGACGGCAGTCCGCGGCACCTGGCGGGGGATCCGGAGATCACGGGCGCCGAAGCGCTGGATCGCGCCGGCCCCGGCCAGCTGGCCTTCCTTGAACCCGGCAACGCCCTGGCGGCCGCCCTCTCCGCCAGCGGCGCCGCCGCCCTGCTGTTGCCCCTTGACGAAGAGATCCAGCAGCTGGCCAGCGAGCGCGGCCTGGCCTGGGTGGCCCTCGCCAACCCCCGGCTCGGCTTCGCCGAAGCCCTCGCCGCCCTGCATCCGCCCACCCCGAGGCCCCCGGGGATCCACCCCAGCGCCGTGGTCGATCCCAGCGCGGCTGTGGCCGCCGATGTGCATGTGGGCGCCCATGGGGTGATCGGTGCCGGCAGCGTCGTGGCCGCAGGCTGCGTGCTCCATCCCGGCGTCGTTCTCTATGAAGATGTGCAGCTGGGCCAGGGCTGCGAGATCCACGCCAACGCCGTGCTCCATCCCGGCAGCCGCCTGGGGGCGGGGTGCGTGGTCCAGTCCCAGGCGGTGATCGGCGCCGAGGGTTTCGGTTTCGTGCCCACCGCTTCGGGCTGGGTGAAGATGCCCCAGACCGGCCGGGTGGTGCTCGAAGACGGCGTCGAGGTGGGCTGCGGCTCCACCATCGATCGTCCCGCCGTCGGGGAGACCCGCATCGGTGCCGGCACCAAGATCGACAACCTCGTTCATGTCGGCCATGGCGTGGTGACGGGCAAGGGCTGTGCCCTGGCCGCCCAGGTGGGCATCGCCGGCGGCGCCGTGCTCGGCAACGGCGTCATCCTCGCCGGCCAGGTGGGCGTCGCTAACCGGGCTGTCATCGGCGACCGTGCCATCGCCTCCTCCAAGTCGGGCATCCACGGTGAGATCGCCGCCGGCGAGGTGGTCAGCGGCTACCCCGCCATCCCCAACCGCCTCTGGCTGCGCTGCTCCGCCGTCTTCAACAAGCTGCCCGAGATGGCCCGCACCCTGCGGCAGCTGCAGAAGTAGCCTCGCCTGCTGAGCGGCCCCCCCTCGCGATGACCAGCTACAGGATCACCCTGCTCGCGGGGGACGGCATCGGTCCGGAGATCACCGCGGTGGCCCGCACCCTGCTGGAGGCGGTGAGCGCCCGCCATGGCTTCAGCCTCCACTTCGATCCCCAGCCCGTCGGCGGCGCTGCCATCGACGCCACCGGAGAGCCCCTGCCCGCCATCACCCTGGAGGCCTGCCGGGCTTCCGATGCGGTGCTGCTCGCCGCCATCGGCGCCCCTCGCTTCGATGCCCTGCCCCGGGAGCAGCGCCCCGAGAGCGGCCTGCTGGCCCTGCGCTCCGGCCTGGGGCTGTTCGCCAACCTGCGGCCCGTCAAGATCATCCCGGCCCTGGCCGGTGCCAGCAGCCTGCGCCCCGAGGTGATCGCAGGGGTGGATCTGCTGGTGGTGCGCGAACTCATCGGCGGCATCTACTTCGGCACCCCCAAGGGGCGCATCGCGGTGGATGGCGGCGTGCGTGCTTTCAACACCATGGTCTACAGCGACCACGAGGTCGACCGGATCGCCCGGGTGGGCTTCCGCCTGGCGGCGGCCCGCCGTAGCCGGCTCTGCTCGGTCGACAAGGCCAACGTGCTCGATGTCAGCCAGCTCTGGCGTGACCGGGTGGACGCGATCCACGCCGAGTTCCCCGCCGTCGAGCTCAGCCACATGTACGTCGACAACGCCGCCATGCAGTTGGTGCGCGAGCCGCGCCAGTTCGACGTGCTGCTCACCGGCAACCTCTTCGGCGACATCCTCTCGGATGAGGCCGCCATGCTCACCGGCTCGATCGGCATGCTCCCCTCGGCCTCCCTCGGCTCAGGCGGCCCGGGCCTGTTCGAGCCGGTGCATGGCTCCGCCCCCGACATCGCCGGCCAGGACAAGGCCAACCCCATCGCCATGGTGCTGTCGGCCGCCATGCTGCTGCGGGTGGGCCTGCAGCAGGAGGCCGCCGCAGCCGACCTCGAGACCGCCGTCGACCGGGTGCTGGCCGCCGGCTTCCGCACCGGCGACCTGCTCATGGGCGAAGGCTGCACCCGGGTGGGCTGCCAGGCGATGGGCGAGCAGCTGCTGGCGGCCCTGCCGGCCTGAACGCCCCTCCGGTGAAGGCCGCAGGGGGCGCGGACCGGCGACCTGCCAAACTCACAGCCTCTGAACCCCCCTGCGTCGATGTCGAAGCGTCACCCGGTCGTGGCAGTCACCGGCTCCTCGGGAGCGGGAACCAGCACCGTCAAACGGGCCTTCGAGCACATCTTCTCCCGCGAGGGCATCATCCCGGCGGTGGTGGAAGGCGACAGCTTTCACCGCTTCGAGCGCGGCCCGATGAAGCAGGCGATGGCCGAGGCCCAGGCCCGTGGCGAGAACTTCTCCCACTTCGGCCCCGAGGCCAACATCTTCGACAAGCTCGAGGAGCTGTTCCGCACCTACAGCGAAACCGGCGGCGGCGACCGCCGCTACTACCTCCACTCGGTGGAGGAGGCCGCGGAGCACAACGCCCGCCTCGGCACCAGCCTGGAGCCCGGCCAGTTCACCCCCTGGGAACCCATCCCCTCCGGCACCCAGCTCCTCTTCTATGAGGGCCTGCACGGCGGTGTGGTGGGCGACGGCTACGACGTGGCCAGCCTGGTGGATCTCCTGATCGGCGTGGTGCCGATCGCCAACCTGGAGTGGATCCAGAAGATCTCCCGCGACAACGCCGAGCGGGGCTACTCGGCCGAAGCGATCGTCGACACGATCCTGCGCCGGATGCCGGACTACATCAACCACATCTGCCCCCAGTTCAGCCTCACCGACATCAACTTCCAGCGGGTGCCCACGGTGGACACCTCCAACCCGTTCATCTGCCGCAACATCCCCACCCCGGATGAGAGCTTCGTCATCATTCACTTCCGCAAGGGCGCCAGGGAGAAGTGGGGCATCGACTTCTCCTACCTGCTGCGCATGATCAACGGTTCCTTCATGTCCAGCCCCACCAGCATCGTGGTGAACGGCGGCAAGATGGGCTTCGCGATGGAGATCATCCTCACTCCGATCATCCACAAGATGATCGAGGAGCAGAAGAAACTCAGCTGAAGATCCACCGCTTGATCTTCCTTTCGGCCCTAAGATCTCCCGAAAGGAATCGGTGAATCCCATCACCGCCCAGCCCCCCACCATCACCCCGTCCGGATCCGGGAGTCCCTCCTTCCAGATCCGGGGCGGGGAGTCCTCGGCGACCCCGTCCCAGGGCTCCCTGCGCCTCGACCGCATCAACAGCGCCGAGCTGCTGCGCCACGGGCGCCACGTCTATTTCCGTTTTCTGGAGTCCTGCCCCACCGCCCCTGAGCCCCTGGGTGTGGTGCTTCTCGGCGCCGGCCCCCAGGGACGGGTGGTGTTCGAGGCGCCGATCCTCCTGCCTGATGAGCAGTTCGTGCCGATGGATCTGCTGCGTCCCCGCTCGGGCCGGGGCCGCAGCCCCCGGGGGGGCACCAGCCGCCCTTTGCCATGACCCCAGCCCCTCTCCTGCCGCCCGCGCTGCCGCTGTCCCTGCTGGCCCCGTTCGTGGCCCTGTCCGGCGCCTGCATCGGCAGCTTCCTGAACGTGGTGGTGTGGCGGTTGCCGCGGGAGGAGTCGCTGGTGTTCCCCGGCAGCCATTGCCCCCGCTGTGGCACCTCCCTGGCCTGGTTCGAGAACCTGCCCCTGCTCAGCTGGCTGCTGCTGCGTGGCCGCTGCCGCCATTGCCACGCCGCCATCCCCGTTCGGTACCCCCTGGTCGAGCTGCTCACCGCCGGCCTCTGGGTGGCGATGCTGTTCGCCCGCCCGGCGGCCATGGGGCCTGATCCCAGCCCCTGGCTGCTGCTCGCGGCTGGGTGGCTGTTGGCCAGCTGGTTGCTGCCCCTGGCCCTGATCGACCTCGACAGCCTGTGGCTGCCGGAACCCCTCTGCCGCTGGGGGGTGCTTCTGGGCCTGGCGGTCACGGCCGCCGTCGGCTTCCAGCAGGGGGCCGAGGTTGGCCGCACCCTGCTCTTCTCCCACCTGCTGGCGGTGGCCGCCGGCCTGCTGGGCTTCGAGGCCCTCAGTGCCCTGGCCGAAAAGGCGATGGGCCGGCCGGCCCTGGGGCTGGGGGACGCCAAGCTGGCCGCCCTGATGGGGGCCTGGCTCGGACCGCTGGGCCTGGGCCTGGCCGTCAGCCTGTCGGTTCTTGGTGGCGCGTTGATCGGCGGGCTGGCCCGGCTCACCGGTCGGCTCGGCCGCCAGCAGCCCTTCCCCTTCGGCCCCTTTCTCGCCGCCGGTGCCCTGGCCGTCTGGATCGGTGGCCACGCCCCCTGGCTGCGCCTTTGGGGCCTGGGTCTTTAATGACTGGTCAGCCGTCACCCTTGCTTCCGTCGCCCCATGTCCCTGTTCGACTGGTTCGCCGATCGCCGCAAGAACGCCCCGGCCGTGCGGGCCAGCAAGGGGCCTGAAGCCGACGAAGGTGATGGCCTCTGGAGCAAGTGCGCCGAATGCGGCCTGGTGGTGTACCGCAAGGATCTGATCGCCAATGCCAGCGTCTGCAAGGGCTGCGGCCACCATCACCGCATCGACAGCGCCGAGCGCATCCGCCTGATCGCCGACGAGGGCAGCTTCGAGCCGATCGATGCCGATCTGGCCCCCACCGATCCCCTCGCCTTCAAGGACCGCCGCAGCTACGCCGACCGGCTGCGGGACACCCAGCGGGCCACGGGCCTGCGGGATGCGGTGGTCACCGGCCTCTGCCGTCTGGAGGGCATGCCCCTGGCCCTGGGGGTGATGGATTTCCGTTTCATGGGCGGTTCGATGGGCTCGGTGGTGGGCGAGAAGCTCACCAGGCTCATCGAGCTGGCCACCGCCCGCCGCTACCCGTTGCTGATCGTCTGTGCCTCCGGCGGCGCCCGCATGCAGGAGGGAATGCTCAGCCTGATGCAGATGGCCAAGGTGTCCGGTGCCCTGCAGCGCCACCGCAGCGCCGAACTGCTCTACCTGCCCCTGCTCACCCACCCCACCACCGGCGGGGTCACCGCCAGCTTCGCCATGCTGGGCGACCTGATCCTGGCGGAGCCCAAGGCGATGATCGCCTTCGCCGGCCGTCGGGTGATCGAGCAGACCCTGGGCGAAAAGCTGCCCGAGGGTTTCCAGACCGCCGAGTACCTCCAGGACCACGGTTTCGTGGACACGATCGTGCCCAGGCCCGAGCTGCGCGGCACCCTGGCCACCCTGCTGCGCCTGCACGGCAGCGTGCGCACACCCCTGGCGGTCGCGCCATGAGACGTGCTGTGGGCCGGCTGCTGGCTGCGCTGATCGTGCTCGGCCTCTGGCTGGCCGCTCCCGACGCCGGCTGGGCCGGTCCGGTCGACTGGCAGGAAGTGGAGGCCGGCCCTGAGGGCCGCCAGTGGTGGGACTCCGGCAGCCTCCGCTTCGATCGCGAGGGCCGCCTCTCGGTGCTGAGCCGTTTCCAGCCCGCCGCCACCGCCGATGCGCCCGAGGACGCCCGTCCCCCAGTCGGCCAGCTGTACGTGATGCAGCTCGACTGCGACGAGGAGCTCTACCGCGACACCGCCGTCAACGGCCTGCCCCGCTGGGGCGCCGCCTGGCAGCCGGCCGCCGGCGACAACCTCACGATCCGGGTGCTGCATGCCGCCTGCGCTGCCGCCCGCCTGAGCCGGGAGAGCGATGCGACGGCCTGAGGCGCCCCTGGGGGTCGCCGTCGCCGGCCTCGGCTTCGGCGAGAAGGTGATCCTGGCGGCCCTGAGGGACGCCCCCGGCACCGAGCCGGTGGCCCTCTGGCATCCCCGGCCGGAGCGGGCCGCCGCCGCCGGGCAGGCGGCCGATCTGCCCGCCTTCGACGACTTCGATGCCCTGCTGGCCGAACCGGCCGTGGAGGCGGTGGTGATCGCCACGCCGCCGGAGCCCCGGTTCGCCCTGGCCCGGGCGGCCCTGGAGGCCGGCAAGCACCTGTTCCTGGAGAAGCCGGTGGCGCTGAAGGCCGATCAGGTGGAGGCGCTGCAGCGCCTCGCCATCGAACGGGGCCTGGTGGTGGCGGTCGACTTTGAGTACCGGGCCGTGCCCCATGTCCAGCAGCTGGCGGCCCTGGTCGCCCAGGGGGTGCTGGGGGATCCCTGGCTGGTGACGTTCGACTGGCTGATGAGCAGTCGCGCCGATCCGAGCCGCCCCTGGAGCTGGTACTCCCAGGTGGCCACCGGCGGCGGCGTGCTCGGGGCCCTCGGCACCCACGCCTTCGACACCTTGCACTGGCTGATCGGCCCCAGCCGCGGCCTCAGCGCCCGGCTGAGCACTGCCATCGGCGAGCGGCCCATCCCCGGCTCCGGCGCCATGGGACGGGTGGATGCCGAGGACATCGCCCTGATCCAGCTCGACCTGGCGGACCACCGGGGCCGGTCCGTTCCCGCCCAGCTCACCCTCTCCTCGGTGGCCCGGGCGGGGCGGGGCTACTGGATCGAGCTCTACGGCAGCGAGGCCACCCTGGTGCTGGGCTCCAGCAACCAGGCCGACTACGTGCACGGCATGCAGCTGTGGATGGCCCGGCCGGGCGAGGCCCTGCGCCCCGTCCCGGCCGATCCCGCCCTGGCCTATGGCCGCACCTGGGAGGACGGCCGCATCGCCCCGGTGCGGCGGCTGCTGGGCTGGTGGTCGCAGGCGGTGCGGGAGCGCCGGCCGATGGTGCCGGGGCTCGCCGAAGCGGTGACCAGCCAGCGCTGCTGCGACTGGGCCCGCCTGGGCACAGGAGGTCCGTAGGGCATCCCCTAGACTCCCCGTCAG
>NZ_JAGQBG010000108.1 GCF_024345515.1 Cyanobium sp. N5-Cardenillas
GTGTGCATGAGGTGCACGGCCAGCAGTCGGCCCGGGTCGTTGATGACGACCGTGTGCACCCGGTACCAGGGCAATCCCATTGGGGGGTCAGGTCTGGGTTGACAGTTGCCGAAGCCGATCGCCGGGGCGAAGACGGCTAAGGAGACGCTCGGTGATTACCGATCCGTGCTGGCGATGGTAAGGGTTGCGGGCCGCACCACGGGGCCCCAGGTAACGGACCGCAACGGCGCGATTCACAATGGGAACCGTTCCGCCCCCCGTGAGGCTTCCGCCATGCCCGTGATCCGCTTCGTGCGTGAGCAGCGTGACGTGGAGTGCTATCCGGGGGAGAACCTCCGGGAGGTGGCCCTGCGCGAAGGCATCGAGCTCTACGGCCTCAAGGGCCGCCTGGGCAACTGCGGCGGCTGCGGTCAGTGCATCACCTGCTTCGTCGAGGTGGTGGAGGGGGGCGCCGACAACGCCCTCACCGAGCAGACCTCGGTGGAACTGCTGAAGCTCAAGCGGCGTCCCCAGACCTGGCGCCTGGCCTGTCAGGCCCTGGTGCAGAAATCGGTGATGGTGCTCACCAGGCCCCAGGTGGGACTCGGGGATCGGGAGGGGGAACTGAGCCGTGCCCGTTCCCTGCCCCTGCCGGAGGGGCCCACCGCCTGGCCCGAGCCCCCCGCCGCTCCTGAGGATGGGGAGTCCGGGGCGTCAGAGACGTCTCCTGAAGCAGCCGGGGCTCCATCCACAACGAGCGATGAAGGGGGCGTCCTTCCCGCCGATGGGCGGTGATACCTTCTCAGAACCTCTCCAGCAGTCATGGAAACCAACGACCTCGGCTTCGTTGCCAGCCTCCTGTTCGTTCTGGTTCCCGCCGTCTTCCTGATCATTCTCTACATCCAGACGAACAGCCGCCAGGGCGGCTGATCCCGGTTCAGCGCGACCGCCCCTCCGGCTCCCGCACCAGCAGCACCGGGGCCGGGGCATGGACGCGGATGTAATCGCTCACCGAACTGCCCAGCAGCTTGTCGAGATCCACCAGGCCCTTGGCCACCAGTGGCCGACGGTCCTGGGAGGCGATCACCACCAGATCGGCCTTCACGTCCTCGGCGGTGCCGCAGACGCCCCGGGCAATGTCACCGGTGCGGTGCAGGCCCTTCATCTCCACCCCGAAGCTGCGGGCCCGCTGGATGGCCTTCAGCAGCACCTCATCGCCGGGGGTGCGCCCCCCCCGGGAGGGGGTGATGTCCTGACGGGACACGTGCACGCCGGTGAGGCTGCCGCCGGGGATCCCCTGGACCAGCTCACAGGCCAGCCGCAGGGCGTCATCGCCCACCCCGGTGCCGTCAATGGCCACCAGGACGCGGTTGATGGCCTTCACGTAGAGGTCGTCGCGCACCAGCAGCATGGGCCGGGTCGAAAGCTGGAAGACGTATTGGCTGGTGCTGTTGCCCAGGATCGACTGCAGCCTCCCCAGGCCCCTTGATCCCATCACGATCAGATCGGCCTCCAGCTCATCGGCCACCTTCAGCACGGTCAGCTTGGTGTCGCCCTCGCGCACCACGGTGTTGACCTCGCCTGGGGTGAGACCGAGGCGCTCGATCGCCTCCTTCACCAGAATCTCGGCCTGCTGGCGATGGTTTTCGAGGTCGAGCCCCCCTTGCTCGGGAATCACGTGCAGCAGGTTGATCCGTGCCTGGCGGCAGGGAGGGATGTCGCGCAGGAGGCGGACCATCTCCTCGACATGGCCCTTGCCGGAATCGGCGATCAGCAGGTTGCGGAACACGGACATCAACGTGGCTGGGCATCAGCCTATGGCTGATCCCCTTTCCGCCATCCCCCGTGGTGCAGACCGTGATGCAGTGTTCGGATGAGGCCTGGTGGCCGCTGCGGCGGCGGGTGCTGCCCCAGCACACCGACCATGCCGGGGTGATGTGGCATGGGGCCTATCTGGCCTGGCTGGAGGAGGCGCGCGTCGAGGCCCTGGCCGGGGCGGGCCTGGCCTACAGCGCCCTCTCCGCCCGGGGGCTGGAGCTGCCTGTGGTGGGGCTGCGCATCGATTACCGCCGGGCCCTGCTCCATGGCGAGAGCGTCGAGATCCGCAGCCGGGTGCTGCCGCGGCGGGGAGTGAGGTTGCCCTGGCACAGCCAGTTCATCGGCCCCGTTGGGGACGTGGCGGCGGAAGCCAGCGTCGACCTGGTGCTGGTGGAACTCTCCAGTGGCCCGTCGCAGCGGCGCCTGCTGCGGCGGTTGCCGCAGGATCTGGAGCAGGCCCTGGTGATCCTGCGCTCCGGCCCGCCCGACGCCAGCATCCAGCCATAGTACGCTTGTACTGCTGTTCAGGCGATGGGGCGCGAGGATGGGAGATCTGGTGCAGGGGGTCTTCCCGCGCCGCGGGGCCCCGGTCTGGGATCGGCGTCGGCGCCTGTGGTGGCTGCTCTGGAGCCGTTGCCCCGGCCTCGGCTGGCAGCGGCTGCGGGCCCTCGAGGCCAGCTGTGGCGGGCTGGCGGCCGCCTGGCAGGCGCCAGCCGATGAGCTGGCGGCGGTGCCGGGCCTTGGGCGAGGGCTGGTGGCGGTGGTGGAGCGGTTTCGCCATCGCTGGGGCCCCCGGCCCCTGGAGGCTTTCGCGCCCCGGTGCCGCTTCGGCCGTGGGGTTCTGGTGCCCGGGGATCGGGGCTGGCCCGCGGGTCTGCGGGAGCTGCGGCGCCCCCCCCTGCAGCTGTGCTGGCGCGGGCGGGGCAGCCTGTGGCCCCATCTGGGCCTGCGCCGCTCGGTGGCGGTGGTGGGCACCCGGCGTCCGTCCCTGCATGGCCTCTCGATGGCCCACGCCATCGGCGCCGCCCTGGCCGAGGCGGGTTGGCCTGTGCTGAGCGGTCTGGCGGAAGGCATCGACGGGGCCGCCCATGAGGGATGTCTGGCGGCAGGAGGGGCGCCGGTGGGGGTGCTGGGCACACCGCTGGGCCGCGCCTACCCCCTGCACCACGCAGCGCTCCAGGCCGAGGTGGCCCGCCAGGGCCTGCTCATGAGTGAGCTGGCCGAGGGCGGCAGCGTCCGCCCCGGCAGCTTCGCCGCCCGCAACCGCCTGCTGGTGGCCATGGCGGCCGCGGTGGTGGTGGTGGAGTGCCCGGTGGAAAGTGGGGCGCTGCACTCGGCCGAACTGGCCTGGCAGCTGGAGATGCCGCTCTGGGTGGTGCCGGCCGATGCCGGCCGCGCTTCGGCCATGGGCAGCAACCGTCTGCTGGCCAGGGGCGCCACCCCCCTGCTGCTCCCTGCCGACCTGATCGGCCAGCTGGGCAGGGGTCCCCTGGCCCCGCGGCCCCCCGCCGCCGCCCCTGCCCTGGCCTGGGGGCTCCAGGGGCCGGAGGCCGAGGGGCTGCTGGAGGCGGTGGGCGGTGGCGCCAGCCTCGAGCAGCTGAGCCTGGCCCTGGATCGCCCCATGGCCGAGCTGATGCCCCGGCTGCTGGAGCTGGAGCTGGCCGGGCTGTTGCGGGCCGAGGCCGGCCTCTGTTGGCGCCCCTGCTGAGGCCGCCAGTGCCTAATCGCCAATGCTGATTAGGCTCTCCCCATGCTTTCCCAGGTCGGCACCGTCCCCGTCCCTGCGCCCCCGGCGGCTGGCCCTGACGCCCCGCTGATCACGGCGTCGGAGCTGCTGGCCTGGCGCCGTCGCCTGCTGGCCCTCGGTGGGGATGGCGCCGCCCTCGACTGGCTGCTGGATCTGGGCGCCGGTCTGCGCTGGAGCCGGTTGCAGGCGCTGTGGTGCCATCCGGAGGCCGAGGTCCGCCTCCAAGGTTCGCTGGAGGGGCTGGAAGTCCTCTGGCGCCGCCACCTCCACACCCATGAGCCCCTGCAGTACCTGGTGGGTTGCTGCCCCTGGCGCGACCTGGAACTGCCCGTGGCCCCCGGGGTGCTGATCCCCCGTCAGGAAACGGAACTGCTGGTGGATCTGGCCCTGTCCCTTGGACCTGAGGAGCGCCCCGTCGGCCGCTGGGCCGACCTGGGCACCGGCTCCGGTTGCCTGGCGATCGCCCTGGCCCGCAGCCTTCCCCAGAGCCTCGGATTTGCCGTGGAGGCCAGCCCCGAGGCCCTCGCCCAGGCCGGCGCCAACCTCACCCGCTGGGAGCTGCAGGGCCGCGTCAACCTGCTGGCGGGTGACTGGTGGCAGCCGCTGGCGCCCTGGTGGGGCACGTTGGATCTGGTGGTAAGCAACCCCCCCTACATCCCCAGCGCCACGGTCTCGGCGCTGGAGCCGGTGGTGCGGGATCATGAACCCCGCCTGGCCCTCGATGGCGGCCCCGATGGGCTGTCGGCCATCCGTTCGATCGTGGCCGGCGGCGCCAGGGGCCTGGCCCCCGGCGGCCTGCTGCTGCTGGAGCATCACCACGACCAGAGCGAGGCGGTCGGCGAGCTGCTGCGCGCCGCCGGTCTGGAACGGCTCGCGGCGCATGCCGACCTCGAAGGGCGGGCCCGCTTCGCCAGTGGCTGGAGGCCCGGCGCCCGATGAACGGACCCGCCGATCTGGCCAGCTGCCTGGCGGCGGGGGAGGCGGTCCTGTTCCCCACCGACACCCTGCCGGCCCTGGCCGCCCGGCCCGAGGCGGCGGCCCTTCTCTGGCAGCTGAAGCAGCGTCCTGCCGACAAGCCGCTGATCCTGATGGGGGCCGACCTGCCCCAGCTGGTCGAGGCCCTGGGGGTGCCCTGGCAGGAGGCCTGGCTGGAGCAGGCCCGGAGCAGCTGGCCGGGGGCCTTCACCCTGGTGCTGCCGATCGCCGGAGCCCTGACGAGCCATCTCCACCCGGGCGGTACGAGCCTGGGGCTGCGGGTCCCGGCCTGCGAGCGTGCACGCGAGCTCCTGCACCTCAGCGGCCCCCTGGCCACCACCAGCGCCAACCGGTCCGGCGAACCCCCGGCCACCACGGCGGCTGAGGCGGCACACCAGTTCCCCACCCTGTCCCTGCTCGAGCCCCTGCCCTGGCCGGCGGGATCCGGGCAGGCGAGCACGGTGCTGGCCTGGCGGGGGCCGGAGCCGGGATCCGGCCGTGGCAGCGAATGGACGGTGCTCAGGCCAGGGGCCGCCGCGGCGCCGGGGCCGGGGGGCGCCTGATGCTGCCGCTCCTGCTAGTGGTGCTTCTGGCGGTGGGCCTCAGCCACTGGTTCTTGGTGCCCCTGGTGCATCTGCTGACACCCGTGTTCAACCTGGGCTGGCTGGCCTGGCTGGCTCTGGCGTCGCTGCTCTGGCTGTTCGCCGGAGCATGATGCCCTGATTCGGAAGGCCCGGCCCGCGGCCGGATCCACCCCCTGGCGCCGACGGAGGCGTGCCGACCGCCCCCATGACCCTTGCCAGCGCCGGCGATCCCGGACTCGCCGCCTTCGGCTCCAGCCTGACCGCCATCACCCTGGCCGAGCTGGGGGACAAGACCTTCTTCATGGCCCTGATCCTGGCGGCGCGCCATCGCCCCCGCTGGGTGTTCGTCGGGGCCTTCGCGGCCCTCAGCCTGGTCACCCTGTTGTCCCTCGGCATGGGGTACGGCCTCAGGGAATGGCTGCCCCAGACCGTCGTGCCCTGGCTGGCGGCCGCCCTGTTCCTCGGGTTCGGCGTCAAGTTGCTGGTGGATGCCGCCGGCCTGCCCGCCGATGCCGCCAAGGAGGAGGCCCAGGAGGCCGAGGCGGCGATCGACGCGGCTGAGAGCGATGGCGGCATCCGCGGTCCCGGCGCCGTGATCTGGGAGGCCTTCGTGCTGGTGTTCCTGGCTGAACTGGGGGATCGCACCCAGTTCGCCACCATTTTTCTGGCGGCGGCGCCGGCCTTCACCTTTGCCGGCCTGCTGGCCGGCACCCTGCTGGGCCATGCCCTGGTGACCTGGCTGGCGGTGGGTGCGGGCCAGTGGATCGGCGGCAGGATCAGCGAGAGGGTGCTCTACCGCCTCAGTGGTGGCCTGTTCCTGGCCTTCGGCCTGCTGTCGCTGTGGCAGGCCATCGGCTGACGCCCTTCAGCGGGAAGCCGGTTGCTGCAGATCCCAGCGGAACAGCCCCCGCAGGGTGGGCTGCTGGAAGGGGCCTTCCTCCATCGTCGGGGTGAAATCCACCCGCTCGTTGACGGGAACCGTCAGGGGGCGCTCCGGGGGGCCCACGGCCGGCAACGTTTTGGCCCCGGCCGTTGGCGCCGGACCACTGGGATCCACGTAGCGGGTGCGGATGCCGGGACGGCCCAGGATCTCGGCACCGGAGCGGGCTGCCGGCTGAGCAGGCTGCTGAGGCGAAACCGGCGGCGCCGGGGGCGGTGGGGCCTGGGCCAGGTCCCCGGCGAGGGCGATCAGCCCCCCCACCAGCCAGGCATGGCATGACATGGCCTCCCGTTCGCTGTGCTGGGGAGATGGTAAAGGCGGCGGATCCGTTCCCCTGTCCAGGCAAGCCGGCTAACGGATTTGAACCGATGGCCTTCGCTTTACAAAAGCGCTGCTCTACCACTGAGCTAAGCCGGCATGGGCCCTTGGCCCGGCCCAGCCTATCCCTGGGCCAGGGACCAGAGCAGCAGCTGGGTGCGGCTGCGGCAGCCGGTCTTGGCCAGCAGGTGGGAGACGTGGCACTCCACCGTGCGCGGGCTCAGCACCAGCTGGGCGGCGATGTGGCGGTTGCTGTCGCCCCGGCGCAACAGGTCGAGGACCCGTTGTTCGGCCGGGGTGATGGCCACCGGGAAAGGGTCCGACAAGACTTGCCATCGCTGCACTTCCTGCAGCGTTCCCGCAGGCGGTCGCCCAGGCTGCGTTGCCTCAGTCCCGATCGGCGGCGGCGGGGTCCTCGGTCGGTTCGCTGGCCAGGGGAACGGCCAGCTCCTGCGGGGCGGGTTCGCCATCGGGCGCTTCGGCCATGCCCACGGCGGCGGCGGCCGCCACCAGGGCCGGCAGGGGCCGGGCCCGTTTGATCGGCAGATTGGCCACCAGGGCGGTGACCCGGTCCTCGGTCTCCAGGCTCACGTCCCCTTCCTCCAGGTCGATCTCCACGTAGCGCTGCACCACTTCGAGGATCTCTCGGCGCATCTGCTCGAGCAGCTCGGGGTTGAGATCGCTGCGGTCGTGGGCCAGCACCAGCTGCAACCGCTCCTTGGCCAGGGTCCCGCTGGGTTTCTGGCGCCCCAGCAACCGTTGGAGGAAATCGAACAGGGTCATGGTGCTCAGAAGAGACCGGTGGTCTTGCGGATCTTGTTCATCAGCCGGGCACGCAGGCCCCTGCGGGCCTTGGAGGGGTCCTCCAGGGGAACGTCCTCACCCCGCAGGCGCCGGGCGATGTTCTGGTAGGCCTTCGCGGCGGGGGATCCGTTGCCGTTGAGGGTGAGAGGTTCCCCCCGGTTGGTGGACACGATCACCTGCTCGTCCTCCACCACCAGCCCCACCAGGGGCAGCGCCAGGATGTCGGTGACGTCGTCGACACCCAGCATCTCCTGGCTGGCCATCATCTTCGGCCTCACCCGGTTGAGCACCAGCTGCACCGGTGCCACCCCGCGGGTGTTGAGCAGGCCGATCACCCGGTCGGCATCCCGCACGGCCGACACTTCAGGGGTGGTGATCACGATCGCCTCGCGGGCGGCGGCGGCGGCGTTCTTGAAGCCGTCCTCGATCCCCGCCGGACAATCGATCAGAACGTAATCAGCCCGCTCGGCCACCATGGCGACGATGCGCTGCATGTCCTCGGGGGTGAGCCACTCGAGCATGCGGGGGTTGCCGGCGGGCAGCAGGGCCAGATTGGGCTCCTGCTTGTGTTTCACCAGGGCCTGCTCCAGCCGGCAGGTTTCGGCCAGCACCTCCTGGGCGGTGTAGATGATGCGGTTCTCCAGGCCGAGCAGCAGATCGAGGTTGCGCAGGCCGAAATCGGCATCGAGCACGACGGTGCGTTCCCCCAGCCGGGCCAGGGCGATCCCCAGGTTGGCGGTCAGGGTCGTCTTGCCGACGCCCCCCTTGCCGGAGCAGATGAGGATGATGCGGGCGGGTGCTGACGTCACGGCGTCCACGGGCGTCGCGGCAGGTTAATCCCATCGGGCGGGGCGGCTGGGCCAAGGCCCGCAACTGCCGCTAGAAAGGCCCATTCCCCCCTGAGTGCCTCGATGACCTCCGCCCCCCACCGGCCCCAGCGGCTGCTGGTGATGCCCGACGACGGTGTGGATGCCGTGGTCGCCCTGATCGAGGAGGCCTCCGAGCAGTTGCTGCTCAAGCAGTTCAAGCTGCAGTCGGAGGCGGTGGAGGAGGCCCTGCAGCGTGCCCGGCAGCGCGGTGTGCAAGTGCGGGTGATGCTCAATCCCCACACCTCCGGCGGCGACCGCTGGAACGACGAGGCCTTCGCCCGCCTCCAGTCCTGGGGCATCGAGACCGCCTGGACCAGTGAGGCGTTCCCCGTCACCCACGAGAAGTCGATGGTGGTCGACCGGCACACCGCCCTGGTGGCCACCTTCAACCTGTCTGACAAATACTTCACCGAAACCCGCGATTACGGGGTGCTCACCTACAACCCGGCTGTGGTGGCGCAGGTGATCGCCGGCTTCGAGGCCGACTGGCAGCGCATCTTCTTCCAACCCGATCTCGGCCTGGGACTGGTCTGGAGCAGCGCCCACAGCCGCGGACAGATGGCCCGCATCGTCGATGCCGCCACCCGCACCCTCTGGATCCAGCACCCCAAGTTCGTCGATGCGGTGATCCTGGAGCGGATCATCAGTGCCCGGGAGCGGGGCGTGAAGGTGCGGGTGTTATGCGGCGGAAAGCACGGCATCAGCGACTGGGACATCTACGACACCTTCTCTTCTTTGCGGGTGATGGAGCGCTTCGGCGTCAAGGTGCGGCGTCAGCAGCACCCCAAGCTGCACGCCAAGCTGATCCTGGTGGACGGGGCCTTCGCCCAGACGGGCTCGATGAACATCGATCGCAGCGCCTTTGATCTGCGTCGGGAACTGGGCATCGAGAGTGATGCTCCCGAAGTGGTGGCGCGGCTGAAGGAGATGTTTGAGATCGACTGGGAGGCGGCCTCTAAGTACCACGCCCCCGATCCCCTCGATCCCAGCTGCCACGAGGAGGGGGAACTGCCGCCGGATCCCCATTTCGTGCATGACTGAATCCCCCGCCCCCGGCACAACGCCCTCCCCGCCCGGGCTGCGGCAGCTGTTCACCGGCATGCTCATGGTGGCCCTCTCCGCCTTCGGCGGTGGCCTCTCCGCCTGGAGCCAGCGGATCATCGTGGAACAGCGCCACTGGATGAGCAACGAGGAGTTCCTCACCGGACTCACCGTGGCCCGGCTCTTCCCTGGTCCCAACCAGATCAACATGGCCGTTTACGTGGGCACGTTCTTCCGCGGCCTGCCTGGGGCCCTGGCGGCCCTGGCGGGCATGCTGCTGGTGCCGTTCACCCTGCTGATGGGGGTCGGCCTGCTGTATTTCCAGTTCCACACGCTGCCGGCGCTTGACCGGGTGCTGGCGGGCGTGGTGGCGGCGGCGGCAGGGATGGCGCTCTCGATGGGGTTCAAAATCCTCGACCAGTACTGGAAGGATCCGATGGCCCTTGTGCTGGCGGCTGTCACCTTCGTCCTGATGACGTTCTTCCACGTGCGCCTGGTGCCCCTGGTGCTCGTGGCCGGTCCCCTGGCGATGGCCTGGTACTGGCCCCGGCCGTCCCATCCCCCTGCACCCCAGGGGGAGCGCCGCTGATGCCGGCCGTTCTGATCGCGGTCGCTTCCGCTGCCACGAGCTGCACCCCGATGCGGCTCAATGACCTGGGTCATCTGCTGCAGGTGATGGGCACCTTTCTGGGGCTGTCCCTGTTTTCCCTGGGGGGCGGCAACACCCTGCTGACGGAATACCATCACCTCAGCGTCGAGCAGTACTGCTGGCTGCGGCCCTCCCAGTTCGCCGACATCTACGCCCTGGCTGAAGCGGCTCCAGGCCCGAGCTCGATGATCGTGGGGTTGCTCGGTATGGGGGCCGGCTGGCCCGAGGGCCCCGGCTGGGCCCTGCTGAGCGCCTACGGCGCTGAGATCGCCATCCTGCTGCCTTCCACCCTGCTGATGGTGGTGGCCTGCCTCAGTTGGAACAGGCTGCGGGACTCCCCCTGGCGGGTGGCCTTCGAGCGGGGCCTCGGCCCCATCACCCTCGGCATTCTGTTCGCCGTGGGGGTGAAGATCCTCAAGACTGCCGACACCAACGCCGCCGGCGTTGTCGTGTCCCTGCTGGTGTGCGTGCTGATGCTGCGCACCCGGATCTCGCCGTTGTGGTTCATGGCCGTGGCCGGCGGACTGGGGGCCTTCGGTCTGATCAACCGCTGAAGTCCGGCGGCGCCGGATCGATACGGATCTCCCCTACCACCAGCAGGGCATGCTCGGCCAGCCCGGGGGGCGGCAGACACTCCGGTCCCCGGGCCACCACATCGGCGATGCGCAGTTGCAGGGGC
>NZ_JAGQBG010000109.1 GCF_024345515.1 Cyanobium sp. N5-Cardenillas
GAATCGGGGTACGGTTGCCCTGCTGCCGCGAACACCAAGCCATGCATTGGCGTCCCCGTCTGCTGGCCCTCTCCACCTCGCTGCTGGTGGGAGCCGGCGCCCTGGTCGGCGGCGCCGCCCTGGCCACCCCGGCCGGATCGCTGCTCAAGGGCCTGACACTGCCGCTGCCCAAACCGGCCGCCAGCCTGTTCGCCGCCAATGCCATCGGCCAGACCAGCCTCAACACCCAGCTGCCCGGCAAGCCGGACGAGCTGCTCGCCAAGGTGAAGGCGTCCCTGGCCAAGCAGGGCTACAGCGAGCGCAAGATCAACACGGTGGTGGGACCGTGGGGCTTCAACCTGGTGCTGGATCCGCCGGCGGGCACCAAGGTGGATGGCACCGCCGACGGCAAAGCCGCCGCCCTGGTGCTGCAGGCCACCGCCATCGGCCCCAACCAGCTCAACCTCAACGTCCGCTTCGAAGGGCTCTGAGGGGTCACGGGCCCGAGTCACCCCATGGGCAGCAAGCCAGCCCCCAGTTGGTGGGCCCGCAACTGGAAGTGGCTGGTGCCGGCCGGCTGCCTCACGGGGTTGGCCGGGGTTGCCGGCTTCATCGCCCTGATCGTCGGCCTCGTGTTCGGGCTGATCAAATCGACCACGCCGTACCAGCAGGCCCTGGCCAAGGCCCAGAGGGATCCGGTGGTGATCAGCCGGCTGGGCACGCCGATCCACGGGGGCCTGCTGGTGTCCGGCAGCGTCAATCTTTCCGGCGGCACGGGCCAGGCCAACCTGGCCATTCCCCTGCAGGGGTCCAAAGGCAGCGGCACCCTCTACGTGGAAGCCCGCCAGAGCGCCGGCACCTGGAGCTACTCCACCCTGACGGTCCAGCCCGATGGCTCCGGAGAGCCGATCAGCCTGCTGCGGCCCTCGCTCTGAAGCCGGCTCAGCCCGCGGCCACCGGGGCGGCGTAGAGGGCCTGGAGGCCCGCCTCGCTGGCCGGCGCCACGCCCCGCTCGGTGAACAGGGCCGTCACCAGCCGGGCGGGGGTGACATCAAAGGCGGGGTTGAAGCCGTCACTGCCATCGGGGACCAGCTGCACGCTGGTGGGCTCCCCTGCCGTGGGCTTGCCGGCGATGCGGGTCACCTCCAGGGGGGAGCGGGCCTCGATCGGGATCTCCGCCACCCCATCGGCGATCGACCAGTCGATGGTGGAGGCGGGCAGGGCCACATAGAAGGGCACGCCGTTGTCGTGGGCGGCCAGGGCCTTGAGGTAGGTGCCGATCTTGTTGCAGACATCGCCGCAGCGGGTGGTGCGGTCGGTGCCGACGATCACCGCATCCACCTGGCCGTGCTGCATCAGGTGCCCGCCGGCGTTGTCGACGATCACGGTGTGGGGCACCCCCTCCCGGCCGAGCTCGAAGGCCGTCAGGCTGGCCCCCTGGTTGCGGGGGCGGGTCTCGTCGACCCACACGTGGATCGGCAGGCCGGAGCGGTGCGCCTTGTAGATCGGCGCCAGGGCCGTGCCCCAGTCGACCGTGGCCAGCCAGCCGGCGTTGCAGTGGGTGAGCACGTTCAGGGGCTGGCCGCGGCGCTCCTCGGGGCGCCGGGCGGCGATCTCCTGGAACAGGCGCAGGCCGTGGTCGCCGATGGCCTCGCACATGGCCACGTCCTCCTCGGCGATGGCGGCCGCCTCGGCCTTCGCCGCCTCGGCGCGCTGCTCCGCCGCCAGGGGCAGCACCCTGGCCCGCACCCGCTCCAGAGCCCAGCGCAGGTTGATGGCGGTGGGGCGGGTGGCATCGAGGCGCTGGAAGGCCGCGGCCAGGGAGGCATCGGAGGGATCGGCCTGCAGGGCCAGCATCAGCCCGTAGGCCCCGGTGACGCCGATCAGGGGAGCCCCCCGCACCACCATGGTGACGATCGCCTCGGCCGCCTCCTCGACGTTGGCGAGCGAGCGGGTGACGAAGCGGTGCGGCAGCAGGGTCTGGTCGATGACACCGACCGAGCGGCCGCCCTCCTCCAGCCAGATGGTGCGCCAGGGCCTGCCGTCGATGTTCATGGTCGTGGAAGAAGCAGACAGATGGTTCCGATCATCCCTGCCGGCAGGGCAGGGCCGAACCAGGGCCATAGTTTGAACCCAGTTCGTTGAGCGCCGACGGTGAAGTCACGGCCTGCCCTTGTTGGAATCGGCCTGCTGGTGGGCCTGCTGGGCGCCTGCGATTCCGCTCCACCGGCAAAGGTCGTGGCACCGGCTCCGGCGGAATCGCCGTTGCTGGCTCCGATGAACAAGGCCAGGCAGGCCGTTGATCAGGTCAATGCCGCCCAGGATCAGCGCAACAAGGCAATCGAAAACGCCCACCAGTGATCGGGGCCGGTGGGCGCTCAGGGGAGCAGGCTGTTTCAGCCCCGCCTGGCGTCGCGCAGCAGCCTCGCCATGCGCTGCAGCAACTTCCAGCCGATCACGCCGTTGGCCTCCACCAGGGGGCGGAAGTCCCCGTAGGTGAGGCCGTAGCCATCGAGGCGGGTGGCGGCGGTGATCGTGGCCATGCGGGTGCCGTCATCGATCAGGGCGATCTCACCGAAGAAGTCGCCGGCACCGAGCCTGGAGCGCACCGTTCCCTGGATCGCCACGGTCGCCTCGCCGGCCTCGATCACATGGAAGGCGGAGCCGCCGGAACCCTCCTCGATGAGCGTTTCGCCGGCCTCGAAATCCTGCTCCTTGAACAGAAGGGCGATCTGCTGGAGCTCCTCGGGGCTCAGATCGGCGAACAGCGGCACGGGCTGCAGGACTTGGACGGGGGCACCGCGCATCAGGGTCCGGCCAAGGTGGTTGCCCGGCACTGAAGCAGAACCAGGGCGCCATCGGCAAACGCCCACCCCAGATCACGGCCGGGGCCGTGACCCCCCTCGCAGCTCAGGGCGAGGTGCCCCCTGGCTTCAGGCGCCGCCGGCCCGCATCAGCCGCTGCAGCTGGCCGCTCTCCAGCTCCAGCACCCGGCGGGCGAAGTCGGGATCGCGCTCCAGCACCGCATCGAAGGAATCCACAGGCACGGCCAGCAGGCGGGTGCCATCGGCCTCGGCCACGATCGTGCTCTCCGAGGCGCTGTGGGTGAGCACCTGGAGTTCGTCGAGCACCCTGCCGGGCTGAAGGTCCCGCACCCAGGTGCGCTCGCCGTCCCGGTGATGGACCCGGGCGATGCCCTCGATCAGCAGCAGCAGCTCCCGGCAGGTGTCGCCCGCCTCGGTGATCAGGTCGCCCTTGGAAAAGGAGCGCACATCGGCCTGGGAGGCCAGGGCATCGAGGGTGTCGGCGTCGCTGCGGCGGAAGAAATCGCTGGTGGCCAGGAACACCCGCTTCTCCAGTTCCGGGAAATCCCGCAGGTCTGGGGGGCCGTCGAGGGCCTCGACCGCCTGGGCGGTCTGGCGCAGCAGGGGCGGGGCCCCCGGCCCATCCAGCGCGGCCGCCAGGGCCCGGGCCCGGCCGCCATCGAGGCAGGCCGTCAGGAACAGGGCGGAGGCCGCCAGTTTCGGACTGGGATCGGCAGCCAGGCTGGCCAGGAAACTGAGGGTCTCGTCGACGGGCACCTCCAGGGAACAGGAAGGGGCCTCGCCACCGGGGTGGGAGAGGGTTTCGGCGACGGCCTCCGGCAGGCGGCGCTCCCAGCCCTCCCGGCGCAGCAGCTCCGGCAGCTCCAACGGCGCAATGGCCTGGAGACGCTGCACCAGGGCGGGCACCGCCGGATCCTCCTGGAGGGTGGCCAGGCCATCGAGGATCGCCCGCAGCGTCAGCTCCTTGCGCAGCTGCAGCCGGTCGTCCAGCAGGGCCAGCACGGCGGACTGGTGGCGCAGGGCGCTCTGGTGCAGGGCGCGGTAGCCGTCGGTGAGGGCCGGCAGCCGTTCCAGCAGCAGTTCCAGCTTGTGGATCGCCGCCGCGGCGGGGGAGAGGTCGTCGAGCACCCGCTCCTCCTCACGGGAGGAGATGCCGTACTCGCGCCGCAGGGCCTGCAGGGCGGCACCATCGGGGCCGCCCTCCACCGGGCCGCTGCCGAGGCGCTGCACCAGCATCAGCCGCTCCAGCGACTTGCGGTAGCCGCTGAGGCGGATCTGGTCCTCCAGGCTGCGGCGGCTGTCGGGATCCAGCAGGCCGGGATCCTCCACGCCGAGCTCATCGAGCAGCTGGCGGTGCTCGCCGTCGCTGATGCCGAGGGAGAGGCGCATCTGCTTGAGCACCTCCAAGCTGCTGGCGGCATTGACGAAGCCCTCCTCCAGGGCCTCCCGCACCACGCCCTTGTAGGCCTCATGCCGCTTCTGGCCGGTGAAGCCGGGCAGCACCTTGGCCAGCACATACACCTCCTCGGTGCCCAGGTCGGCGAGGGAGCGGCCGTCGAGATAGCGGCCCACATCGAGATCGAGGCGGGTGAGCTGCTTGCGGAAGCGTTCGGCCAGGTTCTCGCGGCCGTAGAGGTCGGGGGAGCGGTTCCAGGCCCGGTAGAGCCAGAGGGTGCTCACCGCCATCAGGGTCACGTCGAACAGGTACTGCGCCCAGTCGGGAGCCAGCAGCAGCAGCGGCCGGCCGGCGAACTGGAAGAAAAAGTTGAACACCAGGAAGGTGGCCACCACGAACACCCGGTGGCGGATCCGCTCGCGGTCGGGCTCAACGCCGCGGCGCCGCACCTGGGTGCGCAGGGCCGACTCGATCGCCCGGCCGGCGACCGTTCCCAGCCAGGTGCACAGCCCCAGGAACAGCGGAACCGCCACCAGCTTGGGCACATCGATCGGCTGGCCGAGGATGAAAAAGCCTGGCCGCAGCAGCTGGGCCAGCTGGTCCTCCTGGCGCAGCCAGATCCCAGAGAAGTAGTAGTCCCAGTTGCCGGCGTAGAGGTAGTAGTAGACGAAGTAACCGAACACCAGGCCCACATAGCCGTAACGCTCGAAGGCGAAGGCGGGGCTGGGCAGTTTGGCCCAGTAGGTGCGCTCGGCGTCGATGTCGATGCAGGGCTGCTGGCAGGCCACGCAGGCGCTCTGCTCGCTGCCATCGGGCTGCACGGTGCGGCACATCGACTGGGTGATCGGCGTGCTGGCCATGTGGGCCTTGCTGCCCAGCAGGCCGGTGGGGGTGGAGAAGATGCTCTGCACCGGCGCCATCGGGCAGAAGTACTGGCACCAGCTCTTGCCGCCGTAGAGCCAGCCCACGGCGATGGCACAGCCGATGGTGAAGCTGAGCCAGGCGAACAGCACCAGGCGGTCGGCATTGAAGAAGAGGATGCGGCCACAGAGGCCCACGAACAGCCAGCCGAACTGCAGCCGGGAGTAGTGCTGGCCCAGCCAGGAAGCGGCCGGCACCTTGGCCAGCTGCAGGCGCTTCTCGCCCGTTTTGGGGTTCACCTTGGCGATCTGGCGCTGCAGCCCCAGGGCACGGGGGATCTGGGAGAGGAAGGAGAGCGGGCAGATCCGCCGCCACAGCTCATGGCCGAACACCAGCAGGATGAAGATGCCCGACGGCACGACCAGGCCCCAGAACAGGGTGGTACCCAGGGGGTAGGGGGTATCGCCCAGGCAGGCGCCCTGCACCGGCACGCAGGACTCCGGCAGCCGCAGGGGGCTCCAGGGGTGGTCGGGCTCGGTGAAGCGGGGCGTGAACGGGTCGTAGAGCAGCGAGAGGATGATCAGCAGCCAGCCGGTGGTGAGCGCCCAGCGCACCAGATGCATCCGCCGTTCCGTCACTGAATAACTCGCGCCGCGGCGCCTAAGTGGCGCTGACCATAGCGATGGCCTCAGAAAGTCGACGGGCTGGCGGTGCCGGGGGCCAGGGGCTGCCATCCTCACGGTGGAGGCTGACGCCCGCACACCACCGGATGGACTTCTTCGATCGCCAGTGGTCCACCTACCGGGCGGTGGTGGACCACGACCTGATGCAGCACCGCGCCCTGACGGCGGCCCTGGGCCAGGCGCTGGAGGCCTGGCTGGCGGCACGGCCGGCCGGCTCAGCGCCGCCCCGGATGGTGGATCTCGGCTGCGGCGACCTGGCCGTGATGGCCCCCCTGCTGCGACGCCTGCCGCTGGGCTCCTACCTCGGCGTGGACCTCTCCGCCCCGGTGCTGCCCCGGGCGGCGGCCGCCCTGGTCCCGGTGCCCTACCCCTGCCAGTGGCTGGATCAGGATCTGCTGGCCTGGGCCGAAGCCGAACCCGGGCCCGAACCGGTGGACCTGCTCCATTCCGCCTTCGCCATTCACCACCTCAGCGACGACGACAAGGCCCGCTTTCTGCGGCTCTGCCGCCGCCATCTGGCCCCGAACGGCCTGTTCCTGTGGGCCGACGTGTTCCGCCCGCCCGGGGAAGACCGCCCGGCCTACGTGGCGCGCTACGTGGACCGGATCCGCCGTGACTGGGGCGCGTTGGCGCCCGAGCAGCAGCAGCCGGTGATCGACCACCTCAGCCAGTTCGACTTCCCACCGGATCGCGACGCCATCCGCCGCACCGCCGAGGCCTGCGGCTGGACGTGGCAGTGGCTCTGGCAGGGCGACCACCGGGCCGAAGCCCTGGCGGTGCTCACCCCGGCGACTCCCTAGCCCCCTTCAAACCCCTCCTGGATCACCCCCGCCAGATCGAGCAGCATCTGCTCGCTGCTGCCGGTGAACGAGGAGCCGTGCATGACGGCCAGGGTCTGCGGCTGGAGCGCGGCCAGCCCCTTCAGCAGGCCCGCCGACTGGCCGGTGTAGGGCATGTAATCGGCCAGGGGGCCGCTCTGCATCTGCTGCATCGCCTGGCGCGCCGGACCGATCAGGTCCGAGGACGTCACGGCGGCGACATCACCGAACTGGTGGAAGAGATCGGAGCAGAACAGGGTGCGGCGGGTCTCCTCGAACAGCAGACCGGCGTCCCAGCCATGGGGCAGGTGGGGGGTGCGGTGGAAGCGGAAGCGGTACTGGCCGGTGCTGAGCACGTCGCCCTCCGCCATGCCGTGGGCGGGGCGGAGGGCGAAATCATCGACACTCACCAACTTGCCGACGAGGGTGCACACCGGCTGGGCCAGGGGCGCCAGCTCCAGCCAGTGGTTGAGGCCACCGATCTCATCGGATTCGAAATGGCTCCAGGCGATGTGGCGCAGCTGGGTGGGATCGATCAGGGTGGCCACGGCGTCGCACAGGGCCGGAAACATGCCCTTGAGCCCGGCGTGAAACAGCAGCGGCTCCTCGTCGCGCACCAGGAAGTGGTTGAACTGCAGATCGAACTCCGGCACGTGGACCGAGAGCCGGAACAGGTCGGGGGCGATCTCAGAGACGACAACCATGGTTCAGGGGCCGTTGGACTGCATCATTTCCAGATCAGCCTGCCAGTTCGCCGGAGACGGATCGATCAAGCCCTCGCTCCGGGCTATGGCGTCTCAATCGGCGGCCGCGGCATTCCCCAGCCGTGCCCGGATGTCGCGGAGCCGGGCGACGTTGTTGACCAGCGCCGGAGCGCTGTCGAGGCCATCGAGATAGTCGAACACGTAGGCCAGCACGGCATAGATGGCGCCGGCACTGAAGCTTGTCGATCGGGTGAAGTCGATCAGGAGCACCACCAAGGCCACGATCGTGGCGAGTTCCGTCACGGTCCAGGTCCACGATTCGCTGTCGGAGAGCTGCACATGCCAGCGCCGCACGCGGCCGAAGTGGCGCCGCAGGCGCAGCGGACGGGCCGCCTCGATGTCCTCGATCTCGCGCTCGATCTGATCGTTGAGGCCGCGGTGCAGGCGCAGGGCGCGCCGCCAGTACCAGCCATTGACGAGCCCCATCGGCAGCAGCACCGCCATGGCGATGAGTCCGGCCTGGAGGTCGTAGGTGAACAGCATCACCAGCGAGCCGACCACGGTCACCACCTGGGAGAACATCATCGGCACGTCGGCCTCGAAGAAGCCGACCATGTCGCGCATCATCTCGACCCGCGCCGACACGATGCTGGTGCCGTGGCCCAGGCGTTTCTGCTCGCCCACGGTGCGCACGGCGAGGCGGGCATAGAGCCCCATGAAGACCCGGGTGTCGAAGCGCTGCCGCACGAAGGCCGTGACCAGGTGCACGAGCCATACGGCGATCAGCGCCGAAAGGCCCCGGTAGCTGCCCTTCAGCAGCCCGTCGACCGCCCAGCCGGTGATGGCCGGATAGGAGAGCGTGCAGAGGTTCTCCAGCAGGGTCAGGGAGTAGGTGCCGGCGATCGAGAGCCGTTCAGCGCGGGAGAGGGTGGAAAGGAGCGTCTGCGGCATCACCAGGCCCTGATGTCCCCAGCCTGGCAACGATCACTCAACGACGAACGCCGGCTTGACCTGGGCAAGACAACCGCTGTCGGGCGCCTGCCTGGGGTTGGCCAGAAAGTCGGCGGCGATCTGGGTCACGCAGGCGGCTGCGGCCATCCCCGGCGGCGCAAAGAGCGCCCCATGGCCAACACCGGGGAAGGTGACCACGTAGGCGGTGGTGAGGTTGCTGGCCACGGCTTCGCCGTACGGCGCTGGCGTGACCGGGTCGTCGCTGCCATTCAGCACCAGGGTGGGGATCTGCCGATTGGCATAGACAAAGGGAGGTTTCTGCTCCACCTGGAGCACGTCGCAGGCGTTGTTCACCGCTTCGGCTTCGCGCAGGCCCAGGGGGAGCAGCTGCGGGTAGGGCGGCGGCAGCACCTGGGCGGGCTGGAGCCGAACCGATCGACCCCGGGCACAGACGACCGTGTGATACATCCCCCGGGCCCCATTCGGTTCGAGATCCGACAGGGATTCGGCGATCCAGCCGAAGTTGCCCTGGCTGGCGGCATGGATGAACCGGGGCAGGGAACTGCCGCGGGCCGATTCACCGGAATAGGGCCGGGCGAGATAGGGCACGACGCCCGTGATGAACGCGTTGCCGTCGAGCTGGGTGGTGAATGTCTTTTTGCTCGAGGGAATGGTGAGGGTCAGGGGCACGGGCTTCTGGTTGAGCCGATCAACAATCACCAGAAACGTCGTCTCCAGATTTGGGTAGGCCGCGTTGCACTGTGGGTCCTCTGCGCAGGCGCGGAACATGTTCCTCAAGGAAAAGCTGAACGTATGACTTGAGGCCAGATTGAAATCCAGATCCGGCCGCACGACGCCATCGAGGATCACGCTGCGGAGTTTGGGCCTGTGCTTGTCGGCCTGGGCGATGACGTATTGCCCCAGCAACGTGCCGTAGGACACGCCGTAGTAGTTGAAGACCGGATAGCCCAACGTCTCGGCGACGGTGTAGATATCGGCCGCATTCTCGCGGGTGTTGAAGACGCTGGGATTGATCCCCTGGGCCTTCAGGCGAGCGTTACAGGCCCTGATCCAGCTCGGATCGGTATAGCTCTGTTTCCCCTGCGCCACGGCGATGTTGTGGGCATTGAGTTCAGGGCAGAACAGGAAAGGCTTGGCGAACCTGGTGCCCCGCTCTTCCACGAAGATCAGATCACGGGCCTGCAGCAAGGCCGGCAGTTCGGGGTACTTCGGGAGAGCCCCATTGGCGATGTCACCGATGGTGGAATCCCCAGGGCCGCCTTGCTCCACAAACAGGGGATCAGCCGCCGGGGTTTGGCCCGTGCTGCGGGTGCGGACCACACCGAGTTGGATGGTGCGTCCCTTGGGCTTCGCATGCTGCTCCGGGACGGTGACGTAGCCGCAATCCGACTGGGCTGCGATGGCGGCGGGCACGTCGAAGGTCTTGCAGTCGACGGATTTCCATGCCTGGCCGAACTTGGCCGCACCTTGCGCTGCATGGCCAGGAGCGGAACCGCCACAGGCAACGACAGCAATGGCGACGAGCGCGAATCGGACCAACGGAGTTGACGGCGGCCGCCCATGAAGCGGTTGATGGATGTTAGCAAGCGGCTGCACGAATCTTCCGTGCGCGTGCATCGCCCTGCTTGGCTGGATAGCGAACCGCATGGCGGATCAACCACTGCAGATCTGTGGAGGCTCCGTCCTGCAGCCAACGCTCACAGGTTGCATAGACGAGATCCGGATGGTCTTTGGCGATGTCCCCCAGGTGGTTGGCAACGCTGCGGCGGACGTACAGCGATGGATCATCTTTGAGAGATTCAAGGATCGGCAGTGTTGGCCTCGGATCGTCCACAAACGAAGCAATGCGTTTGCCCCAGGGGAGCCTTGGGCGCGTCCCCTCGCTGCAGAGGCGC
>NZ_JAGQBG010000011.1 GCF_024345515.1 Cyanobium sp. N5-Cardenillas
CCGGTGGCCTGCGGCCGGAACACCTGCGGCTGGCCCCGGCCACCAACCGCAACCTGGCGGCGGAGGTGAGCCACTGCGAGGCCCTCGGCAACGAGCAGCTGGTCACCTGCCGGCTGCTGGAGGGCAGCCACCTGGTGCTGGTGCGGGCCACCCCCGAACAGAGTGTGACCGTGGGCCAGACCGTCCATCTCGACGTCGACCCCACGGGCTGGCGCCTGTTCGACGGACTCGGTGCGGCCCTGCTGCCGGCCGAGGCGACGGCGCCGCCACGGCAGGAACCCCAGCTGCCCGCCATCAGCCACTGAGCCCTACTTCACCCAGATGACGCTGCAGCCGGGGCCGCCATCCCCCGGCTCGGCATCGCTGACCCGCTCCACCCAGGCCAGGCCGGAGAGCCACTCCCTCAGGCCCCGCTTGAGCTTGCCGGTGCCGATGCCGTGGATCACCCACACCGGGCCGTTGGCGCCCCGCAGGCGCTCCTCCACCGCCGCCTCGGCCTCGTGGACCCGCAGGCCGCGCACGTCGACCGTGTTGCCTTCGGTGCGCACCTCGGGCCCGCGGCTGCCCGGGGAGCGGCGGCTGCGGATGCGCACCTGGGGCGGCGGCTCGGGGGGTGCCGGCTTCTCGCCATGCAGCCCCTCGATGCCGGCGAGTTCCACCGACAGCCGCAGCACGCCGCAGCGGACGCTGAGCTCACTGCCGTCGTCGGAGATCGCCAGCACCTCGGCGGCCTTGCCCAGGGCCAGCAGCCGGATGCGATCACCCACCCTGGGCCGCCAGCCGCCGTGGTCGCGCCGCTCCGGCAGGGGCCGGTGCTGCTGCTCGAGGTGCCGCAGCCGCTGGCCGGCCTGGCGGGCCGTCTCGCCGGCCACCCGCCCGCCGGCGCGCACCTCCTGGCCCACCGATCGCAGGCGGCGGATCAGCCGCCGCACCTCCCCCTGTCCCTCCCGGATCGACAGCTCCAGCCGCTGGCGGCGCTGCTCCTGCAGTTCCGCCGACTGCTCCTTCTGCTGCGACCAGCGCTGCAGCAGTTCCTCGTGCAGCAGCTCGGTGCGGGCCAGAAGCGCCGCCGCCGCCTCGGCCGCCTCCTGCTGGCGCAGGCGCTCCTGCTCCAGCCCCTCGATCACCCGGTTGACGTCCCCCTCGCCGCCGGGCTCCAGCTGGGCGGCGGCCACCGCCAGCACCGCGGGGGCGAGGCCCAGGCGGGAGGCGATCGCCAGGGCGTTGCTGCGGCCGGGGATGCCCCACTGCAGCCGATAGGTGGGCGAAAGCGTTTCCACATCGAAGGCCACCGAGGCATTTTCGAAGCGGGGATCGGCGTACTTGAGCGCCTTGAGCTCGCCGAAGTGGGTGGTGGCCACGGTGAGGCGGGCGCGGTCGGCGAGGTGGCGCAGCAGGGCAGCGGCCAGGGCACTGCCCTCGGTGGGATCGGTGCCGGCCCCCACCTCGTCGAGCAGCACCAACGCCGCCGACCCCTCCAGTACGGAGCCCCGCTCTGGCAAGGCCCCAAGGATGCGGGCGATGCGGCGGATGTGGCCGCTGAAGGTGGAGAGGTTCTGCTGCAGCGACTGCTCGTCGCCGATGTCGGCCAGCACCTGGCCGCACCAGGGCAGCCGCGGGGTGCCGGCGCAGGGCAGGAACAGGCCGGCGCGGGCCATCAGGGCCGCCAGGCCCAGGCTCTTGAGGGTCACGGTCTTGCCACCGGTGTTGGGGCCCGTGATCGCCACCACCCGCAGCTCCGGGCCCACGCTGATGCTCACCGGCACGACGGGCCGGCCGCCCTCACGCCGTTCCTGCCAGAGCAGCAGCGGGTGGCGCAGATCCCGCAGCTCGAATGGAGCGTCGGCCGTCTCCGCCAGCTCGGGTCGCACCGCCCCCAGCCACTGGCCGTAGCGGGCCCGGGCCAGGCCGGCATCGATCCGCACCAGCACCTGCTGCAGATGGCCGAGCGGCTCGGCCTGCTCGCCCACCAGGGCGCTGAGTTCGCTGCGCACCTGGCGCTCCAGTTCCCGCTCCTGACCCTCGTCGTCGCGGATGCGGTTGCCCAGGGCAATCACCGCCTGGGGCTCCACGTACACCGTGCTGCCGGAGGCGGAGCTGTCGTGCACCAGGCCGCCCACCTGGGCGGCGGCCCCTGCCTTGACCGCCAGCACCGGCCGGCCGCTGCGTTCGCTCACCACCGTGTCCTGAAGCAGGGAGGCGTAGCGGCGCACCAGCTCCTGCAGCCGGTCGCGCCGCTCGCCGCGCAGCTCCAGCAGCTGGCGCCGCACCGCCTCCAGGGGGCCGCTGGCCCGATCCGCCACCCGGCCGCCCTCCTCCAGGCAGAAGTGAAGCCGCTGCTCCAGCTCCGGCAGGGTGCGCAGTTCGGCCACCAGGGCACTGGTGACCGGCCGCAGCTCGGGATCTTCGATCTGGCGCCGCAGCCGCCGCGCCGTGGCCAGGGTGGCGGCCACGGCCAGCAGCTCCTCGCCGCCGCAGCAGCCCCCCTTGGCACAGAGGGCCACCGTGGCGGCGATGTCGCCGGCCCCCTGCAGGCTCAGGCCCCCCTCGCAGAGGCCATCGAGGGCCAGCAGCTCGGTGGTCTCGAGCAGCAGGCGGCGGCTTTCGGCCGGATGGTCGGGCAGGCCGAGCAGGGCGCAGTGGCGCCGGCCGGCGGCGGTGCTGGCGAAGCCGGCCAGGTGCTCCGCCAGGCGGGGCCACTCCAGCAGCTCCAGGGTGTCCTGGTGGATCTCGCTCACAGGGGGTGCGCTCACCCAGCCGGCGCGAGGGAGATGGGGGCAGGGATGGCGGCGGCGCCCACGTTGGAGGGGATGCCGGTGGCGGGCTCGTAGAGCATCTCCAGCCAGTTGCCCTCCGGATCCTGCAGATAGAAGGAGGCGGTGCCGTCGCGGTGGTCGTGCACCGGACCCACCCGGTGGCCCTCCGCCTCGAGCCGGTCGTGCACCACCTCCACCTCGGCCCTGTCGCTGAAGTGGAAGGCGAAGTGGGGTCCTGCGGCGGTGTAGCTGGGGCTGAGCAGGGCGATGCCATCGCCATTGCCGGGGGCCTGCATGTAGGCCCAGTCCTGGGCGTCCCAGGTGAGGCGCAGCCCCAGCCCTGCGTAGAAGCGCTTGGCACGCTCCATGTCCTGGACCCTCACCGCCACGTGGCCGAGACGCGTCATGGGAAGGGGCAGCGACGGTTCATCGCTCCATTCAAGCGGGGCGGCTCAGCCCTCGCGCAGCCACTGGGCAGCGTCGCAGGCGTGGTAGGTGAGGATCAGATCGGCTCCGGCCCGCTTGAAGCACAGCAGGGTTTCCAGCACCACCGCCCGCTCGTCGATCCAGCCCCGCTCGGCGGCGGCCTTCACCATGGCGTACTCACCGCTGACGTTGTAAGCGGCAATCGGCTGCTCGCTCTCCGCCCGCAGCCGGTGGATGATGTCGAGGTAGGCCAGGCCGGGCTTCACCATCAGGATGTCGGCCCCCTCGCTCTCGTCGAGCTGGCACTCAAGGATGGCCTCACGGCCGTTGGCCGGATCCATCTGATAAGTGCTCTTGTCCTTGGGGATCGGCTTACCGGCGGCGGCCCGGGGTGCCGAATCGAGGGCTTCCCGGAAGGGGCCGTAGTAGGCGGAGGCGTACTTGGCGGTGTAGCTGATGATTCCGACGTGCTCGAAACCCTCCTCGTCGAGAGCCTCGCGGATCGCCCCCACCCGTCCGTCCATCATGTCGCTGGGGCCGATCAGGTCGGCCCCGGCCCGGGCCTGGGCCACCGCCTGGCGGCAGAGCAGGCTGACGGTCTCGTCGTTGAGCACCACCCCCTCGCTGCTCACGATGCCGTCGTGGCCGTCGCAGGAATAGGGATCGAGGGCCACATCCGTCATGATCGCCATCGCCGGATGCACCTCCTTGAGGCGCCGGATCGCCCGGGGGATCAGGCCACCCTCGTTGAAGCACTCGCTGCCGTCCTCGGTCTTGAGGCCATCGGCCACCTTGGGAAACAGCACCACGCAGCGGATGCCCAGATCCCAGGCCCGGCCCACCTCGGCCACCAGGCCCTCCAGGCTCCAGCGCTGGGCACCGGGCATGGCACCGATCGGTTCGTTGGACGCGCCCTCGTGGACGAAGAGGGGATAGATGAAGTCGGTGGCGCTGAGCTGGAATTCCCGCACCATGGCCCTCAGGGCCGGCGTGCGACGCAGCCGGCGGGGCCGATAGGTGAGCTCCATGGGGACGATCAGACTGGCCGGATCCTACGGAAAGCCATTCCGGCGCCTGAACGACGGCCAGGTTGGGGGTTCAGAGCAGGGCGGAGCTGATCCAGTCCTTGCGGGGGTCGACGCTGCGGGCCTGCCGCAGCTGCTCCAGCAGGTCCCGCTCCCGGGGGCTGAGGCTGTCGGGAAGCCTGAGGGTGGGGGTGAACAGCAGATCCCCCCGGCCGTCCTTCACCGGCCAGCCCTTGCCCTTGAGCCGCAGGCTGCGGCCGAGGGTCATGCCGGGGGGCACCTGGATGGTGGCTTCGCCATCGGGGGTGGCCACCCGCACCTCACCACCGAGGGCCAGTTCGTCAATGCTCAAGGGGAGTTCGGCCCGAAGCTGGTCGCCATCGAGGCGCCACACGGGGTGGGGCTGGAGCTTGAGGGTGAGATACAGGTCGCCGCGGCGTCCAGTACCGGGCTGCAGATTGCCCTTGCCCTTGAGCCGCAGGCGGCTGCCGTCCTTCACGCCGGCGGGGATGCGCACCTGCACCCGCTCCTCGTTGACGGCCAGGGTGCGCTCGCAGCCGCGGAAGGCATCGGCCACCGGCAGGCTGATCGTGGCTTCCGCATCGAGCTGCACCTGGGTGGAGCGTTCGGCTCCGCCGCCACCGAATCCGGAGGGGAAGCCACCGGGAAACCCGCTGCCGAAGCCGAAACCGCCGGGGGCACCACCGGCGGCCGCACCGCCACCGAAACGGCCCAGCAGGTCGTTGATGAAGTCGTCGAAGTTGCCGTAGCGGCCGAAGTCGACATCGACGCCGGGCGCGCCACCGCCACCGCCCATCTGGTTCCAGTACTGGCCGAACTGCTCGTAGCGCCGGCGTTTCTCGGGATCGGAAAGCACTTCATAGGCTTCGCTGATCTCCTTGAAACGGGCCTCGGCGGAGGCATCGTCAGGATTTACATCCGGGTGATACTGACGGGCCAGCTTGCGGAAGGCGCGCTTGATGCCATCGGCATCGGTGCCCCTCTCGACTCCCAGAACCTTGAAATAGTCGCGGTACCCATTCACGCTCATCTCGTCACGCTCATGTCGCCAGGGCGCCCGTCACCGACCAACCCGGCGATTCTCCCAGTCCTGGCGTGGAATTCACAGGTCCCGGCAGGGCGGAAGCCCGTACGGGCCAGGGGGAGCGGCCTAGATTTTCACGTCTGTCCACCCGCCGATGCGCTTGTCGTCCCCCTCCAGGAAAGCCCCCCGGGCGGCGCGGCTGAGGCCCCTGCTGCTCATGGGCGGACTCCCCACCCTGCTGGGCTGCGTGCTGGCCTTCCCCCCCCCTGGCCATGGGGGCCAGGCCGGAGGATCCACCACCCCCACACTGGGGGAAGCGCTGGCTCCATCCGGCAGCGCCCAGATGGAGCTGACCGAGCACCTGCGGCGCATCGGGGCCCTCTTCTATGGCGCCTGGTGGTGCCCGGCCTGCTTCCGCCAGAAAAGCCTGTTCGGCCAGCAGGCGGGTGATCGGCTGCCCTACGTGGAATGCGACAAGACCAAGGAGGGTCGGGAGCGCTGCCAGGAGGCGGGCATCAAGGCGTACCCCACCTGGGTCCTGGGCAGCAAGCGGCTGGAAGGGGTGCAGACGATCGAGGAGCTGAAGCGCTGGAGTGGTTTTGCCAAGGCTCCGGCCGGGGGCGCCCCCTGAGCGGCACCCTGGCGTGCATTAGCGCCTGCGGAAGGTGCCATCCAACGGGTTGCTCAGGTGTGGACATCCAGGTAGACGGCCCTGCTGATTTTGCTACAATCATTAAACCCATTTCTGCAGAACACTGAAACCTGTCTGGAGCCAATCTCCTCACCTCAGGGACATGAAGGAATCAACACTTCCGGCCCGGGAACCGAAGTTTTCAGCGCCCTTTTTTCAGATCCTCATAAAGGTTGAGGTATTTTTTCAGGACGATTGTTATTCAGGACACCTTTGGGATGTCAGTCGTTCCGGGGCCTGCATCCGCAGCTTCCAGCAGGTTCCCATGGGAGCGCCGGCCCAGATCCGTTTCCACGACCCCTCCGAGCCGGAGTTCATCGAAGCCGGGGGAGAGCTGATCTGGATGAACCAACTCAGGGGCGCCCACTACTCCGGGCTGAGATTTGAGGAGGGCTTCGACATTTCCAAGACGTTTCTAAGGTTGTTGGTCAAAGCGGACCCTTCCTGAAGCGGAATGCCAAAGCTCCCCCGCAAGCCGTCCAACATGTTTCCAGCCATGACTGAGATGCCCTTGAGTCACATCTGGTCAGACAGTTTGAGAATCTCCAAGGAATTACTTCCATAAGGTTCCCCCGTCCTCTCTGGGTCAACGGAACAGCTGCCATGAACCTGCGCCATTCCACCCTCACAGCCACGCTTTGTCTGGGCATGGTCGCCACACCGGCTCCCGAGGCGGGTCAACCGGCCCCGCCGGGGTTGGCCACCGGCCTCGCTTCCTGACCGGGGCCCGCTTCTCCGACACCGGCACCCGGCACCATCCCAGCGCCGAGGCCGGCGCCGGGAGCCACCCCGGCTCCGGAAGCCGGTCCCCCGAGTCCGCCTGGATTGGGCCGGGCATCGCTGTCAGCGGGAAGGGCCGCGGCAACAGCCAGCGCCGCGACCGCCGTCAGCATGAACTCCTTGCAGCGTTTCATCGTCGGGTCGCGGGAGAGAACCGCGTCCTAGCAATGCTGTCCCTGAACCGGCCGCCCACACACTGAAAAGGGCCCTTCCAGGCCCCATGGGTCATTTGGGTGACAAGGCTGACCTCACCCCGTCTCCGTTAAGAGTGTCAGGCAGCCACGGGGGCGGCTTGACGGGAGAAACGAACGATGTTGTTCGCTGTTACGGGTTCGCTCTTACCGAGCAGGCTTCAGTCACCCTCCTCATGCCCCGTCGAAACCATTGCAGCCCCGCGCTTGGGTGGGGGGAATGGAGCTGAGCGGAATCGAACCGCTGTCCGAGACACTGGTGTGGACCACCTAGTTCGTCCGAAGACGAGCCTGTTCATCTTGCCACCTTCGGGCCGCCGGCCAGCCAGCAGCATGGGGGGATGGCCACCCCCTCCCCGTTCGACGTCATCGCCGTGGTTCCCCCGGGGCTGGAGGAACCGGCGGCGGCGGAGCTGTCCGCCCTCGGCGCCCTTGAGGTGCGCCCCCTGCGGCGCGCCGTGGGCCTGCGGGCCGATGCGGCCACCTTCTACCGACTGCATCTGCAGGCCCGGCTGCCGTTCCGCTTCCTGCGCCAGCTGGCCCGCTTCCCCTGCCGCGGCCGCGAGGAGCTCTATGACGGCGTGCAGCGGGCCGCCGACTGGGAGCGCTGGCTGCCGCCCCAGCTGAGCTTCCGGGTGGAAGCCAGCGGCAGCGTGCCCGGCCTCAACCACAGCCACTACAGCGCCCTGCAGGTGAAGAACGCCCTGGTCGACCAGCAGCGCCATGTGTGGGGGGCCCGCTCCTCGGTGGACCTGGACGATGCCGACCTGGTGCTGCACCTGCACCTCAGCCCCGGCCGCCCCGGCGGCAGCGGCCCCGAGGCGGTGCTGAGCCTCGATGGCGGTGGCGCCAGCCTGCACCGGCGCGGCTACCGGGCCGCCATGGGCCTGGCCCCGCTCAAGGAGAACCTGGCCGCCGGGCTGATCGCCCACACCGGCTGGGACGGGACCGTGCCCCTGGCCGATCCCTTCTGCGGCTCGGGCACCCTGCTGATCGAGGCCGCCTGCCGGGCCCTCGGCCGCGCCCCCGGCCTGGAGCGCTCCTTCAGCCTGGAGCGCTGGCCCGATTTCGACGCCGCCCTTTGGGAGCGGGAGCGGGCCGCCGCCGTGGCCATGGCCCGCATCAGCCTCCCCGATGGGGCACCCCTGGCGGCTGTGGTGGGCATGGAGCGGGATCCGGCCGTGCTGGCCATGGCCCGCAGCAACGCGGCGGCGGCCGGCGTGGCCGACTGGATCGACCTGCAGGAGGGGGACGTTCGCGATTTCCAGCCCCCCGAGACACCCGGAGTGCTGGTGTGCAACCCGCCCTACGGCGAGCGGCTCGGAGCGGACGACGACCTGGAGGCGCTCTACGGCGACCTGGGGCGGATGCTGAAGGAGCGCTGCGGCGGCTGGACCCTGTGGCTGCTGAGCGGCAACCCGGCGCTCACGGGGGCCCTGCGCATGAAGGCCAGCCGCCGGGTGCCGGTGAGCAACGGCGGCATCGACTGCCGCTGGCTCCGCTACGACGTCCGCTGAAGCGCACCTCAGCCCCGTTGCTTCAGCAGCGCTGCTAGCGGTAGGTCCTGCCTCCGCCGCCGCCAGCCCCCATGACCTCTCTCTTTGATGCGCTCAAGCAGGAGGTTCTCGCCGTCGAGAAGGATCCGGCCCTCGACACCGGCCAGGCCACGATGGCCCTCGTGCAGGAGTGGCTGGCCAGCCACGAAGCCGAGCTCAGCGCCCGCAAGGTGGCGGACCCCACGGAATTCAACGGCACGTTGATGCAGTGGTTCCACTGGTACAGCGATGGCGACGGCGGCCACTGGCGGCGGCTGCGCCAGGAGGCGCCGGCCCTGGCCAGGGCGGGCATCACCGCCCTGTGGCTGCCACCGGCCGGTAAGGGGGGCAGCGTGTGGGATGTGGGCTACGGCACCTACGACCTGTTCGACCTGGGCGAATTCGACCAGAAGGGCACGGTGCGCACCAAGTACGGCACCAAACAGGAGTACCTGGAGGCCGTGCAGGCCTGCCGCGCGGTCGGGATCCAGGTGTACGCCGATGTGGTGTTCAACCACAAGCTCAACGCCGACGACCAGGAGCAGTACCGGGCCACCCCCTACGACCCCGCCGACCGCAACCGGCCCCTGGGGGAGGAACGCACGATCAGCGCCTGGACCCGGTTCCGCTTCGATGGCCGCGGCGACCGTTACTCGACCATGCAGTGGCACTGGTACCACTTCGACGCCGTCGACCACAACAGCCTGGAGCCCGACTTCAGGGCCATCTGGCGCACCCAGGGGGCCGGCTTCGAGGGCAACGTCGACCTGGAGAAGGGCAATTACGACTACCTGATGGGCAGTGATCTCAATGTGAACCACCCCGAGGTGCGCGGCGAGCTCAAGCACTGGGGCCTCTGGACCCTCGACCACGTGGGGGCGGACGGCTTCCGGCTCGATGCCATCAAGCACATCGCCAGTGACTTCTTCCTCGACTGGATCAGCAGCCTGGAGGAGCATGCCCAGCGCGATCTGTTCGTGGTGGGGGAGTACTGGACCTACAACATCGAAAGCCTGCACTGGTATGCGGCCAACACCGGCGGCCACATGAGCCTGTTCGATGCGCCGCTGCACATGAACTTCCACCAGGCCAGCCGCAGCGGCGGCCATTACGACATGCGCCGGCTGCTCGATGGCACCCTGATGCAGCAACTGCCCCTGCTGGCGGTGACCCTGGTGGACAACCACGACACCCAGCCGCTGCAATCGCTGGAATCGGTGGTGGAGGCCTGGTTCAAACCCCTGGCCTACGCCGTGATCCTGCTGCGCGACCAGGGCTATCCCTGCATCTTCGGTGCCGATTACTACGGCGCCGACTACACCGACAAAAAGGACGGCCAGGAGCACCGGATCGTGCTGCCCAGCCACCGCTTCCTGATCGACCGCTTCCTGCTGGCCCGCAGCCACTGCGCCTATGGCCCCCAGTACGACTACCTCGACCACGTCAACACCATCGGCTGGACGCGCCTGGGCAGCCCGGGCCACCCCGGGGCCCTGGCGGTGCTGATGAGCGACGGGCCCGCCGGCCACAAGTGGATGGAGGTGGGGAAGCGCCACACCACCTTCCGCGACCTGACCGGGCACATCCAGGCACCGATCACCACCAACGGCGACGGCTGGGCGGAATGGCACTGCCCGGGGGGGTCGGTGTCGGTGTGGGTGGAGGAGGCGTCCCTGGCGGGGATGGGGGTGACGCTCTGACGCCCGGCCGGGCCTCAGGACTTGCCGGTGATGGCCCGGGTGGTGCGGATCAACCCGGCCGTGGTCTGCGGCAGGTAGGGGCCCTTGAGCATCTGGCCGCCGATGCGCAGGCTGAGGCCGGCCAGCACCACGTCGATGGCCGCCACGGCCGCCGCGGCCTGCAGCCAGCTCAAGGCGAAAGCCTCCCGGATCCAGAGCAGCAGCACCAGCTCGGCCGCCACCAGCGCCAGGGTCATCAGGGTGAGGCCCATGCCCAGCATCACCCCACCGCCCACCAGGCGCCGCTTTTCCTTATCGGCCTCCTGCAGGGCGATGCGCACATGCAGGTCCATCACGGAACTGATCAGCGCCGTGACGCGGGCGAAGTTCTGGCCGCTCATGCCGACCGCCGACCCGAGGACAGCAGCAGCCCCACCACCAGCCCCACGCCGGCGGCGATGCCGAGGGCCATCAGGGGCCGTTCCCGCACCGGCTTCTCGATCCGGGGGCGCAGGGTGCTGTTGAGGTCATCGAGCAGGTGCTCGAGCTGATCTTCCAGGGGGCGCAGGGCGTCCACCACGTGCCCCGCCTGTTCACCGGTGACATTGACCAGATCCAGCAGTTGCTGCTTGACGCCGGTGGCGGTGACGCCGCTCTGGCGGCTGATCACCTCCACCACGTGATCGAAGCTGCCCCGGGTGGCCTCCAGGGTGTGGCGGGCCACGTCGGGCCACTCCTTCTGGATGCTGGGCAGCTGGGTCTCGAAGCGGTCCCGGAACTGCTTCTGCAGGCGCTGGGCCTCACCGGACCCTGAGGGTTCCGGAGCCGCGATCTGGGCGGGGTCCGTGGCGGGAGGGGTGGTATCGGTTTCCATGGGGGGAATCTGGTGGCGGGGCCGACGTGGCTTCACCGTAGAGAGGGTGACTTGAGTTCGTCAGCACCTCGGCTAAAGTGCCGCTGCCTGATGCATGAGCCCGTTGGTTCACATCAATCAGGTTGAGCTCACCCACTTCAAATCCTTCGGCGGGTCGATGGCCATCCCGCTGCAGGAAGGCTTCACAGTGGTCACGGGGCCGAACGGTTCGGGGAAGAGCAACATCCTCGATGCGGTGCTCTTCTGCCTGGGCCTGGCCACCAGCCGGGGCATGCGGGCCGAGCGGCTCCCCGACCTGATCAACAGCGCCATGCTGCGGGAGGGGAAGGCGGCCGAAACCAGCGTCACCGTGCGCTTCGACCTCGGCGACTGGCAGCCGGACAGCGCCGAGGAGGGGCTGGAGGTGCCCGAGCAGGGTCCCTGGCTGCAGCGGGGCCAGCGGGAGTGGAGCGTCACCCGGCGGCTGCGGGTGGCCCCCGGCGGCACCTACAGCAGCAGTTTCAGCGCCGATGGGGTGCCCTGCAACCTGCAGCAGCTGCAGACCCAGCTGCGGCGGCTGCGGGTCGATCCGGAGGGCAGCAACGTCGTCATGCAGGGCGACGTCACCCGCATCGTGTCGATGAGTGCCCGCGACCGGCGCGGCATCATCGATGAGCTGGCCGGCGTGGCCCTGTTCGACTCCCGCATCGAGCAGAGCCGGGGCAAGCTCGATGAAGTGGTCGAACGGCAGGAGCGCTGCCGCATCGTCGAGCAGGAACTGCTGGCGGCACGGCAGAAGCTCGAACGCGACTGCGCCAAGGCGCGCACCTACCAGGAGCTGCGCGAACGGCTGCACCACGGACGCCTGCAGGAGCAGGTGCTGGCCTGGGAGGAGGCCCGCACCCACGGCCTGGCCCTGGCCGGCCGCCTGGAAAGCCTCGACCTTCAGCAGGAGCGGGAGCGCGAAGCGATCGTCGCCACCGAAGCCGAGGTGGTCGCCGCCGCCGCCGCCCTCGAGCAGCTGCAGGCCGAAGTGAAGACCCTGGGCGAAGACCAGCTGCTGACGGTGCAGGCCGAACTGGCCGGCCTCGAGACGAGCGGCCGTGAACTGGCCCGCCAGGCGGAACGGCATGGGCACCAGGCCGAGGAATTGCAGCGCCGTCGCCAGGAACTGCAGCAGAACCAGGCCGAGTTGCGCCACCAGCGCCAGGCCCTCGATGGCCAGGCCGACGACGGCGCCATCGCCCGGGCCGAAGCCCTTTGCCGCGAGGCCGAGGCGGCGGTGGAGCTGTCACGCCGGCGGCTCGGGGAGGTGGCCGGACGCTCCGGCAGCTGGCTGGAGAAACAGCAGGGCCGCAGTCACCGGCGCCAGGAGCTGCAGGAGCAGCTGGAGCCCCTGCTGGCCGAACGGCAGCAGCTGGAGGAACGGCTGCGGCAAGCCGGCGAGCGGCTCCAGGAACTTGGCAGCGAGGAGCAGCAGGAAGACGCTGCCCAGGCGGAGGGCTCCGCCGCCCTCGCGGCCCTGGCGGAGCAGGAACGCGCCCTGCTGGCCGGCCTGGAGGACCGCCAGCGCCAGGCCCAGGAGCTGGCCGAGGCCCTGGCGCTGCAGCAGCGCACCCGGGCGCGGCTGGAGCAGGAACAGACCGGCCTGGAACGGGAGATCGCCCGCCTCGACAGCCGCCGCGAAACCCTGCAGGAGAGCCGCGGCACCGGCGCCCTGCGCCTGCTGCTGGAAGCGGGCCTCGAGGGGATCCACGGCTCGGTGGCCCAGCTGGGCGAGGTGGAGGAGCGGCTGCGGGTGGCCCTGGAGGTGGCGGCGGGCGGGCGGCTGGCCCAGGTGGTGGTGGAGGACGACCGCATCGCCGCCCGGGCGATCGAGCTGCTCAAGAGCCGCCGCGCCGGACGGCTCACCTTCCTGCCCCTCAACCGCATCCGGGGCGGCAGTGGTGGTGGCGGCTCGGGGGCGGCCGCCCTGCAGCGGGGCAACACGGGCGCTTCGGCCGGGGCCGGCGGGCTGGTGGGGCGGGCGGTGGAGCTGATCCGCCACGAACCCGTCTATGCCGATGTCTTCCGTTACGTCTTCGGCGACACCCTGGTGTTCGCCACCCTCTCCGACGCCCGCCGCGAACTGGGCCGCTGCCGCGCCGTGACCCTGGAAGGCGAACTGCTGGAGAAGAGCGGCGCCATGACCGGCGGCAGCCTGCAGCAGCGCTCCGGCCAGCTGGGCTTCGGCCGCAGCAGTGAGGGCGATGAGACCGAGCCCCTGCGGCAACGGCTGCTGGAGCTGGGGGAGAGCCTGCTGGCCTGCCGTCGCCGTGAAGCCGAGCTGGGCCGGAGCCTGGAGGAGGCCCGGCCGGCCCTGCTGGAACTGCAGCAGCGCCAGGCCGCCCTCCAGGCCGAACGCAACGCCGCCGAGCGCACCCTGGCCCCGCGGCAGCAGCGCCGCGACCAGGTGAGCAGCCGGCTGCAGCAGCTGCAGGAGGCGTTTCAGGCCGATGGCCGCCGCATGCAGACCCTCGATCAGACCCTGCCCCCCCTGCGCCAGGCCCTGGCGGAGCTGGAGGAGGCCGAGCGCCTCGCCAGGGGCAACGATGACAGTGCCCGATGGCAGGGCCTGCAGAACGAGCTGGAGCGGGCCGACCAGGCCCTGGTGGAGGCCCGGCGCCAGCGGGATGGCCTGGAGGCGGAGCGGCGGGAGCGGGCCCTGGGCGCCGAGCGGCTGGGCAGCCAGCTGGAGGCCCTGGCCGGGGAGGAGCGGCGGCTGGTGGAAGCGGTGCAGGCCCTGGTGGGGGAACGCCAGCTCTGGAAGGAGCGGCAGCAGGCGGAGCAGGAGCGCCGCAGCGTGCTGGAACAGCAGCAGAGCGAGCTGCAGACCCGCTTCGGCGAACGGCGCCGCGCCCGCGATGGGGCCGAAGCCCACCTGGCCGGCCAGCGCCAGGCCCTGCAGCAGCGCCAGTGGGAGCTGCAGCGGCGCCAGGAGGAGCGGCAGGCCCTGGCCGAGGAGCAGCGCAGCCACGGCATGCGGCTGGCCCAGATGGAACGGGAGCTGCCCGAGCCCCGGCCCGAACTGCCCGAGGACCTACGCGAGGGAGGCCTGGAGGCCCTGCAGCAGAGCCTGCGCCAGCTGCAGCAGCGCATGGAGGCCCTCGAGCCCGTCAACATGCTCGCCCTCGAGGAGCTGGAGCAACTGGAGCAGCGGCTGGCCGACCTGGACGACCGGCTGGAGGTGCTCAGCAAGGAGCGGGAGGAACTGCTGCTGCGGATCGAAACGGTGGCCACCCTGCGCCAGGAGGCCTTCATGGAGGCCTTCCGGGCCGTGGACGGCCATTTCCAGACAATCTTCGCCGGCCTCTCCGACGGCGAAGGACACCTGCAGCTGGAGAACCCCGAGCAGCCCCTCGAGGGAGGCCTGACCCTGGTGGCCCACCCCAAGGGGAAGGCGGTGCGGCGGCTGGCCTCGATGTCGGGAGGAGAGAAATCCCTGACCGCCCTGAGCTTCCTGTTCGCCCTGCAGCGCTTCCGCCCGTCCCCCTTCTATGCCCTCGATGAGGTGGACAGCTTTCTCGATGGGGTGAACGTGGAGCGCCTGGCCGCCCTGATCGCCGCCCAGGCCGACCAGGCCCAGTTCATGGTGGTGAGTCACCGCCGGCCGATGATCGCCGCGGCCACCCGCACCATCGGCGTCACCCAGGCCCGCGGCTCCCATACCCAGGTGGTCGGTTTGCCGCCGGCGGCCTGAGCCGACCGCGTGGGCCACAATGGGCCGACCAGGCTGTTCCAGGCCGTGAAGTCGCTCCCGTTCCCCCTGCCGTCCAGCCCCGATCTCCGGATTTGACCTCCCCGATTCCCCCCTCCACCGAGCCCGCCGCCAGCAGCGACCGCCTCTGGTTGCGCTCCGAACTGATGGGTACCCAGGTGATCACCCGGGACACCGGCCGGCGCCTGGGCGTCGTCGGTGAGGTGGTGGTCGACATCGACCGGCGCGAGGTGGTGGCCCTGGGCCTGCGCGACAACCCCCTCACCCGCTTTCTGCCGGGCCTGCCCCGCTGGATGCCGCTGGATCGCATCCGCCAGGTGGGGGACGTGATCCTGGTGGATTCGGTCGATTCCCTGGCCGAAAGCTTCAATCCCGAGCGCTACAGCAAGGTCATCAACTGCCAGGTGATCACCGAATCGGGCGAGCAGCTCGGCCGGGTGCTCGGCTTCAGCTTCGACATCGAAACCGGTGAGCTCACCACCCTGGTGATCGGAGCCCTCGGCGTTCCCCTGCTGGGGGAAGGGGTGCTGAGCACCTGGGAGATGCCGGTGGGGGAGGTCGTCAGCAGCGGCCCAGACCGGATCATCGTCTACGAGGGGGCCGAGGAGAAGCTCAAACAGCTGGGCACCGGCCTGCTCGAGAAGCTCGGCATCGGCGGCGCCAGCTGGGAGCAGGAGGAGCGGGATCGCTTCCGCTCCGGGGCCGTTCCCGCCGAGAACCAGCTGCCCGCCGGCCAGCCCACCGCCCAGGAGCAGCGGCGTATCCAGCCGGCCGCCAGCCGCAGCTTCCAGCCCAGCGAGGAGCTGGAGTATGTGGAACTGGAGGAACGGCGCGAGCGGGAGCCCCTGCGCCAGCGCCGCTACCTGGACGACGACCTGCCCGAGCTGCGCCAGCGACCCGAACCCCGACCGACAGCGGCCAACCCCTACGGCCAGGAGAGTGGGCGCAACCCGGCCCGGTATGACAACCGCTACGACGACGAGCGCTACGAAGAGGATCGCTACCCGGAGGAGCGCTACGACCGGGAGCGCTACCGGGCCCCGGTCGACCCCCCAGGGCGGGACTTTGCTGAGCCTGAGCGCGAACGGGAGCCGCTGCGGGCCGAGCGTCCCCAGGCCCCGACCCCCCGGCCGAAGGAGCCGGTGGATGTGGAGCCGGAGATCCTCGACGATCCCTGGTGAAGCCCCCGGGGGGCGGCCTCAGCCTTCTGAGAAGCGCAGCGACGCCGAATTGACGCAGTAGCGCTGGCCGCTGGGGGCCGGGCCGTCGTTGAAGACATGGCCGAGGTGGGCGTCACAGCTGGCGCAGCGGATCTCGGTGCGCTCCATGCCGTGGGTGCGATCGCTGTGGGTGGTGATCGCTCCGTCGCTCACCCCCTGCCAGAAGCTGGGCCAGCCGGTGCCGGAATCGAACTTGGTGGCGGAACTGAACAGCTCGCTGCCGCAGCAGACGCAGTGGTACATCCCGGTGGCCTTGTTGTTCCAGTAGGCACCGGTGAAGGCCCGTTCGGTGCCCCCCTCGCGGGCCACCCGGTATTGCTCGGGCGTCAGCCGGGCCCGCAGGTCAGCCTCGTCGACGCTCTGGAGGGGGGTTGATTCGCTCGACGGCATGGTCGCAAACCCCACAGGGGACAATGGTGAAGCCAATCCTATCCAGATCGCACGGGCCGCCCCGGGCGCTCCGGCGGCGGCAGCAGGCCCCGCACCATCGCCGCCACGGCCGCCACGGCCCCCGGCGCGCCCCGCAGGCTGCGCAGGTCGTCGGCCATGGCCGCCAGCCGCTCGGGATGCGCCAGCCAGTCGGCCGCCTCGGCGGCGATCTGGGCCGGCTCGATCGGCCCCACCCGCTCCGGCACCACGGCACGGCCGGCGGAGATGTTGGGCCAGGCCAGGAAGCCCCGGTGGCGCATGCGCCAGGCGGTGAGGGCCACCCCCACCAGGCGCCGCAGCAGGGGCAGCCGGGCCAGAAGCCCAAGCCAGCCGTCCCAGGCCTGCATCACCGCCAGGTGCTGGGTGGGCACCAGCACGATCATCGGCACCGCCAAGGCCCCCAGTTCGGCGGTGTTGGCCCCCACCGTGGTGAGCGCCAGGGCGCACTGGCTCAGGGCGGCATGGGCGGGATGCTGCTCCACCAGCAGGATGCGGGTGCCGGCCGCCGTGACCAGCTCATCCCCCTGCCGATGGGGCTCGCCGGCCCCCTGGCGCCGGTTGAGCGGATTGGACGGCCCGCCGTAGGCCAGCAGCTCCCGCACCGAGGTGGTGGGCGCCACCGGCAGCAGGAAGCGGCAGCCGGGCCGCAGGGCCGCCAGCCGGTCGGCGGTTTCGAGCAGGAAGGGCACCCCCACCAGCAGCTTGGCCCGCTTCGAGCCGGGCAGCAGGGCGACCCAGTCGCCGGGGGGGAGGGGATCGTCCTGACGGGCGAGGGTTGAAAGATCGGCCATCAGGTCACCCACCACCGTGGCCCGCTGCCGCCAGCGGGGCGCCAGGCGGCCGGCGGCGGTGGGCCCCATCACGGCAATGCGGTCGTTCCAGCGGGGCCAGCGGGCCACCCACTCGGCGTAGGTGAGGTGGCGGTACCCGAGACGGGCCGAGAGCAGCACGGTCCAGAACTGGTCGCCGCCGAGGAACACCACCACGCCCCGCTCGGGCCAGGGGCCGTGGCGGCGGGGCCGCAGCAGCATCCACCAGAACCGGGAGGCCGGCAGCACCCGCTCGAACAGGCCCCAGCCATCGGCCACCCGATGCTCCGCCCCGGTGGCGTTGGGGCAGGGCACGAGCACCAGCCGCAAGCTGGTGCTGGCGGCGGGATCGCGGGGCCTCAGGGGCACCAGGCCATGGAGCTGCTCCGCCAGGGGCCGCACCCAGGTGCTCAGTTCCCCGGGGCCGTTGCTGACCAGCACGATCGCGCTGCCGGCAGCTGGGGCGGAGACCGGCGACGACTGGGTCAAGAGAGCCGCAGGTTCCGGGGGACGGGGGTGGGAAAAGAAAAATGCGGATGGCGAGACTTGAACTCGCAAGGCCGAAGCCACACGCCCCTCAAACGTGCGTGTCTACCAATTCCACCACATCCGCGTGGCTGGCGCAGGCCGAAGCACCGCACCGGTTGAGCAATATACCCATGGGCTCCCCCCAGCCCCGAAGGCCCTTGCCGCCGGGGGGCGCCGGTGAGCACTGATACAGTCCGCCCCGGCACGGCCGCACCCCCGCCAGCCCTGATCGCCCGGACCTGCACGGATGCCCATCGGCAAACTGCTGATCGCCAACCGAGGCGAAATCGCCCTCCGCATCCTGCGCAGCTGCCGGGAGCTCGGCATCGCCACGGTGGCCGTCTACAGCACCGTGGATAAAAACGCCCTGCACGTGCAGCTGGCCGATGAGGCGGTCTGCGTCGGGGAAGCCCCCAGCAGCCGCAGCTACCTCAACGTTCCCAACATCCTCGCGGCCGCCACCTCCCGCGGCGCCGACGCCATCCATCCCGGTTACGGCTTCCTGGCGGAGAACGCCGACTTCGCCGAGAAGTGCCTCGACCACGGGCTGATCTTCGTGGGCCCCTCGCCGGCCGCGATCCTGGCCATGGGCGACAAATCGACGGCCAAGATCACCATGCAACAGGTGGGGGTGCCCACAATCCCCGGCAGCGAGGGGCTGCTGGAGGACCCCAGCGAAGCGGCCGCCCTCGCCGAGACGATGGGCTACCCCGTGATGATCAAGGCCACCGCCGGCGGTGGCGGCCGGGGCATGCGCCTGGTGCCGGACGCCGACCAGCTGGAAAGCCTGTTCAGAGCCGCCCAGGGGGAGGCGGAGGCCGCCTTCGGCAACCCTGGCCTCTACATGGAGAAGTTCATCGACCGGCCCCGGCACGTGGAGGTGCAGGTGCTGGCCGACCGGCACGGCAACGTGGTGCACCTGGGTGAAAGGGACTGCTCGATCCAGCGCCGCCACCAGAAGCTGCTGGAGGAGGCCCCCAGCCCTGGCCTGGATCCGGAGCTGCGACGCCGCATGGGCGAGGCGGCGGTGGCGGCGGCCCGCAGCATTGATTACCAGGGTGCCGGCACGGTGGAGTTCCTGGTGGACAAGAGCGGCGCGTTCTACTTCATGGAAATGAACACCCGCATCCAGGTGGAGCATCCGGTCACCGAGATGGTGACGGGCATCGACCTGATCGCCGAGCAGCTGCGCATCGCCGGCGGCGAGCCGATCTCCGTGCGCCAGGACCAGATCCAGGTGAGCGGCCATGCCATCGAGTGCCGCATCAACGCCGAGGACCCCCGCCACAACTTCCGGCCGGCTCCCGGCAAGATCACCGGCTGGCTGCCCCCCGGCGGCCCTGGTGTGCGCATCGACAGCCACGTCTACACGGGCTACGAGATTCCCCCCTTCTACGACTCCCTCATCGGCAAGCTGATCGTCTGGGGGGTCGACCGTGACCACGCCATCCGCCGCATGCGACGGGCCCTGTCGGAATGTGCCGTCACGGGCATTCCCACCACGATCGAGTTCCATCTGGCCCTGCTGGATCGCCAGGAGTTCCAGCGCGGTGAGGTGTGGACCAAATTCGTCGAGGAGGAGATGCTCAACCGGTGAGCTGGCTGCGCAGCAGGGCCAGGGTGACCAGCCCCTGCTGACCCACCAGCAGTTCCCGCAGCAGGCTGATCAGCCCCACCCAGACCACCGGCGTCACATCCACCCCGCCGATGGGCTGGATCAGGCGACGGGTGACGGCCAGCAGGGGCTCGGTGGGCGCCCCCACCAGCCGCATCACCCCCTTGGTGAGGTCCACACCCGGGTACCAGGTGAGGACGATGCGGAACAGGAACAGCAGGGTCCAGCCCGCCAGGGCCAGCCCCAGGGCCAGGTGCAGCAGGGGCAGGGGCGCCAGTGCGGGAAGGGCCAGGGCCGTCACAAAGCTCTAAGCGTCTGAAGCCCGATCGTAGGAAGCCGCCGCCACTGCCTAGGATCGCCCGAGCTGTCCGGAGCGAACGCCTGCCATGACCCCTTCCCTCGCCAACTTCCTCAGCAGCCTCGGCTGGGGCGCGGTCATCGTGGTGATCCCCATCGCCGTCGCCCTGGTGCTGATCAGCCAGAACGACCAGCTCGACCGGCGTCTCTGAGCTGCCACTTCTGCGCTGCCACTGACGGCGCTGGTACGGTCCTTAGAGTGGGGGCCAACGCCCGGGTGAACCGCCGTGGTCAACGCCAGCCTCAACTGGGCCAGCATCGTCGGCATCGTCCTGGCGGTCGGCGGAGCTTTCCTCTACTTCATGAGGAGCTTCAAGCCGGCCCTGGCCCGGGACTACGACGTCTTCTTCGCCGCCATCGGCCTTCTCTGTGGCGGCATCCTCTTCTTTCAGGGCTGGCGCCTCGACCCGATCCTGCAGTTCGGCCAGTTTCTGCTCGCCGGCACCACGGTTTTCTTCGCCTATGAGAGCGTTCGCCTGCGTGGGGTGACCACCGAGCAGGCCCGACGATCCTCCTACTTCGACGACGAGGAGCCCGCCGCCCCTTTCCGGCCGCGGGGTGGCCTGGGCGGTGGCCGCAGCTACGACGACGAGCCGGACCGCTTCGATGAGCCGGAGCCCCTGCGGCGTCGCATCCCCTCCCGCGACGAAGCCGAGGACGACTTCTACCGGCCGCGCCGTCCCAGCCGGGCCGCCATCCCGGAGCGCGCCGCCAGCCGCCGGGAGGAGCCCGACGCCTGGGACAACCCCCGCGCCGAGCGTGCCTCCAGCCGTCCGGAGCGCGATCCCATTGGCGACCGCCCGGACCGAACCGCTGGCCGCTATTCCGCCGGTGGCTCCGGCCGCTCCCAGGCCGCCGATTTCGGCGCCCGCCGACGGGACCGGGACAGTGCCCCGGAACCCCGCCGCGGCTCCCGCCCGGTGGCCGCCGTCGACACCGCTTCCCGCTCCGGACGCCGGGGCTCCACGCCTCCGGGGCCTGCCGGCCCAGCCGCCCGGGAGCCGGGCCGCCCGGGTGCACCCCAGGGCACGCCCATGGGCACACCGATTCGCGGCGCGGTTCCCGACGACGTCAGTGATGCCGACTTCTCACCCATGGCCGGCGGCCGGCCCCGTCCAGCCAGCCCCTCCAGCGCCCGGCCACAGGCGGGCGACCCCCCAGCAGGCCCTCCCGCCGGCAGCCGGGACAACAGCTCCCGCTTCGACGACTGAGCCGCTGAACACCCGGCCCCTTCAGCGACCGCGCCCCGGCCTCTCCCTGCTGGTGCTGGGACTGGTGGCCCTGCTGCTCTCCGGCTGCGGCAGCTGGAGCTGGGGGCGGCGCAGCGCCGGTCCGGTGGGCTGGGGCGGCGCCGATCGCCAGGATCCGGCCCTGAGCGGCAACGGCCGGGTGCTCGCCAGTGTGGTGCGCCGGGATGGCCGCGACACGGTGCTGCTGCAGGAGCAGCCCTCCGGCACGGTGCTGCCGCTGCGCCACCTGCAGCGGCTGGAACCACACCGGTCGCCCTCCCTGAGCTGGAACGGCCGCTATCTGGCCCTGCTGGTGCAGCAGGGTCCGGAGCGCCGGGTGCTGATCGAGGATCGGGTCACCGGACGGCTGCACCGCCTGCCCCTGCCCGGCGGCCTGGTGCCCGAAAGCCTGAGCCTGGCCGCCGATGGCCGCCGCATCGCCATCGCCACCGAGGGGGACGGCCGCTCCCGGGTGCAGCTCTACGACCTCACCAGCCTGCTGGAACCCGACCTCCCCGCCGGCCTGCCGGTGCGAGGGGCGCCAGCTGCCAGCCCATGACACTCGGCGTCCGCGGCCTTGTTCGGGCGTTGGCGGTGGTGGGCGCCCTGCCGCTGCTGCTGGCGGGCTGCCTGGCGCCCCTGCCCCAGCCCCTGGTGGGCCTCAACCAACGCCTCGAGGCGGCCGGCCCCGCCCGGGCCCCCTCCCTCTCGGGCGACTGGCTGGCCCTGATCGTCAGCCGCGATGGCCGCGACAGGGTGCAGCTGGTCGACCTGCAGCGCCAGCAACCGGTGCCCCTGCCGGGGCTGGAGCGCCCCGACGCCCAGCCCCTGAGCGTGGCGGTGGATGGCCGTGGTGAGCGGCTGGCCCTGGTGCGCCAGCTGGAGGGACGCACCGAGCTGGTGCTCTACCGCCGCAACCTGATGGCCCTGCAGCCGGTGCCGCTGCAGCCCCCCGGCGTGCCGCGCCGCGTGTCCCTGCGGGCCGACGGCCGGGAGCTGGCGGTGGAGGTGAGCCGCCAGGGCCAGTGGCAGGTGGACCTGATCGCCGTGCCCTGATCAGGGCACCAGGCCGGCCCAGTGCAGGAAGGTGTCGTGGCTGAGGGCCTCGACCAGCAGCACGGCGACGAAGCCGAGCATGGCGAAACGGCCGTTGACCCGCTCGGCGTAGCCGCTCCAGCCGAAGGCGGGCACCTCGGAGGTGGTGGCGCTGGTGGCCGGAGGTGTGGCGACCGCCGGTGGGGCGTCGGCTGAAGGGGTGGCGGAAGGGTCGCTCATCGGATCAGTCCTCGCGGCCAAAGGTATAGCCGGCCGCCGGAAGCAGGCGCCAGCCGCCGTTGCCATCCAGCTCCAGCACCGTGTCGTGGTAGGCGGTGAGGGTGGGGCGGTGGCCCACGCTCACGAAGGCCATCTCCCGCTGCACCAGCAGTTCGTAGAGGGCCTTCTCCGTGGCGACGTCGAGGGCGCTGGTGGCCTCATCGAGCACCACGAACCGGGGCGAGTTGAGCAGCAGCCGGGCGAAGGCAAGGCGCTGCTGTTCGCCGAGCGAGAGCAGACGGGGCCAGTCCTGCTTGATGTCCAGATCGGGATAGCGGTGCACCAGCTCGGGCAGGCGCACCTCCTCGAGCACGTGGCGCAGCTGTTCATCGCTGAAGCGGTCGGTGGGCTGGGGGTAGCAGAGCTGCTCCCGCAGGCTGCCCAGCAGCATGTAGGGCTTCTGGGGGATGAACATCAGTTCGCCCACCGGTGGCCGCTGCACGTTGCCGGCGGCGGGCGGCCAGAGGCCACTCACCAGCCGCAGGAAGGAGGTCTTGCCGCAGCCCGAGGGGCCCACCACGAGCAGGCGCTGGTTGGCAGTCACCTCCAGGCTGAGATCGCGCACCAGCAGGCGGTTGGTGCGGGGCGGCACCAGGTTCACGTTGCTGACCAGGATCGATTCGGGGCGCACGGCGCCGGCCCCGGCGCCCATGGCGCCCCCTGCGGAAGCCTGCTCGGCGGCCACGAATTCGGCCATCTCGGCACTGATCGACTCCACCTTGCCCTGGAAGCCCTCCAGGCGGCTAATGGAGGCGGAGAAGGCGGCCAGCCGGTCGATGTTGTTGACGATGTAGCTGACCGAGAACAGCACCTGGGAGAAGGCAATGCTGGCCTGGCCGAAGACGCCGAAGTCGACCTCCTTGGCGAAGTAGATCGGCGCGATGACCAGCCAGGGCAGGAAGCGGGAGAAGTAGTCGTAGGAGCGCTGGATGACGCTGATCAGCGCCTCCCAGATGATCAGCCGGTTGTAGTTGACGATCACGCCATCGAGGCGGCGCTCACCCTCCTTCTGCTCCTGGCGCTCGCCCCGATAAAACGCAATCGATTCGGCGTTGTCACGGATGTGAACCAGGCCGTAGCGGAAATCAGCCTCCAGTTTCAGCTGCTGGTAGTTGAGGTTCACCAGCTTGCGGCTGGCGAACACGATCAGGGCCGTGCCGCCCACCGAATAGCCGAGCAGCCACAGGGCCAGGGTCTGGTTGATGCTCCAGAGAACGATGATGAAGCTGAAGAAGGTGAGCAGGGCGGAGATGATCTCCACCGTCACGCTCAGGCTGGTGGCGGTGAAGCTGGCCGCGTCCTGGGAGATCCGCTGGTCCGGGTTGTCGATCTCCTCGACGCTTTCATCGTTGGGATTGAGAACGTAATAGGCCCGGTTGGTGAGGTAGCGGCCCAGCATGCGGCCACTGAGCCACTCCCGCCACAGCAGACCCAGCTTGGGAATCAGGTAGCTCTGGATGGCGCGGATCGGCAGGGCCAGCACCAGGCAGAAGGCGTAAATCGCGACGATCTTCCAGAACTCCTCCGCCTTGTACGCCACCAGGGCGTTCTCGATGTTCCGGGCGATGAAGCTGATGCCGACGTTGATACCGTTGATCACCAGGATCAGCAGGGCGATGATGCCGAGCAACAGCCAGGGCAGCCAGCGCCCCTGGCGCAGCTTGGCCCGGAGGCTGATGAAGGCGCCCAGGCCGGCGGCGAACAGCACCATGATCACGATGCCGATCGGCCCGCTCCAGACCGCGGCCACCTGCTCGGGCACCCCGGGCAGGAAGCGGTTGCGCAGTTCGGGAATCCAGGCCCCGGCCGCCGCCACCACGCCGGTGAGCAGCAGCAGGGTGAAGCCCACCACCACCGCCAGCAGGGCCACCACCAGGAGCAGGAACTGGCCGCTGCCGCCGCCGCCTTCGTCGAGGGGCAGGAAGTAGGGCTGGGCCAGGCGCTGCAGCTTGCCCAGCTGCTCGCGAAGGGCCTTCAGGGGGGTCATGGGCGTGGGCGGATCGCGCCATTCTCACCGCCGGCCCGACCCGGCCGGGGCCGCGGTGTTCAGCCGGTGATCAGCCGGGCGGCCAGGCCAGCGGGCGGCCGCCGATCACGTGCAGGTGCAGGTGGAACACGGTCTGGCCGGCCTCGGCACCGCTGTTGATCACGGTGCGCCAGCTCTCGAGCCCCTCCAGCCGAGCCACCTTGGCGGCCACCAGCAGCAGGTGGCCCAGCAGGGCCTGGTGCGCGTCCGTGGCCTCACCCAACTGGGCGATCGGCTCGCGGGGAATCACCAGCACGTGCACCGGCGCCTGGGGGTTCACATCCCGGAAGGCGAGGCAGAGGTCGTCGGCGTAGACCTCCTGGCAGGGAATCTCGCCGCGAAGGATGCGGCCGAAGATGGTGTCGCTGCTGGCCATGGGACGCCGGGGAGTGGTCGGGAGGTGGCACTGAACGGTTAGTGGGCTCCGAAGGGATGTTGGCACGGTGCAGCAGCGGGGCCCTGCGGGGCGTGGAGGCCCTGCCGGTGACGGTGGAGGTGGACATCGCCCCGGGGCTGCCGGGGCTGCGCGTCGTGGGGCTGGCGGATGCGGCGGCCCAGGAGTCCCGGGAGCGGGTGCGGGGGGCCCTGCGCAACGGCGGCCTGCGGGTGCCCCTCACCCGGGTGGTGGTCAACCTGGCCCCCGCCGACCTGCCCAAGGCCGGCCCCGGCTTCGACCTTGCCCATCGCCCTGGGGCTGCTGGTGGCCAGCCAGCAGCTGGCCGCCGCCGAGGTGGAGGGGATCTGGAGCGCGGGGGAACTGGGCCTCGACGGACGCCTGCGGCCGATCCGGGGGGTGCTGGCCCTGGCCCTGGCGGCGCGGCGGCACGGGGCCCGGGCCCTGGTGGTGCCGGCGGCCAACGCCACCGAGGCCGCCCTGGTGGAGGGGCTGCCCGTCTGGGGGGCCGACCATCTGGGGGAGGTGGTGGCCCAGCTGCGGGATCCGGGACGACCGCGGGGGGGGCCAGCCGTGGCGGCCCCGCCAGCGCCGGCGGCCACCGGACCGGATCTGGCCGAGGTGCGCGGCCAGGCCCATGGCCGGCGGGCCCTGGAGATCGCCGCTGCCGGCGGCCACCACCTGCTGCTGGTGGGGGCCCCCGGCAGCGGCAAGACGATGCTGGCCCGGCGGCTGCCGGCGCTGCTGCCGCCCCTGGGGCACCAGGAGGCCCTGGAGGTCACCCAGCTCCACTCCCTGGCCGGCCTGCTGGGGGAGGGGGCCGGCCTGCGGCGCCAGCGCCCCTTCCGCAGCCCCCACCACGGCTGCTCCGCCGCCGCCCTGGTCGGTGGCGGCGCCGTGCCCCGCCCCGGGGAGCTGAGCCTGGCCCACCACGGCGTGCTGTTCCTCGATGAGCTGGCGGAGTTCCGCCGCGAGGTACTCGACCAGCTGCGCCAGCCCCTGGAGGAGGGTCAGCTGTGGATCAGCCGGGCCCAGCAGCGCTGCCGCTTCCCCTGCCGGGTGCTGCTGGTGGCGGCCACCAACCCCTGCCCCTGCGGCTGGTACGGCGACCCCAGCCAGAGCTGTCGCTGCGGCGAAGCCCAGCGGCGGCGCCACTGGGGACGGCTCTCAGGGCCGCTGCTCGACCGGATCGACCTGCAGGTGGTGATGCGCCGCCCCGAGGCCCACGACCTGGGCGGGGCCTACCGGGAGGGAGCGCAGCAACAAGCTCCTGGCGGCGAATCCAGCGCGGTGGTGGCCCAGCGGGTGGCGGCCGCCCGTGGACGGATGGGCCAGCGCAATCCTGCAGGGGCCACGAACGGCCAGCTGGAGGGTCCGGCCCTCGCCGCCGTGGTGGATCCGGAGCCGGAGGCGCTGGACCTCTGGGAGAGGGCCATCAGCCAGCGGCGCCTGTCCGCCCGGGGGTCGGAGCGGGTGCTGCGGGTGGCCCGCACGATCGCCGATCTGGCCTGTGCCGAGCGGGTGACGGGGGCGGCGATCGCCGAGGCCCTCAGCTACCGCTCCTTCGACCAGGCGGTCTGAAGCCCCGCTGGGATCAGCGGTGGCGGCGCCGGTCGGGTTCGCCACTGAAGGGCTGCACACCGATCGCCGGCGGACGGTGCTGGGCTTCCTCCCCCGGGTTACCCCAG
>NZ_JAGQBG010000110.1 GCF_024345515.1 Cyanobium sp. N5-Cardenillas
CGGCCGACGGCGGCCGCCGCTCCCGCCCCTGCCCCTGCCCGCCCCGAACCACCTGCGGCGCGCCCCAGGCCCCCCGGCACCCCTCCCCCAGCCCGTCCGCGACCGGTGGAAGCCGGCAAGCCCGCCGTCCGTCCGCCCACGATCGTGGGCAAACCTGCCGCTGCCGCCCAGGCCCCCTCGGCCAGTCCGCCCGCTGCCGGCGCCCCGCCGTCCCGGCCGGTGCCCGCGGCCCCGGCACGGCCCGCCTCGGTGGCCCCACCGGCCAAACCCCTGGCGGCGCCCAAACCCACCAGCCCGGCTCCGGTGAACCGCACTTCCGCGCCCCCGGTGCGGGTCGGTTCCCCCCAACGGCCACCGGCGCCGGCCCCCGGTCGGCCCGTGCCGGCCGGTGCGGGCGCCGCCCCCACCCGGCCCCCGGCCACACGCCCCCAGCTGGTCGGGCGTCCCCAGCCCGGCCAGGGCGGCCCCACCAGCAGCCGGCCCGCGCCGCCCTCGGCCCGTCCCCAGCGTCCCGGCACCCCCGCACCGATCCGTCCCGGCGGCGCCGGCTCCAGGGCCGGCTCGGCCCCGGGACGGCCCGGCCCCACCCCGCTCGAGCTGGTCGGCAAACCGATCCGCCGCGACTCGGCCGGTCCTGGCACCTCGGCGGCGGGACGTCCGGCGGCCCCCGGCCGCCCGGGGATCCCGGCCGGCATGCGCAAGCCGATGGCCCCCGGCGAGCTGATGCAGCTCCAGAAGCCCACCGGCCGTCCCACCGCCCCGCCACCGCGTCGTCCCGACAGGACCGAAGGCGGCACTGAAACCGGAGGGGAGACGGAGGGCGTGACGCGCCCGACCGCCACCCCGCCGGCGGCCCCCCGTCGCCCCGGCTTCCGCCCGCCCACGCCGGCCGGCGCCCGGGCCCCCGGCGCCCGGCGGCCCGACTGGGACGACAGCGCCAAGCTCGAGGCCCTGCGCAGCCGCACCCCGCAGAAACAGCGCCAGAAGGTCCACATCATCGGTGAAAACGATGATGCCCTCACCGCCGAAACCGGCGGCTACGCCGGCGAGCAGGAAGCCCTCGTGCTCCAGGCCAGCCTGGCCCGGCCGGCCAAGCCCCGCTCCGCTCCTGGCACCGCTGCCAAGCCCACCGTGGCGGTGCGCAAGCGCAAGAAGGAGACCACCCGCCAGCGTCAGCGGCGCCGTGCCATGGAACTGCGGGCCTCCCGCGAAGCCAAGGCCCAGCGCCCCGAGATGCTGATCGTGCCCGAGGGCAACCTCACGGTGCAGGAACTGGCCGACCGCCTCGGAGTGGAGAGTTCCGAGATCATCAAATCCCTCTTCTTCAAGGGAATCATCGCCACCGTCACCCAGACCCTCGATCTGAACACGATCGAGACGGTGTCGGAGGAGTTCGGCGTGCCCGTGCTCCAGGACGACATCGAAGCCGCGGCCAAGAAGACCGTGGAGATGATCGAGGACAGCGACCTGGCCCACCTGATCCGCCGGCCCCCGGTGGTGACCGTGATGGGTCACGTCGACCACGGCAAGACGAGCCTGCTCGATGCCATCCGCAAGACGCGGGTGGCGGCGGGCGAGGCCGGCGGCATCACCCAGCACATCGGTGCCTACCAGGTGGATGTGCCCCACGGCGACGAGCACCGCAAGATCACCTTCCTTGACACCCCGGGCCACGAGGCGTTCACCGCCATGCGGGCCCGCGGCACCAAGGTCACCGACGTGGCGGTGCTGGTGGTGGCCGCCGATGACGGCGTCCGCCCCCAGACCCTGGAGGCGATCAGCCACGCCCGCGCCGCCAAGGTGCCGATCGTGGTGGCGATCAACAAGATCGACAAGGAAGGGGCCCAGCCCGACCGGGTCAAGCAGGAGCTCTCGGGCCTGGAGCTGGTGGCCGAGGACTGGGGCGGCAACACCGTCATGGTCCCCGTGAGCGCCATCAAGGGGGAGAACATCGACAAGCTGCTGGAGATGATCCTGCTGGTCACCGAAGTGGAGGACCTGCAGGCCAACCCCGACCGGATGGCCCGGGGCACCGTGATCGAGGCCCACCTCGACAAGGCCAAGGGCCCGGTGGCCACGCTGCTGATCCAGAACGGCACCCTCAAGGCCGGCGACGTGCTGGCGGCGGGTCCGATTCTCGGCAAGGTGCGCGCCATGGTCGACGACACCGGCAAACGGGTCAAACAGGCCGGCCCCTCCAGCGCCGTGGAAGCCCTCGGCTTCAGCGAAGTCCCCACCGCCGGCGACGAATTCGAGGTCTACACCGACGAGAAGAGCGCCCGGGCGGTGGTGGGCGACCGGGCCAACGAGGCCCGGGCCACCCGCCTGGCCCAGCAGATGGCCTCCAGGAGGGTCTCCCTGGCCTCGATGTCGGGCCAGGTCAGCGAGGGCGAGCTGAAGGAGCTCAACCTCATCCTCAAGGCCGATGTCCAGGGCAGTGTCGAGGCGATCCTCGGATCCCTCGAACAACTGCCCCAGGAGGAGGTTCAGGTGCGGGTGCTGCTGTCGGCCCCTGGCGAGATCACCGAAACGGACGTCGACCTGGCGGCGGCCTCCGGCGCCGTGATCGTGGGCTTCAACACCTCGATGGCCTCCGGTGCCAAGCGTGCCGCGGATGCCACTGGCGTCGATGTGCGCGACTACGACGTCATCTACAAGCTGCTGGAGGACATCCAGATGGCCATGGAGGGCCTGCTGGAACCGGAGCTGGTGGAGGAGAACCTGGGCGAAGCGGAGGTGCGGGCCGTGTTCACCATCGGCAAGAGCGCCGTCGCCGGCTGCTATGTCACCAACGGCAAACTGCAGCGCAACTGCCGCATCCGCGTGCACCGCGGCAAGGAGCTCGTCTACGAAGGCGATCTCGATTCTCTGCGTCGCAACAAGGACGACGTCAAGGAGGTGGCCACCGGCTTCGAGTGCGGCATCGGCTGCGACCGGTTCACCGGCTGGCAGGAGAGGGATCGGGTCGAGGCCTTCAAGCTGGTCACCCAGCGCCGGACCCTCAGCACCTGATCCCGTGACACCCCGCAGCGAGCCCCTGCTCTGGCTCCAGCTGATCGCCATCGGGGTGCTGCCGCTGGAGGCCCTGCTGTTGCTGCTGGTGCTCGCCGGCAGCGACCCTGGCCCCCTGCCGGGGCTGGAAAGGCTGCTCTGCTGGGCCATCGGCGCCCTGGCGCCGGCCCTGTTGCTGGTGCGTCGCCCCGCCGACGTCTGGTCGTTGCTGCTGCTGCAGACCCCCCTGCGGGGCCGCCGGGAGCTGCAGCGCCGGCTCAGCCGCCTCCAGGCCACCCCGGCCCTGGCGCTGGCCACGGCCGTCGGCGCCGCCCTGGGCCTGCCCCTGCTGTGGTGGATCGACCGCCAGGCGGCCGTGGCCTCGCCCGTTTCCCCCTTCAGCGCCTGTCCGCGTCTGGTGGCCCTGCTGCTGGTGGCCCTGCTGCTGGCGGTGATGCTCTGGCAATGGCAACAGCTGGTCCAGACCCTGTGGCTGCTCAGCCGCAAGCCAGAGACGGTGTCCGGGACCCCGCCGCTCAGCCTGGCGGAACTGGAGCAGCAGCGCCTCTGCCTGGGCCTGCCGCTGCTGCTGCCGGAACCCCTGAAGCTGCAGGTGCCGTCAACCGTCCCCCCGGTTGCGGTCGAACCAGAGCAGCGCAGCGAAGAGGCTGAGGGCGCCCACCTGGATCAGCAGGTCCCCTGAGGCCACCTCCGAGCCGGCGGAGGCCCGCAGGGCCATGGTCGCCAGACCCAGGCCCGCCGAGGCCACCAGGGCGAACCACAGCGCCCGCCGCAGCCCCCGCCAGGGGGTCCTGGCTTCCGCCAGGAGGCGCCGGCGCAACTCCGGATCCAGGGATCTCTTCGGGTCGGATCCCATGGACTGGTGGGCAGCTGGTGGTGAGCCGACGAATGCTAATTTCTTGGCCGATGCCGGTGTAGCTCAGGGGTAGAGCAACTGATTCGTAATCAGTAGGTCGTCGGTTCAAATCCGATCACCGGCTTCTCTGCTCACCCCGCCCCAGCACCGGGTCCAACCCCAGCTGCGCTCCATTTCCGCCCGGGCGTGTCGGTGGCGATACTCGGGCCATGGATGATCTCAGGACACGCCACGAGCAGCTGTTGGAGAGCCACCATGGCGCCCTGAGGGAAGCGGCCGAGCGACTGCTGGCGGAGGCGGGCTGGTCGCTGGCCACCACGGCCCTGCTGCTGACCCCCGCGGGCGCGGACCGCAGCCGGTTGGTGGCGGTGGGGGACCTCGGCCGCTGGATCGACCACCTGGGGCCGGATCTGGATACCTTCGTGAGGCTGCGGCGCCAGGGAATTGCGACCGAAGCGGCCTACGCGCAATGCCAAGCGCTTGAGGGCGACAGCTTCCTGCGTGCGTGGGGGGGCCTCCAGGGGAGGCATCCCCTGGTGAGCCACGACGATCTCAACGGCTTCGCCGTACTGTCCCAGAAAGGATTTTCCAGAACACCCCGCAACCTGCTTGTGGTGGTGAACTGGGGGGACCAGGTGACAGCGTTCCTGGTGGCCTGTGATCGTCAGCAGCGGGAAGAACCCCTTCCCGCACCATGACCTGAAGCCATGGCCTTGCCGTGGTTTCAGGTCTGCGGGTTCAGCTCAATCGTCGTCTTCGGTGGATCCCGCAGGAATCAGGCGGATCTGCTTGCGGCCCAGCTTGATCTCGAACTCATCGCCGGGCTGCAGATCGAGCATGGCGGTGTAGGCCTTGCCCACCAGAAGGTTGCCGTTGCCCTGGACGGTGGCCACATAGCTGAGCTTGCGGCCACCTTTGGAGCCACCCTTGCCGCCGCCTTCACCAAGGCTGACGCCCTTGGCTTCCAGCAGGGCCTCGTAAAAGGCCGTGAAATTCAGACGCTCGGCGCCATCCTTCTTGGTGCTGACGTAGCCGCAACCACGCACCAGATCGGATTTCGAGACATCGCCCAACTCCTTGACCTTGGCCAGGAGATCAGATCCGGTGAGCATTGGTACCAAAAAAAACCTTACAAGACTGACTATAAAGGTTTATCGGCCTGACGTCATTAGGCGAACTGCCGATACACGCCAGGGACGAACTCGCTGCCGATGCGTCTGCTGCTGGGCAAGGGTCACGGCAAGGCCCTGGGCTGGGCTCAGCACGACGCAACAGGCCCTTCCACCTTGACCACGTCAAAACCGTCGCCACCCAGTCGATTGAGCTCACCGGCGGCGCGCAGGGCCGCCTCATGGGTATGGAACAGATAGGCCGCCATCGGATCGATCACATCCCCCAGTCCCTGGTCGTCGGGTCGGATGGAGACGTAGGAGCCATCGGACAGGCGCTGCAGCACATAGCGCTCGGCCTGGGCACAACGCCAGGGGATGGGCCGGATCGATGTCAGGTGCCCAGACAGGCATCACAACCCCCGTGAGTGGCGCCACATGTCGTTGCAAGCTGCAGAGGCGAGCTGATCACGTCTCGTTGCCGCCGAAGTCATCGTCGTAACCCTGGTAGGGCTCAAACTCACTCCAACCGGGACTGGCGTTCTGGAGAAGTCCGTAGCGGGCGTCGACATCATTCATCAGGGTGTTGCCGGTCGGTACCGTGTCGCAGGTGATGGAGCCATCGGCAGCGGTGACGCAATTCTCGAACTGCACGTTCGCCAGAACCTTTGCCTCTGCCGCCAACAGAGCACACGTCAGGAGACCAGCGGGCGCGAGGCGACGAAGGACCTGGGACATCCGGGAAGCCTGGTGGGGTTGCTGTTGGTTGGGCATCGCCGGGGAGCATCTGCTGGGATGATGACACCTCTCCAACACACGCACCCATGTACACCGACTGGACTGCCGTGATCCTGCTGCTGCTCACGGCGGCACCACTGGCGGCGGTGGTGGCCACCACCGCCTTCTTCATCTGGCGGCGGAAGGGGACGTCGCGCTGACGATCCGGAAGAACAGTTCATCTCCCCCCATGGCGCGGGAGTGCCCCTGGCCCAGGCAATCCAGGCAGGTGCGGTAACGCTGATCATCAATCCTCAGCAGTCCGCTGCCGCCGCACTGGGGACATCGGCACGGTGCAGGGGAATGGCTCCTCAAATCGGTGGAGGGAACCTGGAGGGACATGGCCGGCGGGCGATGGATTGTTCTGATCTCCTCACTGTGGTCGACCGAGACCCCTTGAATCAGAAAACCTTCCTTAAACCTTTTTCCCCTTGGCCCTCGCCGGGTACAAGCAGGCGTCCAGGGTTTCCGGGGAGAGCCCGGCCGCCAGCTCCCCGGCACTGAGACGGCTGCCCGCTGGCACCAGAGCCAGGCTGGACGCCAGCCGGCCGATCACCGCCGGGGCATCCAGGCCGCGGCTGCGCAGACCGGCCAACCCCTCGGCCCCCTCCCGCTTGCTCAGCCGCTCGCCCCGGGAGTCCCGCCACAGGGGCACGTGGGCATAGGACGGTGGAGAGGCGCCGAGGGCGGCCATCACCGCCACCTGGGCCCCGGTGGAGGACCAGAGATCATCCCCGCGCACAACCTCGCTGATCCCCATCAGCAACTCGTCGACAGCGGTGGCCAGGTGGTAGGCCACCACACCATCGGCCCGCCGCAGCACCACGTCCCCCACCGCGGTGGGGCCATCCTGGCGTCCGCGGGGACCGCCGCGCTCCTGCCAGCGCAGGACGCCCGGTTCCAGGCGCAGGCGCCAGCTGGGCAGGCGACCGGCCTGGGGCCCCCACACTGGCTCCCGATCCCGGCAGTGCCCCGGGTAGACCGCCAGGGCCCCATGGGGCGCCGAAACATCGGCCAGCAGCCTCCGGCTGCAGCGGCAGGGGTAAAGGTGGCCGGCCTGGCGCAGGGCCGACAGAACGGTCGCGTAGAGGCCGCGATGGGCGCTCTGACGCACCACCGGACCGTCCCAGCCGAGGCCGAGCCAGTGAAGGTCGTCAAGGATCGCAGCCTCGGCACCCGGCCGGTTGCGGGGGGCGTCGAGATCGTCGATGCGGAGCAGCCACTCCCCACCCCTGAGCCTGGCGTCAAGCCAGCTGACGAGGGCGGTACGGAGGTTGCCCCTGTGCAGGGGGCCGGTGGGGGAGGGGGCGAAGCGGGTCCTGTAACCCTGGCGTCGCCGCTCCACTCCCTGGGCGAGCTGAGCCTGGAGATGGAGGGGAAGCCGCAGCGCCGGGGCCGGAGCCCCGGCGGCCGCTGGCATGGCGAAACGGCTCCTGCTGCGGATCAGCCCTGAACCTTGTCCTTGAAAAGCTTGCCGGCGGTGAAGGCGGGCACGCGTTTGGCGGGGATCTTGATCTTCTCGCCGGTCTTGGGATTCAGACCCTGGCGGGCCGAACGTTCCCGGGGCTCAAAGGAGCCGAAACCGAGGATGGAGACCTTCTTGCCTTCGACCACCGAGTCCACGATGGTTTCGATGGCGGCATCGACCACGAGGGAGACGTCGGTCTTGGTGAGCTCCGTGCGGGCAGCCACGATGTTGACGAGATCAGCTTTGTTCATGGTTCTGGGGAAGCCTCCGGATGAGGTGGCGATGGCGGGGTTCGGGACGTCGAGTGATGGAGGCGAATCGGAAATCCCCGACCGCCCGATGCGCTCAGCGCGCCAATCGTATGGGTCTTGCGCCGGGGCCGCAACCAGAAAAGTCCACTCATGACAGCGGTTTGGGGGTCAGGGGTCCGCCGGGGGGCTGGAGGGCCAGGGCCTCCAGATCCAGGTCGCGCAGCAGGGAGGCGCCCTGCTCCACCAGCTTCGGGCCCCTCAGGGCCCCCAGCCCGGCGCCGCTGGCGATCCAGTCGGGGGACCCTGGCGGCAGCCACTGGCGCAGGACATCCACGCTACGGAGCTGCCTTCCCCAGTGAAACGTGCCCCGCAGCCGCAGGGGAGCCAGGCGGGCCGGCGCCACCGGAACCAGCAGTCGGCCGCAGAACAGCCCGTCCGGGCCGACCCCGCCCAGAGGGGAGACATGGACGACACAGCTCCCGGGGGAAGGCCCCGGCGTCCAGAGCAGACGCACGTCCGGACCGAGCCTGTGCTCGCTGGTGAAGGTGTGCAGGGGATCCACTCCCGGCAGGAGATAGGCCTCCTGCTCCTGCACCAGGACCGGCCAGCCCAGGGCCTGCTGCAGGCGGCGGCAGCGGCCATGGCCGCCGCGGCCGGTGAGCAGGATCCAGGCCAGGGACGCACCACTGCCGCCCGGCCGATGGCGGGGGCGGCCGGCCAGGAACTGCAGGTTGGCCCGGGTGAAGGCGGGGCAGTCGATCAGCAGGTCGGCACCGGCCGCCTCCAGCAGCCAGGCGCTGCCCCCCTGGCTCTCCCGGCTGGGCGCGAACAGCCACAACCCCGGCGCCACCCGTTGGGGAGGTCGGCCCTCCTCGGGCGGCAGCAGGGAAGCGTCAGCACTGGCCATGGCCCCATTGAACGCCCGGCGGCAGCTTCCGGAGACCCGACGTACCCTTGGGGGCAATCCAGGCCAGTGATTTGTCGGCGACCCGGATCGGACATCCCTGGCCACTGGGGGCCTCCGTCACCCGCCGTGGCGTCAATTTTTCCGTGGTGGCCCCGTTGGCCACGCGCATCGAGCTGCTGATCTTCGCCGACGGCGAGGCCCGCGAACCCCTGGAGGTGATTGAGCTCGACCCCAACCACCGCTCAGGCGAGCACTGGCATGTGGAGGTGGAGGGCCTGGGCCTGGGCTGTTGTTACGGCTACCGCGTCTTCGGCCCGATCCAAGCCGGCAGCCACGGCTTCAATCCCTCCAAGGTGCTGCTCGACCCCTGCGCCAGGGCTGTCACCGGCTGGGAGGGCTACCAGCGGGGCGCCGCCGTCGGCGCCGTCCCCAATGCCTCCGCCTGCCTCAAGGGGGTGGTCACCGAGCGGGACCGGTTCGACTTCGACGCCGCCCCCCGCCCGCGCCACCCCTGGCAGAAAACCATCATCTATGAGCTGCACGTGGGTGGCTTCACCCGGGGCAACGGCTGCCCGGTGCCGGAGGAACGGCAGGGAACCCTCCTGGGGCTGATCGACACCCTGCCCTACCTCCAGGAGATGGGGGTGACCGCCATCGAGCTGTTGCCGGTGATGGCCTTCGATCCCCAGGACGCCCCCAACGGGCGCTTCAACCACTGGGGCTACAGCCCCGTGAGCTGGATGGCCCCCCACCCGGCCTACCTGGTGGACAGCGACCCGTTGCAGGGACGGCACGAGGTGCGCCAGCTGGTGACCGCCTGCCATCAGGCGGGCCTGGAGGTGATTCTCGATGTGGTCTACAACCACACCAGCGAAGGCAACCAGCAGGGACCCACCCTGAGCTGGCGGGGGTTCGGCGACGCCCTCTACTACCACCAGACCGCCAAGGGCGATTACCTCGATGTCAGCGGCTGCGGCAACACGATCGCCGCCAATCGCCCCCTGGTGCGGCGCCTGATCCTGGAGTCCCTGCGCTGCTGGAGCACGGAACTTGGCATCGACGGCTTCCGCTTCGACCTGGGCATCGCCCTGACCCGGGGCGAGGCGCTGGCTCCCCTCGATGCTCCCCCCTGTTCGAGGAGATGGAGGCGGACCCCGACCTCAGCGATCTGAAGGTGGTGAGCGAACCCTGGGACTGCGGCGGCCTCTACCGGCTCGCCGACTTCCCCGCCCGGCGGGTGGCCAGCTGGAACGGCCGCTTCCGCGACGATGTGCGCCGCTTCTGGAAGGGGGACGACCGCAGCACCTGGACCCTGAGCCAGCGCCTGTCCGGCAACCCGGATCTGTTCAATGGTCAGCCGTCGCCGGTGGGGCGCACGATCAATTTCCTCACCGCCCACGACGGCTTCACCCTGGCCGACCTGGTCAGCTTCGACCGCAAGCACAACCTGGCCAACGGGGAGAACGACCGTGACGGGGACAACCACAACAACAGCTGGAACCACGGCGTGGAAGGGCCCTGCAGCGACCCGGAGGTGCAGACCCTGCGCGACCGGCAGTTGCGCAACCTGCTGGCCTCCCTGCTGCTGGCCCCCGGGGTGCCCATGCTGCTGATGGGGGACGAGGTGCGCCGCAGCCAGGGGGGC
>NZ_JAGQBG010000111.1 GCF_024345515.1 Cyanobium sp. N5-Cardenillas
ACTGTGGATGCCTGCTTCGGCCACGATGGAAGTGGCGCTGTTGGAGGCATGAAAACAGAGGGCAACCAATGGAACATGGCGGGCCACCGCCAGCGGCTGATCTTGGTCGGCGACTCAAGCCTGGCCCTGTTCGCCCAGCTATACGACGAGCCCGGCACGCCGTCTACGCAGGCACGGTTGCCCTCGCTCCATTCTCGGCAACTGATAAGCGTTCTGGAGAGATTTGCCGCCGCCCCACAACGTCTCGGCGATCTCCAGGGGAAGTATTACACAACAGTGATGTGGGATGAAACCAATGCTGTGAAAAAAGATGGCACAATCCGTCGCCACACCAGCTTTCCGCCCGATCCCAGGGATCTCATCCTCTCAGGACCGCACTTTTCTGAGGGCAACCCGCGCTACAAAACGCCTCAAAAAGTCTGCACTGAAAAAGCCCACTACGATTGCCTCGATCTCACCACCCTGCCGGACGATTACCTGCCACGCAGCAACTATTGCCCGGATGTGCCACTCGCCGAATATCGTTCCCGTATACCTGTGGTTCCCTGGGGTGAGAAGCAGCCTGTCACCGAGTTTTATCGGGTTGCCTGCAGGAGGCGGCTCAGCCAGGGAAGAGAGCGGACATTGCTTTCGTCTTTGGCTCACAAGGACACTGGGCATGTTAATGCAGTTATCTCGCTTGCCTTCCAGAATCATCGGATAGCTGTTCTCTTCGCATCTTTTTTGACTTCAGTGCCTGCTGACTTTTGGATAAAGACGGCGGGCAAAACAGATCTTACTGCTGGCGACTTCCTGCTATTCCCCCTTCTGGAGTCTTATCATGAACTCTCCATGATGTTCCGCACCCTCACCCTCAACTGCATCACCACTCAGTACGCCGATCTTTGGGCTGACTGCTGGCAGCCAGAATTCACCCAGCAGCAGTGGGCCAAGCCAGATCCCCGTTTGCCCAACAGCTTCTTCACAAATCTCACCTCTACCTGGCAGCGAAATTGCGCTGTGCGAACTGATTTCATGCGCCGCCAGACATTGGTGGAGACCGATGTGCTCGTTGCCCAAGCTCTTGGACTCACCCTTGAGGAATTGATCACCATCTACCGCGTGCAATTCCCAGTGATGCAGCAATACGAACGCGATACCTGGTACGACCAGAACGGCCGCATCGTGTTCACGGCCAGCAAGGGCCTCACCCGCGTCGGCTTCCCCCGCAAGGGCAAAGGCCGTGGGGCTGCCAAGACCACCGGCTGGGAAGATATCCAGCACGAAATCTCCGGCACGTTTACTCGCACAATTCTCGACGACACCTTGCCCGGTGGACCGGTGGAGCGCACGATCAGCTATGAGGCTCCTTGGAGCCTGTGTGATCGGGTGGAGGATTATCGGGTGGCGTGGGAGTTCTTTGAGAGGGCGGAGGTGGCGACGTGACCATCTACGAAGACACCAACCCGAAGCGCCTCCTGGATTTGCTCGCTCTCATTGAAGCCGGCGACATGGTGTTGCCCGACTTCCAGCGCGATTTCGTCTGGGAGCCCAGCGCCACTCAGGCTTTGATCGTCTCGATCGCCAACAGCTATCCCGCCGGCAGCATCCTGCGTGTGCGTGATCGGGAACGGGTCTTTTCGGCCCGTGCTTTCGAGGGTGCGCCCGCCGCCAGCGAACATCACACGTTCTTGGTGCTCGATGGCCAGCAGCGCCTAACCTCCCTCTATCAGGCCTTCTACGGAAAGGGCGATCATCGCTATTACCTCAGCCTGCAGAAGCTGATTGAAGGCGAGGACTTCGAAGACGCCATCAGCTACCTACGTATCACGCGATCGGCGTTCAAGCGGCGAGAAGATCCCAGCTACCAGGCCGAGCACCTTCTGTTGCCACTGGCCGTATTGAAAAGCGGTACCGGTGGATATCTCAACTGGATGCTCACCGTGGTGGCCACCCGCGCCTCCGATGACCGCGAGCAGCTCCAGAAGGAGCTCCTGAAGATCCGAGGCGACTGGATCGATGCCTTCGAGCGCTACGACTTTCCAGTCGTCACCCTCTCTGCCGAAACCGAGCCAGCGGCCCTGTGCACAATCTTCGAAACGCTCAACCGCACGGGCGTGAAGCTCAGCGTGTTCGAGCTGCTCACCGCTCGCTTCTGGAGTCAAGAGATTCGCCTCCGAGATCTCTGGGAGCGGGCCCGCGCTGAGCACCCGTTGATCATCCGGTTCGATGTCGATCCCTACTACCTGCTAATGGCAATCGCCTTGGCTGGCGGCCAGGCCCGCAGCTGCAAGCGCGGCGATGTACTCAACCTTGACGCCGACACCGTGGCCCACTGGTGGCCACGAGTGGTAAAGGGACTCGATCGAGCCCTCACGCTTCTGGCCGACGATTGCTGGGTACTCCAACCCCGTTGGTTGCCCTACGCCACCATGCTGCCTCCGATGGCAGCGGCTTTTGCCTGGTTCGATGACTCGAAGGGGGTTGCCATTGGTGCTCAAAGAGAGCAAGTTCTTCGCTGGTTCTGGTGCTCCGTATTCAGCCAGGCCTACGAAAATGCGCCCAATACCCAGAGCACCAGGGACGTGAATGAACTGATCGCATGGTTTCAAGATCCCCAGTCCCAGCCTCCTGAAACCGTTCGAACCTTTCAGTTCAATCATGATCTTCTGCGTGAAGTCACACCACGCCAGCGCTCCCTCTACCGAGCAACGATCTGCCTGATGCTCACTTCGAGTACCGCTCCCCTTGATTTCCACAGCCGCGCTGTGCTCAACCACCAGCTGCTGATGAGTAATGGCATCGACGATCACCACATCTTTCCCGCCAAGTTTCTGGAAAACCGAGGCATTGAAGCTCGCCATCGTGACGTGGTGCTTAACCGCTGCCTGATTGACAGCACCACCAACCAACGCATCAGTTGCCAAGCTCCTTCCGAGTACATGGAGGAGATGCGCGCAGAGGAGCATTTCCCCATGGCAAAGGTCCTGAAAAGTCATCTCATCCCCCATGGACCTGACGCGGCTCAATGGATTGATGACTATGAGGGCTTCCTCTCCCAAAGGCTCAAGCTGTTGGCCTCCGCCGTCGCTTCAGCTACTGCGCCTTCCCACACAGCCTAAAGCGATGAGCAACTTCGACCTCCACAAGATCATCCAAGATGCTTACAATCAAGCCATGAAAGAGCGGGGCCATGTCAATATCCTGATCGCTGGCCGAAGTGGTGTGGGTAAAAGCACCTTAATCAATTCAGTCTTTGAGGGTGACTTTGTGCGTACTGGCGTAGGAAGGCCAGTAACCCCTGGCACAAGGGAGATCAAAAAGGAGGGCATCCCACTCTCCATCTTTGACACGCGGGGGTTGGAGATGGCCAACTTCAAAGAGACTGATGATCAGCTGCGCAAGTTCATCGCCGATCGACGGCAAAGCCTCGATCCTACTACCCATATCCATCTGGCCTGGGTCTGCATCGCCGAGGACCTCCGCAGAGTAGAGGACGCAGAACATGACTTGGTCGAGAAGCTTGTTGACTTCGTTCCTGTCGTTGGAGTGATTACTAAGGCACGAGCAGACCAAGGGTTCCGGCAGACGGTTCACGATCTCCTTCCGAAGTTGACCAATGTCATCCGCGTTCGAGCACTTCGGGAGGAGTTTGATGACGGGCATGTTCTTGAGCCCAGGGGGCTCAATGACCTTGTTCAGCATTCCATGCAGCTTGTGCCAGAGGCCCATAGGCGAGCGTTCGCAGCTGCTCAGAAGGTTGACCTGGACTTAAAAACAACACAAGCCCATCAGGCTGTAGCTGCGGCAACGGTCACCGCCGGTGGCATCGCAGCCGCTCCTATTCCATTTGCTGATGCAGCTGTAATCATTCCTGTCCAGATCACCATGATTGCAGGGATCACAACAATCTTTGGACTTCCTGTTACGGAAGGTTTTCTCTCCTCGCTTGTCGTCAGCGTTCTGGGGGGCGCCGGTGGTGCATTCCTCGGCCGTACCATCGTCAGCAATCTTTTAAAGTTGATTCCTGGAGCTGGCAGCGTAGCCGGTGGTGCCATCGGAGCTGCAACAGCTGGTGTGATTACTGCCGCACTTGGAGAAGCCTATATCGCTGCTCTTTACACTTTGCTTTCTAATAGTTCAGGTGCGACACCAACAGATCAAGAGATTGCCGAGGCCTTTAAGCGAGAGTTTGCAAAGGCCATTTCCCTCCGGCGTAATGGTTAGCTATGGCAGCGCACCTTGAATCCGGTTCAATCCTCCCCTCTGTCGTCGCCGCCGAGCTGGAGCAGGTCGCCCGGGATGCTCTCACCACCGCCTTTCACCCCACCACCCCAGGCTTCGAAGGGCTGATCGACCGCTTTCTCGCCGATCGGGATCGGCTAGTCAAAGGCCCCTACATCTCAATTTCGCTTCCGTTCCAGCAGGGCAGCCGCGCCGACTGGTTCCCGGAGCTCCAGCTGCCATTCCCGCCCTACCGGCATCAGGAGCAGGCCTTCGAGCGACTCAGCCCGGGCTCCCCCCAGAACACCCTGGTTGCCACCGGCACAGGCTCGGGCAAAACCGAGGCCTTCCTCTACCCCTGCCTCGACCACTGCCGCCAGGCGTACGCGCAAGGTCAGCGGGGTATCAAGGTGATCCTTATCTATCCGATGAATGCCCTGGCCACCGACCAGGCCAAGCGGATTGCCCATCTCATCCACACCATCCCCGCCCTCGCTGGCCTGCGTGCCGGGCTCTACATCGGCGACCAGGAGGAAGTCAGCTCCATCGCCATGGGGCCTGAGCAGGTCATCACAGATCGGTCCACGATGCACAAGGCACCGCCCGACATCCTGCTCACCAACTACAAGCAACTTGACTACCTTCTGCTCCAGCCCCACACCCAGGGCCTCTGGGCCCAGAACGCTCGGTTGGAAGACGGAACCAGCGTGCTGCGTTACCTGGTGGTGGATGAGTTCCACACCTTCGATGGAGCCCAAGGCACCGACCTGGCTTGCCTGGTGCGCCGGCTCAGAGATCGCCTGCACTGCAGCAGTGAGGAGCTGATCTGTGTGGGTACCTCGGCCACCCTCGGCGACGGTGATTCTCAAGCAGAGATGCTCTACTACGCCTCTCAGATCTTCGGGAGCACGTTTGATCGCTCCAGCTTGATCCAGGAGGACCGCAAGACCCCTGCTGAGTTCTTTGAGGACACCGATTTCGCCGATCCACTTAAAGGATTGCTGCTCGTTCCGCCTCCCAGCCTCGATCAGGAGGCTGTCCTCAACCCAGACAGCTATGGGGCCAGTGAGGCCAGAAGTGCTGATGCCGTCCGCAGTGCCTACCTTGCCGCCCAGGTACCGCTCTGGTTTGGCGCGGCCTTCACGCCCCCGGTAAATGGTTCGATTGATGACCCCGCCTGGCGCATCAGTCTGGGCCGCGAATTGGGTCGTCTGCCTGCGGTTCAGAACCTCGTACGCCAGGCCGCCGGTACCTGCTCGCTCGCGGAGCTGCTGGAGCGGTTTGCTCGTCAGCTCGGCATCGACGAGCGATACCCCTTCCCCTTCCGGGTGTTGCTGCTTGAAAGCCTGCTGGCACTGATCGGCCATGCTCGCGGCCCCGGCGGCCAGCCTTGGGTGCAGTTGCGCATCCAGATCTGGCTCCGTGAGCTGAAGCGGATGGTGGCCAGCGTGACCTCCAGCCCGGAGCTGCTCCATTCCGATGACCTCGACAGCAACGACGGCGATCACCACTTACCTGTCGTGCACTGCCGCGATTGCGGCGCTACCGGCTGGACCTCAACCCTGTTGCACCAGGACGCCAGTCAGCTGGATCCGGCGCGAAACCTCCGCAACTTCTACCGGGCCTTCTTTGGACGCGATCCCCTGGTCCAGTACGTGTTCCCCCTCAGGCCGCTGGTCAGTGAGAAGTCCTCCGCAGCACCCCTGAGCGCTGATGAGCGGCTGTTCTGCCTGGATTGCCTCACGATCCAGGAGCTGTCCACCAAGGGCGAAGAACGGAAGGCCCCAGTAGTGGGAGCGCGGTGCCAGAGCTGCTCCAGTCAAAGCCTGCTGGTGGTCGAGGTGCCCGACTGCACGACCCGCGATCGGAATGACCATCTGAAATCCAGTTCTGATTGCCCCTACTGCAGCGCCCACCAGAGCCTGCTGCTGATCGGCGCCTCAGCCGCCAGCCTCACCAGCAACTGTTCCTCTTCCCTGTTTGCTTCCAGCTTCAACGGCGATCGCAAGCTGCTCGCCTTCTCTGACTCAGTCCAGGACGCTGCCCATCGAGCCGGTTTCATTGCCGCTCGTGCCTATCGAACCAGCTTCCGCACAGCGCTCACCCGCACCGTTCAGCACCATGGCCGAGATCTGGAGCCATCCGGTCCGGACCCGCTCGATCTGACCGCTCTCCAAGGCGCTCTGCTTCATCACTGGCGCCAGGAGCTGCCGAACCCCGTCGATTTCGTCGCCACCTTTCTGCCCTCCGACTTGGAATGGCTGCGCGAGTGGTCCGCCATCGAACAGAGCACCCGTCCAACCCTCGCGCCAGACGACCCGCTGATGGAGATCGTCGAGAAGCGTCTGCGTTGGGAGGTGATGGCCGAGTTCGGCTATCGCTCTCGCCTGGGCTCTTCGGTGGAGCAGGCCGGTGCACTGGCCGCCGGGATCCGCCTTGAGGGGCTCGAACCGCTTCTCCCGGAATTGTTGGAGCGCTTGCGCAACGAGATGGAAGCGCTGCGTGACACCGATCAGGCCGCTGTGCGGCAGTTTCTGGTGGGCTTTCTGCATCACCTTCGCCAGCGGGGCGCTCTGCCCGTGCCGGAGATCCTCGGCGCCGATGGCCAAGGAAGCAGGTACCTCGCCAGTGGTGGAGACGACACCTATTCGTTCTGGCTGACCACCCACCTGCCCAACATTGGCCCTTCGTCCAACAAGCCAATCTTTCTGACGTCCCTCCGCGGCCGTGGGCACTTCGAGCAACTGGTCAACTCCAAGGGACGGCCCACCTGGGTGATGCACTGGTTGAGCAAGTGCCTGGGTGACTGCGGCGCGCCGGAACTCCAGAAGGTTGCCCTTGAGGCATCGGTAGCGGCCCTGGAAGCAGGTGGGGTCTTGCAGGCGCTTCCGCCAGGCCATCACGGCGAGCGAATCTGGGGCTTGGATCCAACTGCCATTGTCGTGGCGGCCGAGCCGATCAGCCTGCGCTGCACCTGCTGCGGTGACGGCCAAAGCATCCGTCCAGCTGAGCGTGCCATCTGGGAGGGGATGCCCTGCCTGGTTCAACGTTGCTCCGGTCACTACCAAAGTGATCCCCAGGGGGGATTGCCGCTCTACCGACGTCTGTACACCTCCGGCCAGGTGAACCGGATCATCGCTCGCGAGCACACCGGTCTGCTGTCTCGCAGCGACCGTGAACGGTTAGAGCATCAGTTCATCCATGACGGCCCCCGCAGTCACCCGAACCTGCTGTCGGCGACCTCCACGCTGGAGATGGGCATTAACATCGGCGACCTCTCATCGGTGCTGCTCTGCTCAGTGCCCCCCGAGCCTGCGAACTACTTGCAGCGCATCGGTCGCGCCGGTCGCCGGGATGGCAATGCCCTGGTCGGCACCGTGGTCAACGGCACTCCCCATGATCTCTATTTCTTTGCCGAGCCCACCGAGATGCTGCAGGGCAGGGTCACACCTCCTGGCTGCTACCTCGACGCCGCGGCCATCCTCAGCCGCCAACTGATCGCCTTCACGATCGATCGCTGGGTGCAGAGCGGCATCCCAGTGGAGGCCCTGCCCCGCAAGCTCAAGGCCGCACTCGATGCGGTGGATGGGAAGGAGTGGGAGAGCAAACGCAAGCTGTTTCCCTTTACCTGGCTGCAATGGACCCGCGACCATCAGCAGGCCCTGCTCGAAGACTTTCTTGTCCTTTTCGACGAGGACACCGTCAAGGGTCGCTGCCGTGAGCAGCTCCGGGAGGAGTTTCTTGCCGATGGCGATGCCACACCGCTTTTCCAGCGGAAATTGATTGGCCGCCTTGAAGGGCTCGCTTCCGAACGGCGGCGGTTGTTCAACGAAGGGAAACGCCTGGCCAAGCGCTTTCGCGAGCTGTCGTCGATCAACCCAGCTGCCCTGCTGGAAGCTCAGAAGCAGGAGAAGGAAGAGGTGCTGCGCGAGCAACGGGCCTATGCCGATCTGCGCAAGGAGCTTGAGAACCGACCTTTGCTACAGATGCTGACGGACGAGGGTTTCCTTCCTAACTACGCTTTCCCGGAGGCCGGTGTCACTCTGAAGTCGGTGCTCTGGCGCCGGTTGACTCGCAAGCCCAAGGCTGGGCGGAGCAGTGAGGATCTGAAGCCTCTGAGTTACCAGCGCCCAGGCAGTGTCGCCATTCGTGAGCTGGTGCCCGATGGCGTTTTCTACGCCCAGGGGCGGCGTGTGAAGGTCGACCAGATTGATCTGACGCTCAACCCGATTGAACGCTGGCGGTTCTGTAGGGTCTGTAGTTACAGCTGCCAAGAGGGGGAACAGGGTTTCAAGGACCAGGTCTGCCCGCGTTGTGGGGATGCCAACTTCTGCGACGCCCACCAGGTGAAGGAAATGGCGCGACTGCGACAGGTCGTGGCCACCACCGACGACGCCCTTAGCCGAATCAGCGATGACCGCGACGACCGCACCAACACCTTCTTCCAGCGACAGCTCCTGATCATCCCCGACCTCAACCGGGTGGAGATCACCCTGGCGGTGGATGACGCCGAGTTTCCCTTTGGGGCGGAGTTCATCGGCAGCACAACCTTCCGAGAAATCAACTTCGGCGCTGTGAATCCTGCCGGCAATGGCCATCTGATTGCTGGTCAGCAGTTCCGCGTCCGCGGTTTCGAGATCTGCAGCGGTTGCGGCAAGGTTCTGACTGGCCCGCCCACCAGCAAACAGCATGCCTATAGCTGCCGCTTCCGCGACAAGCCCGATGACGCCAAGGCACGCAAGCTTCTGTTCATGTATCGGGAGTTCAACTCAGAGGCCCTGCGTTTCCTCTTGCCCGATCGCCTCTTCTGGGACGACACCGGCAAAAGTTCCTTTCAGGCCGCCCTCAGCCTTGGCCTGAAGAAACACTTCAGCGGCAAGGTGGATCATCTTCTGCCAGCGGTCTCCACCGAACCCCAGTCCCTCGGCTCTGCCAACGGAGTGGGACCGGGCACCCAACGAAAGACCTTTCTCTACCTCTACGACTCGGTTCCCGGTGGCACTGGCTACCTGCGACAGCTGGTGGAGAACGGTGGCGAACGCCTGCGCTCTGTTTTTGAAGACTCCCGGAGCTCCCTACAGGCCTGTGGTTGCAATGACGGTTGCTATCGGTGCCTCTATGCCTACCGAAGCCGATTCGAGCGAGATCGGATCAGCAAGAACCGAGCCTTGGATCAGCTCACTGTGCTGCTCAGGCACTGGGAGCAGCTGAAGAGCAGCAGGCGCAGCCTCACCAGCATCACGATCACCACCCAGGTGGAGAGCGAGCTGGAGGACAAATTCATCGACGCGCTGCGGGAAGGGAAAGCTGCTCCCCCTGGAGTGGCAGTGAAACTCACAGCCGACACCTGGCAGGGACAGACGGCCTTTCACCTCAGTGTGAACGGTGTCAACTGGATGGTTCAAACCCAGGTCGAGATCGGCAAGGCCCAGGGAGTTGACGTTCTATCCCGTTGCGATTTTCTGATCACTCCAACCTCCGGAGGACTGCCCATCGCCGTCTATACAGACGGCTGGGACTTCCACCGCAATCGTCTGGCTACCGATGTTCGCCAGCGTATGGCTCTGCAGAGATCGGGGCGCTACCGCTTCTGGGCGCTCTGCTGGGAAGACGTGGTGGGCAAGCCCAATGGCCCCGCTGATCCGCTTCCCGCCAATGGGTTGCTCAAGGGGCTGGTGCCCAGCTTCATCAGGGATCCGGCAGCCTTCGCGGAACAGTGGCTCCCCGTGTCGCGTTTTGAGGTGATCGAGCCTCGGTCAGACCAGTTGGGCACGATCCTGCCGCGCGACCTGCGCTGGGCGCAGGAATCC
>NZ_JAGQBG010000112.1 GCF_024345515.1 Cyanobium sp. N5-Cardenillas
GAGCCGCCGGCCCCCGAACCCACCCCGGAACCTATCGAGACCCTTGCCCCCGAGGAGCCCGAGCCTGAGCCCGACACCGCGCCCGAGCCCGCACCGGTTCGCAAGGTGCTGCCCGATCCCCCCCGGCGCCTGTCCGTTCCCGCCCCGGTGCGGGCCGAGGTGGTGGCGGAGGACGGCCCCGCGGTGCTCGCCATCGAGGATGCCGACGATTTCGGTGCCGACGACGACGACCTGCTGACGAGCGACGACGACGACGGTGAGGATGGGGCCGACGGCGAGATCAACCCGTTCCAGCCCATCCCCGTGGTGTTGCTCGACGACGGCGACACGGCGGCTGGTGAGGGGCGGCTCCAGCCCCTGGTGGCCGCCGCGCTGCCCTCCAGCGCCTACATGCTGGTCGACAAGACGGTGGAGCTGCAGGCCCGGCCCCTGAGCGAGTTTCCCGAGCTGGGCCGGCTCCCCGACGCCGAGCTGGAGCGCCAGGCGCTGGTCGTGTTCCTCAACCCCCGCCAGGCCAAGCGCCAGTGCGGCCGCACCCAGCGGGTGATCAAGGTGCCCGACCTCAAGGTGTTCGAACTCACGGCCCCCTACCTGCTGGCCCAGGGCATCAGCCGGGTGGTGATCGAGGGTGCCCTCTACGCCCTTCCCGGCAGCTGAGGCCTCAGCCCTCGTCGGCGGGGGTGTTTCCCGGCAGCAGCAGGGCCGCGCTGGCGCCACCGCTGATCACGCCCAGCACCAGGGCCACCCCCACGATGAAGCCGGCGGGCAGCGGGGCGCTGCGGGCGAAGCCGAAGCGCAGCTGGGGCCGCTCCTCCAGGTTCTGGGCCCCGAGGCAGAGCAGGGTCAGCAGCAGGGTGCCGCCCAGCAGGCTGCCGCACAGGAGGCGCAGGCGCAGAAGCATCACGGCGTCGCAGGGGGAGGGGAGCAGTCTGCCGGGTCCTGGTGCAGCAGGGCGTAAAGGGCCCGGCGACTGTGGCCGCTGCGCTCGGCCAGGCTGCGGGCGGCCTCCCGGTTGCTGAGGCCGCCCCGCACCAGCTCCTCGAGGGCCTGGCGCAGGGCGGTGTCGTCCCAGACGGGGGCCGCTGGCGGCGGGGCACCGCCCAGCACCAGGGTGCATTCCCCCTGGGGCGGCGTGCGTTGGAAGTGCGCCAGGGCCGCCGCCACGCTGGGGCCCACCTGTTCCTCGTGGCGCTTGGTCAGTTCCCGGGCCACCTGCAGGGGCCGGTCGCCGAGCACCGCCAGCAGGTCTTCGAGCAGGGCCAGCAGCCGGTGGGGGGCTTCGAACAGCACCATCGTGCGCTCCTCGCCGGCCAGGGCCTCGAGCCGCTGGCGCCGGGGGCCAGCTTTCGGGGGCAGAAATCCCTCGAAGCAGAAGCGGCCCGAGGGCAGGCCGCTGCTCACCAGGGCGGTGGTGACGGCACTGGGGCCGGGGATGCAGATCACCTGGCGGCCGGCGGCGCGGGCGGCGGCCGCCAGCTCCTGGCCGGGATCCGACACCCCCGGCAGGCCGGCATCGCTGATCAGGGCGATCGCTTCGCCCGCCTCCAGGGCCGCCAGCAGCTGGGGGATGCGGGCCGTCTGGTTGTGCTGGTGGAAGCTGAGCAGGGGCGCCCGGATGCCGAGGTGATGCAGCAGCAGGCCGCTGCGGCGGGTGTCCTCACAGGCGACCCGGCTGGCGCCGGCCAGCACCCGCCGGGCCCGGGGGGAGAGGTCGTCGAGGTTGCCGATGGGGGTGCCCACCAGATAGAGGACGCCGGCGGCGGGTTCGTGCTCCTGCACCGGGTCCTGCACAATGCCGTTTTCCGGTCCCCATGATGCCGTCTCCCTTCGCCCTGCCCGACGGCGTCGGTCTCGAGCCCCTGCTGGCGGAGCTGCGTCGGCTGGCCTGGGGGGCGGCCGACATCCTGCGGGCCTATGCCCGTGGTGAGCAGCCCCCCTACGGCTTCCCGCCGGCCCTGAGCGTCGACCATGGCGGCGAGGGGCCGGTGTCGGCGGCGGATCTGGCGGTGAACCGCTGGCTGCTGGATGGCCTGGAGCAGGCCTTCCCAGCCGCCGGCTGGACCCTGCTGAGCGAGGAGACCGCCGCCCAGGTGCTGGTGCCGGGCCAGCCGCTGGACGCCGAATGGCTGTGGTTCCTCGATCCCCTCGATGGCACCAAGGATTTCCTGCAGGGCACCGGCGAGTACGCCGTCCACCTGGCCCTGGTGCACGGCCAGCGGCCAGTGCTGGGGGTGGTGCTGCTGCCGGAGCCCGAGGAGCTCTGGTTCGGGCTGCTTGGCGCCGGTGGGGCCGGGACGGGGGCGGGGGAGGCCTGGCGGGAGAACCGGGCCGGCGAGCGCTTCGCCCCTGCCCTGAGCGGCCGCAGTGAGGATCTGGTGCTGGTGGCCAGCCGCAACCACCGCGACGACCGCCTGGAGCAGCTGCTGGCCAAGCTGCGGCCCGCCCGCAGCCTGGCGATCGGCAGTGTCGGCGGCAAGGTGGCCACGATCCTGCGGGGGGAGGCCGACCTCTACATTTCGCTCTCTGGCCGCAGCGCCCCCAAGGACTGGGACATGGCCGCCCCGGAGGCGGTGCTGCGCGCCGCCGGGGGCGGCTTCGACCATGCCGATGGCCGGCCGCTGCTTTACAACACCGGCGATGTGCGCCAGGCCGGTTGCCTGATCGCCAGCAACGGCACGGCCCATGCCGACATCTGCCGGCGCGCCGCGGCGGCGATGGCGACGATCGATCCCGGCTTCGCGGTGTGAGGGCCCAGCCGCGCGGCCAGGCCCCGTGACGGTCAGACCGCCGCCGGCTCCTGCTGCTCCACGCCCCGCAGGGTGAGGTTGATGCGGCCGCGGTTGTCGATCTCCCGCACCCGCACCGTCACCTGGTCGCCGACGTTGACCACGTCTTCGACCTTTTCGACCCTGGATTCGGACAGCTGGGAGATGTGGATCATCCCCTCCTTGCCCGGCAGGATCTCCACGAAGGCACCGATCGGAATCACCCGGGTGACCGAGCCGTTGAAGACCTCCCCTTCGCTGACGCGACGGGTGAGGCCCTCGATGATGCGCTGGGCCTCCTCGGCGGCGGCGCCGTCATGGCTGGCGATCGTGACGATGCCGCCGTCCTCGATGTCGATCTTGGTGTTGGTGCGCTCGGTGATGCCCTTGATGGTGCGGCCGCCGGGGCCGATCACCGTGCCGATCAGTTCCGGATCGATGCGGAAGCTGAGCAGGCGCGGGGCATGGGGGGAGAGGACGTCGCGGGGTTTGTCGATGGCTTCGAGCATCTTGCCGAGGATGTGCAGCCGGGCCGGGCGGGCCTGGTTGATCGCTTCGGCGACGGTCTTCACCGCCAGGCCGGAGATCTTCATGTCCATCTGCAGGGCGGTGATGCCTTTCTCGGTGCCGGCCACCTTGAAGTCCATGTCGCCGAGGAAGTCCTCGATGCCCTGGATGTCGGTGAGGATCCGCACCTCCTCGCCCTCCTTGATCAGACCCATGGCGGCGCCGCTGACGGGGCCGCCAGGGGCACGCCGGCATCCATCAGGGCCAGGGTGCTGCCGCAGACCGAACCCATCGAGGTGGAGCCGTTCGAGCTGAGGCACTCCGACACCACCCGCAGCACGTAGGGGAAGCTCTCCTTGGAGGGCAGCACGGGGATCAGGGCCCGCTCGGCCAGGGCGCCGTGGCCGATCTCGCGGCGACCGGGGGAGCGCATCGGGCGCGTCTCCGCCACCGAGTAGGGGGGGAAGTTGTAGTGGTGGAGGTAGGTCTTCTCGCTGATGGGGTTGAGATCGTCCATCTCCTGGGCGTCGCTCGGGGTGCCGAGGGTGGCGCAGGAGAGCACCTGGGTGAGCCCACGCTGGAACAGGCCCGAGCCATGGACGCGCTTGGGCAGCACACCCACGGCCGCCTGAATCGGGCGCACCTCGTCGAGGCTGCGGCCATCGACCCGCTTGCCTTCGGTGATGATCTGCTGCCGCATCAGCTTCTTGGTGAGGCTCTTGTAGGTGTTGCCCAGAACCTTGCCGTTGCTGCTCACCGCCATCCGGATCGGATCGTCTTCCTTGAGGGCGGTGATCTTGTGACTCACTTCGGCCTTGATGGCGTCGAGCTTCTCGTCGCGTTCGGCCTTGGTCTGGCTGAACTGCTTGAGCACCTCACCGATGCCACCGGCGCATTCCTTCTCCAGGAAGCTGGGCAGGGCAGGATCTTCGCTGCGCTCCTCGGGGAGCACCTGCTCGATGCCCAGTTCCTTGAGCAGCTCGAGCTGGGCCCGCAGCAGTTCGCCCACGGCTTCGTAGCCGAAATCGATGGCCTCGATCACATCCTGTTCGGGCAGCTGGTTGGCTCCCGCTTCCACCATCACCACGCCGGCAGGCGAGCCGGCCACGACCAGATCCAGTTCGCTGCGCTCGATCTCGCGGAAGCTGGGGTTGAGCACGAAGTCGTCACCCAGCAGGCCGACGCGCACGGCGGCCATCGGGCCCATGAAGGGGATCTTCGCCAGCAGGGTGGCCATCGAGGCACCGGTGACGGCCAGCACGTCGGGGGGAACCCGCTCATCCAGGGACATGCAGGTGGCGACGATCTGCAGGTCGTCGCGCAGCCAGCCCGGGAACAGGGGTCGCATCGGCCGGTCGATCAGGCGACAGGTGAGGATGGCCCGCTCGGGGGGGCGGGCCTCACGACGGAAGAAACTTCCGGGGATGCGGCCGGCGGCGTAGAGACGCTCTTCGTAATCGCAGATCAGGGGCAGGAAATCGATGCCTTCGCGGCCTTTCGAGCGGGTGGCGGTGACCAGGATCGACGTATCGCCGCACTCCACCATCACCGAGCCCCCGGCCTGGGGCGCAAATCGGCCGCTGGTCAGCCGGATCTCCCGACCATCGAAGGAGATCGACTGAGTGTGTCCTTGCACTGGGCGTTATGTCCGTTTTGTTGTCGCCCGGCATTCTCGCATCCACCCCCGCCCGGCCATGAAGAAGGCGCCCTCCAGGGGCGCCTGCTGCGACCGAAAGCCGTTGCGGTGGAAGGGCCGAAGCCCCCGGCTCACCAGCTCGACTTGACCACGCCGGGGAGTTCACCCTTGTGGGCCCGCTCGCGCAGCTGGTTGCGGCAGAGACCGAAATCGCGGTAGAAGCCGCGGGGCTTGCCGGTGGCCCAGCAGCGGTTGCGGATGCGGTTGGGGGCGCTGTTGCGGGGCAGCGACTGCAGCTTGCGGTGGATCTCCAGGCGCTCCATCGGATCGCCGGCCGCATCGAAGGCCTCCTTGAGGGCGGCACGGCGCGTCGCGAAACGCTCCACGATCTTGCGGCGCTTGACGTCACGCGCGATCATCGACTTCTTCGCCATGCGGCCGGAGGAGGGGGAAACTTCAGCCCGCCATCGTACCGTCTGGCCCGCCCGGCCCCCCCTGCTTCACGGCCCCGGATGGCTGGGGCAGAGATCGGCCAGGCCGCAGCCGTCGCAGCGGGGTTTGCGGGCCCCGCAGACGGCCCGGCCGTGGCAGATCAGCCGGATCGAGAGGGTCTCCCACTCCGGCCGCGGCACCAGCTTCATCAGATCGGGTTCGATCCGCTTGGGGTCGGCGTGGCGGGTGAGCCCGAGCCGGTTGGCCAGCCGTTTCACGTGGGTGTCGACCGTGACGCCGGCGTTGATGCCGAAGGCGTGGGCCAGCACCACGTTGGCGGTCTTGCGCGCCACCCCCGGCAGGGGCAGCAGCTCCTCCATCGAGGCGGGCACGGAGCCGCCGTGGTGTTCCATCAGCAGGCGGGAGGCGGCCACGATGTGCTTGGCCTTGTTGCGGTAGAAGCCGGTGGACTGCACGTAGGGCTCCACCGCCTCGCTCTCGACGGCGGCGGCGGCGGCGGCATCGGGGAAGCGCTCGAACAGGGCCGGGGTCACCTTGTTGACCCGCTCGTCGGTGCACTGGGCCGACAGCATCGTGGCCACCAGCAGTTCCCAGGGGGTGCGCCAGTCGAGGGAGCAGGTGGCGTCGGGGTAGAGCACGCCGAGCCGCTCCAGGATCAGCGGCGCCCGGGTGCGGGGGCTGGGGAAGCGGGGCACCTCAGCGGCTGAGCAGCTGCTGGATGGCGGGCAGCTGGCTGGTGTCCTTGACGATCAGCACCAGGGAGAGGCCCACCAGGAACACGAAGCCCGACTGCATGAAGGCCATCTGGTAGCGGTCGGAGAGGGGGCGGCCCCGGACCCCCTCCAGCAGCAGCAGGGCGAACTGGCCGCCGTCGAGCAGGGGCAGGGGCAGGGCATTGAGCACCGCCAGGTTGATCGAGATCAGGGCGGTGAACAGGAACAGGCTGCTGCCCCCCTGGCTGGCCAGGGACGCCCCCATCTCGACGATCTTCACCGGCCCCGACACCTGGGGGGCGGTTTCGCCGAAGTGGGTGAGCAGGGTGCCGAAGCCTTCCACGGTGCGGCGGGTGAGGGCCACGACGTCGTGGTTGGCCTGCAGGACGGGCTCCAGAAGGCTGGTGGGGGGCCGGAAGGATTCGCTGCCGTTGGGCTGCAGCTGGGCGCCGATGCGGCCGATGCCGCCGTTGTCGGTGGGGGTGAGGGGCAGGGTCACCGTGGTGCCGTTGCGGTCGGCCTGCAGGCGCAGGGTGCGGCCGGGGGCGTCCTTGATGCGGTCCACCAGGGCCAGCACCGCCTCCTGCCCGCCGGCCAGGGGGGTGCCGTCCACCGTCACGATGCGGTCGCCGGGCTGGAGGCCGGAGCCGGCGGCCGCCTGGCCGGGCTGCACAGCGGCCACCACCACGCCGGGGATGGTGCTGAAGCCGGAGGGGATGCCGAGCACCAGCCCCTGGGCCAGCAGCACGCTCCAGGCCAGCAGCAGGTTGGCGATCACGCCGGCGGCGATCACCAGGGCCCGCTGGGCCAGGGGCCGGTTGCGCATCAGGTCGGGGTCATCGGCGGGAATGGTGCTGTCCTCCTCGTCGTCGGGGAAGGACACGAACCCTCCCAGGGGAATGGCCCGCAGGGCGAACAGCACGCCGCGCCGCCGCCGCTGGATCAGGGCCGGACCGAAGCCGATCGAGAAGCCGCTGACCCGGATGCCCTGCCAGGTGGCGGCGAAGAAGTGGCCGGCTTCGTGCACCAGGATCAGGCCCGCCAGGATCGCCAACGCCGTCAGTACACCCATTCCGTCGCCCGGCTCCGTTGGTCCCATTCTGCGGGAACCGCCCCACCGCCGTGCCAGGGGCCCAGGGCCATGGCACCGCGGGGACCGGCAGATAACATGGATGTGTTGAAGTTGACAGCTGCCTGGATGTCACCAGAAGAGGCCGAAGGCCAAGGACAGCTGGAAGAGTTGCGCACGGCGCTGCGCCATGTTCTGCCCCCGGGGGTCTCCGCCAGCATCCGGCTGTCCACCGGGCGCACGGTCTACGTGACGGTGGGTGACATCAGCCGCACGGGGGCCTGCGTGATCCGGCGGGGCTCGCTGGAGGTGGTGGCCAACGAAGCCGTGCTCCTCGACATCAGCGATTACGAGCAGCACCAGAACATCTCCCTGGCGGCCCGGGTGCAGTGGGTCAACACCCGCAGCTACAACACCCTGGTGGGGCTGGTTTTCACTGAGGGGCCCCTGCTGCCGGGCACCATGCTGGATCAATACTTCGACCAGACCCTGAAAGCCCGCGGTTCGGTGGAGGGTTGAGGCGGCCATGCCCTGCGACGCTTGCTCAAAGCTGCTGTGACCGCTCGGCACCTGTCGCCATCGCTGGGGAATGCCCTAGGCTTGATCCCTGGGCCCGTGGTGTCGTAACACTGAATTTCCACAGGGTCTGCTGCTGGTTCGTGCCGTGACACCTCAAATTCTGCTGCAACTGCTCGCGGCCCGTTCCAGGGGGCGCCGTGGTGAGACGGGATTTTCGATGTTGGCCGGCATCCTGATCCTGCTGGCCCTGGTGGCGGGAACGGTGGGGCTCACCACACTCACCGCCAACAATCTGCTGGCGAGCCGGAAGCAGGACACGCGCAGTGACGCTCTCTCGGTTGCCGAAGCCGGCGCCGACCAGATCATCGCGGTGCTCAACCAGGTGGAAAACCGCAAGATGCTGGTGTCCGGCCAGAAGCTGAATCAGTGGTCCTCGGCCGATTTCACCAGCCCCTGCCGCGACAAGACCAACAATCCCCCCGGCCTTCCCTCGGCCACGGCCCGCAGTCTCGGTGATGGCCAGTTCCGCAATCTGGACACCTTGGTGGCCAACACCGGAGATCGTCGGTTTGCCCTCAAGTCGGTCACGTTTGCGGCAGGTCAGCCTGGCAACCCCGACCGCCGCAGCGACTCGGTAACCACCACGGCTGGCTCGTCCACCACAGTCAACAAGGGAACCTTCAGCAGCGATCTGATCAACCTGCGGGATCCTGATGGTAATGATCCTGCTGCCATCAAACAAGCCGGGTTCAACAAGGGGTATATCACCCTTACGGTAGAAGGCCAGGTGATCAGAAACGGCGTGGTGCAATCCACGGCCACCGTGACGCGCGAATTTGAAGTGCTGCCCAAGTGCTGTGGGGCGGCACTTGGTTCTGGTAACTCCGGAGGGCGACAGTTGGAGGGTAGCAAGGATCCCTCAATCTCTAGCCAATCTCTTGGCGGCGAGAGCCGCTTGTGCGGCGTGGACTTCGGCATGATCGTGGGCCTCAATGGAGGCACGATCTGGAGCAATGCCGCCAACGACCGCTTCACCAAGCGGGTATCCAGCACCAAGATCACCGACATCTCCAACGCCCTCGGCGTCGTTGCCAAGGATGGCGATCCGTTTGATCGGGCCTCCAATCGGGTGGTGCCCAACCAGTTCTCCACGGCGGTTCCCGATGTCTGCGATCCGGCCCGCTGGATCGGCAGTTCAAAAGGTTGCAGCAGCACCTGGGTCGGGCTGAAGAATGCCAAACCCGGCGCCTTCTACGGCACTCAGGACGATATCCTCGGACGCTCGATTTCGGGGATCCCCATCGTTCCTTCGGCGATCACCCTGCCTGCGATCGGTAGTCAGATCACAACGGGCAAATATAATTTCACCTGGACCACCGGCAGTGGTCCCAGCACCCGCCTTGCGAGTCAGAAGGAATACGCCACCCTCAATCCCCCCGGTGCCAGCGGTTATAAATTCCGGTTCCGCACCCGCGATGACACCTCACCGCCCCGCGTTGAGGTGTGCAATGAGTCTCCCACCAACATCGGCGGCACCGGGCCCTGCACCAACACCTCCTGGCGTGCGATCAGCGGCACGGCCGGCACGGTGGAGAACCTGGAGAACTTCCAGGGAATGACCGGGGGAAGCACGGCCAGCACGCGTTACAAATCGGCCTACACCAACATCACCGCGCCCATCGCCCACCCGAACTGGGTGAACGTGAGCAACTGGCAGTGGTATGCCATGGATCAGAACAAAGACGACACCAATGCCGGTGGAGGCCGTGTTCAGCTGGCCTCCACCAGTGGGAACAGCCACATCCAGCTCGGCGTTGGCGGCAAGATGACCGCGCTTCAGAATGCGATCTGCCGACCCGCCAATCTCAGCGGCAATCTCGGTAGGGCCACCCTCTCCTTCAAGCAGTCAGGCACGGCTCAGGTTGATACGGGAGACGAAGTGTGGGTTCAGGTGCGAACTGGCGCTGGTGCTGCGGATCAGCAGTGCACCGGCTCCACCGGCACCAACATCACCTCCAGCTGGGTGACGGTTGCCAAGTTCCCGGGAGTCAACGGTGGTATCAAGACCAACGAAGTGACGAGGGTCGTCAGCCTTGGCGATTATCAGAATGCCGATACCCGGATCCGGATCATTAACGGCACGGCAACCGCCAACAATGAAACCCATGCCATCGACGAAGTCAACCTGCGTCTGAGTGACTGGTGCGAGTACTCCGCCAGCTCGCCGGCCTCCGCCGCACCGGGTTTCCATTGTCTCGGTCCCCACTTCAATCTGTCTGTCGACACCA
>NZ_JAGQBG010000113.1 GCF_024345515.1 Cyanobium sp. N5-Cardenillas
TCCATCGGCGCTGACCGCCTGGGTCTGCCAGTTCCAGGAGCAGCTCTGGGCCTCGAGGGTGGCACCGTCCTGCTGCAGGAAGCAGCCTGACGGAATCCGCACCAGATGCTGGCCGGCATCCACCTGCAGGGCCTTGCCCCGGGCGCTGGCGCCGCCGGCCACCGCCGGATCGCTGAACAGCACCGGCGGCCCCAGGTTGAACAGCTGGGTCTGGGTGTTCCCGTTCAGGGAGGTGGCCGTGAGGGTCTGGAGGGGGGAGCCAGGGGCTGAACCCGGCGGTCGCCGTTCCCCCAGCACCGGTCCGCGGGCGCTGAGGGCGCCGCTGCCGGGTTGCCACTGCACCGAAGCCACCGTCAACAGGATCTGGGGGGCTCCGACGGGGTTGGCCCGGAAGGGATCAAAGGCCAGGGCCCAGCGCTGCAGGCGCGGCTTTCCCTGCAGCTCCAGGGTGTCCTTGTCGATCCGGAAGGTGGCCCGATCGGCGGAGAGCCGGGTGTGGGGGTCGAAACCCTCGGGATGGCGGTCGATCTCCATCAGGTTGCGGGAGGGAATCCAGCGCACCCGGGAGCCCTGGATCATCACCGGCTCCTTCCCGAGCCGCTGCAGCCGGATCCTCCCCTCCAGCAGGATCACGGCCCCGTCGTTGATCACCGTTCCGGTGGAGGCCTCCACCCGGTAGGCGGGCTTGCCGTCGCTGAAGATCACGCCGCGGGGCTGCAGGGCCCGGGCCACCCGCCGCCGCAGGTCGTAGCGGGCCTCCGGACTGGTCAGCTCCCAGTTCGGCCGTCCGAACACGTCCTGCTGGCGCAGATCCAGGGAGCGGAACACGAAGGGGGTGGGTGCCGTCTCTCGGGCCACTTCACCGCGGCCGCAGCCCGTGAGCAGCAGCAGGAGCAGGGCCGACAGGTGCCAGCGTCGCGCGAGGGGAGGAAGCGTCAAAGGGGGGAATCCAGTTCCAGACGGTGCAGCACCGGCGTCGGTTCTGGCAGGGCCAGATCACTGGCCAGCTTCCCCCAGTGTCGGGCCTCCGTCCAGCCGATGTCGGCCAGCAGGGCCGGCTGGGCCAGCTGGTCGAGCATGCGTCCGGAGAGATCCGGCAGCAGGGGGGCCAGCAGCACGGCCACCCAGCGGCTGGTCTCCAGCACGGCATAGAGGTCCTCGGCCACCCCGGAACGGCCCTCCGCGGCCTTGATCGCCTTCCAGGGGGCGCGATCGTTCAGGAAGCCGTTGGCCGCTTCGGCCAGCTCCAGGATCGCGGCGGCCGCCGTGCGGAAATCCAGCGCCTCGAGGGCGCCGTCGACGGTCTCGGCGCAGGCCAGGCAGCGCACGGCCAGGGGATGGTCGGCGGCGGCGGCACCGCCGGCCGGCGGCACGCCGCCGTCGAACCAGCGGCGCGCCATCGAGGAGGTGCGGTTGAGCAGGTTGCCGATCGTGTTGGCCAGGTCATTGTTGACCAGATCGCTGAAGCGCTGCTGCTGGAAATCACCGTCATCCCCGAAGGGAATGTCCCGCAGCAGGTACCAGCGCACCGCATCGGCACCGCAGCGCTCCAGCAGCACATCGGGATCGAGCACGTTGCCCAGGGACTTGCCCATCTTCTGGCCCTCCCGGGTCAGGAAGCCGTGGCCGAACACCCTTTCCGGCAGGGGCAGGCCGGCCGACAGCAGCATCGCCGGCCAGTAAACCGCATGGAAGCGCAGGATGTCCTTGCCGATCACATGCAGCTGGGCCGGCCAGCCGCGCTTGGCCAGCAGGGTCAGGTCGGTGGGATCGTCGGGCTCCAGCAAGGCCGAGAGGTAGCCCAGCAGGGCGTCGAACCACACATAGAAGGTGTGGCCCTCGTAGCCGGGCACGGGGATGCCCCAGGGCAGGTCGAGGCGGGAGATGGAGAAGTCCCGCAGGCCGCCTGCGACAAAGTTCTCCACCTCCCGGCGGCGGGAGCGCGGCGCGATGAACCCGTCGCTGGCCACCAGCTGCTCGATCGGCTCCTGGTACCTGGAGAGGCGGAAAAAAAGGTTCAGTTCGTCGCGCCACTCCAGTGGGCGCAGGTGGATGGGGCAGTGGGGCTCGTTGGCCGCCGGTGATTCCTCCTTGAACTCCTCGCAGGCGACGCAGTACCAGCCCTGCTGGCGCCCTTCGACCACATCGCCGCTGGCCTCGACCCGGGCGAAGAACTGCTGAACGATCGCCCGGTGGCGCGGGTCGGTGGTACGGATGAAGCGGTCGTTGCTGATGCCCCAGCGGCGCCACAGGTCGCGGTACTCGCCGCTGATGGCGTCGCAGTGGGCCTGGGGAGTGAGGCCGGCCGCTTCGGCCGACCGCTGGATCTTCAGACCGTGCTCGTCGCAGCCGGTGATGAAGGTGACCCGCTCCCCCTGCAGCCGCCGGAAGCGGGCGATGCTGTCGCAGGCGAGGGTGGTGTAGGTGCTGCCCAGGTGGGCGCGGTCGTTGACGTAATAAAGGGGTGTGGTGAGGGTATAGGTCATCGGCAGGCGACGTCGGCCGGGTCCGCCGGCGGCAGGAGGGAGTCCCGTGACGCCCCCCATGACGCCCTTGGGCCCAGGCCCGGGGCCCGGATCCTACCCATGGCCCCGGGATGGGATGCTGGCCCCCTGACTCCGGCCCCTTCTCCCCGATGCGCACGGGCTTCGATCGCAGGGCCGACGTGATCGTCTGGGGCGGCGGCAGCGGTGGTGTCGCCGCCGCGCTGCAGGCCGCCCGCTCCGGCGTCGACACCCTGCTGCTCACCCCCGGCCCCTGGCTCGGCGGCATGGTGAGCGCCGCCGGGGTGTGCGCCCCGGACGGCAATGAGCTGAGCCCCTGGCAGAGCGGGCTGTGGGGCGCCCTTCTGCGGGCCCTGCAATGGAGCGAGCCGGAAGGGCTGGACCAGAACTGGGTGAGCTGCTTCGGCTACCGCCCCGCCAGCGCCGAGCGGATTCTGCGCCGCTGGGTGGCCGCCGAGGAACGGCTGGACTGGTGGTCCGGCGTGCGGCTGGAGGCGGTGGAGCGCGACGGAGACCGCATCGGCGCCGTGAGGGTGGAGCATCGGGGCGTCCAGCGGCGCCTGGTGCCGACGGTGGTGATCGACGGCAGCGACCGGGGCGAGCTCTATCCCCTGGCCGGCGCCCCGTTCCGCTTCGGCTGGGAAGCCAAAGAGTTGTGGCAGGAACCCAGCGCCCCCACGGCCGAGCGCCTCGGGAGCGATCCCTTCTTCCAGCGGCAGCCGGTCCAGTCGCCCACCTGGGTGTGCCTGGGCCAGCTGGACGAACGGACGGGACCGGCCGCGCCCGACCGGGAGGCCTGGCGGCACTCCCCCCCTTCCCTAGGCGCCCCATTCGCCAGGGCCACCGAAGCCTTCGGCCTGGAGCGCACCCTCACCTACGGCCGGCTGCCCGGGGGCCTGGTGATGCTGAACTGGCCCCTGCACGGCAACGACTGGCACCACGGCCTGGAGCGGGCCTTCGCCGAGCAGGTCGCCGGTGGCGCCACCGATGCCACAGCGGCCGAAGCGGCAGAGGGCGAGCTGCTGGCGGCGATGCGCGACCACAGCGGGGCCTTCGCCGCCGCCCTGCGCCAGGCCAGCGACGGCTGGCTGGGGCCGGCGGCGGTGTTTCCCACGCCCGAAGAAGCTGCCGCCGGCCGGCTCAGCGGCGCCGGATCCCTGGCCCTGATGCCCTACTGGCGCGAGGGCCGCCGGCTGGTGGCCCGGGAGCTGGTGCTGGAGCAGCACCTGCTGCCCCAGGGGGAGGGCGCCTGCATCGCCCCCCTCAGCCGCACCGCCGATGGGGCCTTGAGCAGTATTGCCGTGGGCAACTACGCCAACGACCACCACTACCCCGGCGGCGACTGGCCCCTCGCCCCCAAGAGCTGCCGCTGGGGCGGCCGCTGGAGCGGCACCCCGTTCACCATTCCCTACGGCGCCCTGGTGAGTGAGGGGGTGACGAACCTGCTGGCGGCCGACAAGGGCTTCGGCGTCAGCCACATGGCGAACGGGGCCACGCGGTTGCAGCCCCTGGTGCTCAACATCGGCCAGGCCGCCGGCCTGACGGCGGCCCTGTGCGTGCAGGGCGACCTGCAGCCGGCCGCCCTGCCGGTGCGGCGTCTGCAGGCGGCACTGATCGAGGATCCGCTGGCACCGGCCGCCGTGGTGCCGCTGTGGGACACCCCCTGGCACCATCCCTGCTGGCGTGAGCGGCAGCTTCAGGCGCTGGAGGCGCCGGAGCGGATCGATCGCCACGGCCATCTGGAGGCGACGGATCTGGGGGCCCCGGTGGGCTGGGTGCCGCCGCCGGAGCCCGGCGAGCGCCTCTGGCGCGGCGAGCTGGTGCCCGATGGCGAGGGCGGCTACCTGCTCCACGGCAAGGCGGGGGTCTGGCCGCTGATCACCCTGGAGCCGGCCCTGCACCACTGGCTGCTGGGCCTCGATCACCCCACCCCGGCAGCCCTGATCGGCTGCGCCAACCCCTGGGGTCCCTGGCTGCGGGTGTCGCGGCTCGTGCCGTGAAGCCGCTGCTCAGCGGCGCCGCCATCGCCCTCACCTTCGCGGCCTTCCTCCCCTACATCGATTCGATCCGCTCGGGGCGGACCCGGCCCCATGTGTTCTCCTGGCTGATCTGGGGGGTCACCACCCTGCTGGTGTTCCTGGCCCAGCGTGCCGGGGGCGGCGGGGTCGGCACCTGGCCCACGGGGGTGTCGGCCCTGATCACCTTCTCCATCGCCTGGCTGGCCTTCGCCCATGGCGCCGACCGGGCGATCACGGCGAGCGACTGGCTGTTTCTGGCCGGCGCCGCCTCGGCCCTGCCCTTCTGGTTCCTCACCGCCGATCCCCTCTGGGCCGTGGTGATCCTCACCCTGGTGGACCTGCTGGGCTTCGGCCCCACCCTGCGGCGGGCCTACAGCCACCCCGAACAGGAACGGATCGGCTTCTTCGGCCTGTTCGTGCTGCGCAATCTGCTGGTGCTCCTATCCCTGGAGCGTCTGACGCTCACGACGGCCCTGTTTCCGGCGGCGGTGGGCCTGGCCTGCATCGGGGTGGTGCTGCTGCTGCTCTGGCGGCGGCGCCGTATGCCGCAAACGGGCCAGTCAGCCTGAAGTCAGCCAGGATGGGCTGCACCAGCCTCGTTGCTCCATGGCTTCCGCCAAGCCCGGATTCACCGTCCGGACCCTGCCCGTGCTGCTCTCCCTGGCGGGTTCGGCGTTGCTGCTGGCCGGCCTGCCCGCCCGGGGCCAGGGCCTCAACAACATGCGCGACCAGCTGATCATCCACTACTGCACCCTGGCGGTGAACGCCGACTTCGCCAAGGCGGGCAAGACTGTGCCCGCCGGCCTGGCCAAGGACACCTGCACCTGCGTGGCCGAGCAGGTGAACGCCCGGGCCACCATTCAGCAGGCTGAGACCATCTGCAAGCAGCAGGCGATGGGCAAGTACAACCTCAGTCCCTGAGCCCCCAGAGTCAGCCCGCGGCCGTGAAGCGCAGCAGGTCCCGCAGGGAATCCACCTGCTGCAGGCGCACCAGCAGGGCGTCGCCGGGGCCGGGGTCGCCATGGCATTCGGCGGCCAGGTCCATGGCCAGATCGGGCAGGTGCACCAGGCCGAGCCGGTCCTGGGGCCGCAGCCAGCGCAGGAACAGCCCCGGCCACTGGTGCTGCTCCTGGGCCTCAAACCACACCTGCTGCCAGTGGCGCTGGTCCTCCCGGGCGATCTGCAGGCCCTGGCGGATCGCCACCTCCAGCTCGCTCAGCAGCCCACCCAGCTCCGCCTCGTCCAGCACCGGCCGCCCCTGCTGCTGGGCCAGCAACTGGCGCTGTACCAGCAGATCGTTGTAGCGCCGGATCGGCGAGGTGGCCTGCACGTAGCAGGGCAGGCCCAAGGAAAAGTGGGGAGCCGGACTGGTGCCAAGCAGTCCCCGGCTGAGGCAGCGCTTGATGGCCGCGTGGCGCACCGGGCCCGCCGGCAGGGCCGCCAGCTCCGCTTCGGGGGGCAGCTCTGCCGCCAGCTGGCTGCGGTAGGGCAGGGCCAGGCCATGATCCTGGCCGAGGCCGGCGATCACCGCCCCGGCCAGGATCATGGCTTCGGCCACCAGCGTGCGCGAGGGCGAGGGTTCGGTGATCTCCAGCTGGGCCCCCAGCTCGTCGCAGCGGATCCGGCCCTCGGGCTGGTCCAGATCGAGGGCCCCCCGGGCCAGCCGCCAGCGGCGCCGCCGCTCCATCAGGGAATGGATTTCCTCGAGGTAGCGCTCCTGGGGCGGGGCCAGCTCGATCAGTTCATCGGCATCGGCATAACTCAGCCGATAGGCGGGCCGCACCCAGCTGGACTCCAGCCCAAAGCCCGCCACCGTGCCGTCATCGGCCAACTCCACCCACAGGCTCAGGGCCGCGCTGCGCTGGCCCATGCGCAGGCTCATCGGGCCGGTGCTGAGCACCTCGGGGAACATCGGCAGCGGTCCCCGGGCCAGGTAGAGGCTACTGGCCCGGCGCCGGGCTTCGGTGTCGAGGGGGCTGTCCGCCGCCACCAGCCGGCCGGGGTCGGCGATGTGGATCCACAGCCGTGGCGTTCCGTCGGGCCCCTGCTCCAGGGAGAGGCCGTCGTCGATGTCGCGGGTGTCCGCATCGTCGATGGTGACGGTGTGTAGGCCGGTGAGGTCGCGGCGGCGCTCGTCGCCCGGCAGGTCCGTGGCGGCCAGGTCCACCAGCCGGCGGGCCTCGTCCTCCAGTTCCGCGGCAAAGCCTGCCTGCCAGGTGGTGTTCTCCAGCGAGGGGAGGTGGTGCCGCTCCCACTGGCCCAGGTCCACCAGCAGGTGCCGGATCGGGGAGGCTTCCATCGCGCAGTGGGCCGCCTGCAGGGCCCGGTGCAGGTCGTCGGGCAGGGGGCGGCTGGTGTCGCCGCTGGCCCACTCCCGCAGCAGGGCCAGCTGCTGGCGCAGGTCGGGGTCGAGCTGCTGAGGATCGATCGGGCGACGCTGGCGCAGGGCGTCCTGCCACTGGCGACGCCGCTGCTCGGCCAGCCGCTGGCGGTGGGCGTCCCGCCGCAACCGCCTTACATCCACCAGCTGCCGGACCTCCACCTGCTGCTGGCGCCAGCGGAACAGGGTCTGGGGGCCCTGCAGCCAGAGCCAGCAGGCGGCCCTCTGGATCGGGTCGCCGCCGTCGCCGATCAGATCGACGAAGTCCCCCAGCTTGAGGGACGCCGGGTCGTCCAGCAGCAACAGCCAGGCCGCCCCCAGCTCTCTGGGGCTGGGGGCGGCCTGCTGCAGCCTCTCCGGACTCAGGCCCCAGGGGGGCTGGGACAGGCGTGAGGGCGGCGATTGATCGCCAGGGAGAGCGGCCAGCAGGTCGAGCTGCCGGACCCCCCGCTGGACGGCCTTGGCCTCGAAACCCACCCTGAGATCGAGGCGCGTTCCCTTTTCGGCCACCACGACCGCCAGCAGACTGCGGCTGTCGTCGTGGAGGCCGACCAGGTCACCCGCCGTGAACCGACGCGAGGCGGCGGGCAACTCAGCCTTCGGGATTCACGAAGGGCAGCAGGGCCACGATCCGGGCCCGCTTGACGGCATTGGTGAGATCGCGCTGCTGCTTGGCCGTCAGGCCGGTGAGGCGGCGGGGCAGGATCTTGCCGCGCTCGGTGATGAACTTCTTGAGCAGATCGACGTCCTTGTAGTCGATCGGATCACCGGGCTTGATCGGCGACAGGCGCTTCTTGAAGAAGGAACTGGACATGGGAACGGAGTGATGGAACGAAAGGAGGAAACTGCCGCTGCAGGGTCCTGGGGACGGTCAGGCGATGGGATTCCGCAGGGAATCCAGCTTCACTTGATCTCCTTGTGGACGGTGGGGGCGTTGCAGTGGGGGCAGAACTTCTTGAGTTCAATCCGTTCGGTGGTGTTGCGGCGGTTCTTCTGGGTCGTGTACCGGGACACGCCAGGGGACCGCTTGGCGGGGTTGGACCGGCATTCGGTGCACTCGAGGGTGATCACCAGCCGGACGCCCTTGTTTTTGGCCATGGAAGGACGTTGCGCCGCGGATGCGTTGCAGAGAGACGATCCTGCACCTTACCTCCCGATGGGGAGGGCCCTGATCGCTTCCTAAGCTGAACGGCTGCTGTGCACCCCTCCGATGCTGGTTTCGCTCCAATGGCTCCGGGAGCTGGTCAGCGTGGAACCGGCCTGTCTTGATCCTGCGCCTCTGGCGGAGCGCCTGTCGATCGCCGGTTTCGAAGTGGAGGCCATCGAGGATCTGGCCGCCCGGGCGGCCGGTGTGGTGGTGGGTCATGTGGTGCAGCGCGATCCCCACCCCAACGCCGACAAGCTCAGTGTCTGCCGGGTCGATGTGGGGGCTGGCGAACACCTTCAGATCGTCTGTGGCGCCGCGAATGTGCGCCAGGGGCTGCACGTGCCCGTCGCCCTGGTGGGCAGCACCCTGCCGGCGGTGGGGCTGACGATCAAGCCCGCCGAACTGCGGGGGGTGGCCAGCAGCGGCATGATCTGCTCCCTGCGGGAGCTGGGCCTCGACGACGGCAGCGACGGCATCGCCGAACTCGACCGGCTGCTGACCAGCGTGCCCCCCCTGGGGACGCCCGTGGGGCCCCTGCTGGGCCTCGACGACCAGGTCCTGGAACTGGCGATCACCGCCAACCGGCCCGATGGCCTGTCGATGCGCGGGATCGCCCGCGAGGTGGCGGCCCTCAGCGGCGGCAGCACCACCTTCCCTGCGGCGGCGCCCGTGGTGGCGGCTGTGCCCCTGGCCGCCGCGCCGGCCGACCGCGAGGCCATCGAGGCGGGGGGACTGTTCAGCCTCACTGCCCTTGACGGCCTGAAAGTGCGTCCCTCCCCGGACTGGCTGCGCCAGCGCCTGGAGCGGGCCGGTGTGCGCCCCATCAACAACGTGGTGGACATCACCAACCTGGTGATGCTGGAAACGGGCCAGCCCTTGCACGCCTTCGACCGGGATCGCCTGGGGGCGCTCACGGGCGGCACGCCCGAGCCGGCGAGCATCGGCCTGCGCCAGGGCCGCAGCGGTGAGGCCTTCGTGGCCCTCGACGGCCAGGAGCGCACCCTGAGCGACGAGGCCCTGGTGGTCACCTGCGGCGACCACCCCATTGCCCTGGCCGGGGTGATGGGGGGCCTGGCCGAGGCCGTCACCGAAGCCACCACCGCCATCTGGCTGGAGGCGGCCGTGTTCGCCCCCCAGGCCGTGCGGCGCTCCGCCCGCAGCGTCGGCCTGCGCAGCGAGGCCTGCAGCCGTTTCGAGAAGGGGGTGCCACGGGAGATCACCCTGGCCGCCGCCGACCGGGCCGTGGCCCTGCTCCAGGAGCTGGCCGGAGCCCGTGTCGAGGGGCGCTGGCTGCACCAGCGGAGCCCATCCCCCCAGCCGCCCCTGCCCCTGCGCCGCGACGCCCTCCACAACCTGCTGGGCCCCATCGTGGTGGACGGCGAGGCCCAGGACCTCGATGACGAACGCATCACCGCCACCCTCGAGGCCCTTGGCTGCGTCCTGGAGGAAGGCGAAGAAGGCTGGCAGGTGCGGGTGCCGCCCGAGCGGGCCATGGACCTCAAGCGCGAGGTGGACCTGATCGAGGAGGTGGCCCGGCTGGTGGGCTACGACCACTTCGCCGCCCACCTGCCCGATCCCCTGATCCCCGGGGGCCTGGAGCCGGCCCAGCAGCTGGAGCGACGCCTGCGCCGTGCCCTCTGCGCCGCCGGCCTGCAGGAGATCGTGTCCCTGTCGCTGGTGGCGGCGGCACCGGGCCGGGTGCCCCTGGCCAACCCGCTCCTGGCCGACTACGGCCACCTGCGCGACAACCTGCACCAGGAGCTGCTCCAGGCCGCCCGCCGCAACCTGCAGGCCTCCCTGCCGGGGTTCTGGGGCTTTGAAATCGGCCGCGTGTTCCCCGGCGGCGCAGCCAGCGGTGAGGAGCGCCA
>NZ_JAGQBG010000114.1 GCF_024345515.1 Cyanobium sp. N5-Cardenillas
GATGGCCGCCCTGCTGGAGGCATTGCCCACCATCTGCCGGCTGGTGCTGGTCGGCGACCCGGGCCAGCTGCCGCCCATCGCGCCCGGGGCCGTGCTCCAGGAGCTGCAACGGCCCGATTGCCGCCGCCAGCTCGGGCCCGCCGCCATCACCCTGACCACCACCTACCGCAACGCCGGGGCCATTGCCGCGGTGGCCAGCGCCCTGCGCCAGGGGCTGACCACCGCCACTGCAGCCACCGCCACCGACCCGCTCGCCACCATCCTCCCCCTGCTCCAGGCGCTGGGGCCCACCGACAACCTTCAGTGGCGTGCCTGCTCCCCCCGGACCTTGCCGCCGGAGCTGCTGGAGCGACTGCACCGCCACCAGGCCTCCCTGGCGGGGCTGGCGGCGCGCTGCCGGCCCGGGACCGACCAAGGCTGCCAAGCACTGCTTGCCGCCCGCGACCAGCTTCTGGTGATGGCCCCCCAGCGCCAGGGTCGCTGGGGGCTGGAGGCGATCCATCGAACCCTGCTGGGGGGACGACAGGACGTCGACCTGCAGGATCTGCCGGCGGGCACCCCCGTGCTCTGCCGGCGCAACCTGCCGGAACTGGACCTGGCCAACGGGGATGTGGGGCTGCTCGTGGGCGGGCCGGGTCCATCGGCGCGGCTGCTGTTCGGCGACGGGAACGGGGAGGCGATCTGGATCCATCCCGGCCAGCTGGCTGGGGCTGCCGAGCCCGCCCTGGCCCTGACGGTGCACAAGGCCCAGGGCAGCGAAGCCGAGGAGGTGATCGTGCTGCTGCCCAGCGGCGGATCCCAGGATGGCCGCCTGCTCTACACCGCCCTGACCCGGGCCAGGCGGGGCGCCCTGCTGCTCACCGAGGCGGCCTTGGGTGTCTACGAAAAGTGAACCGTCCGGGGCCGCCATCGGCCCCAGATCCATACTTCATGCATCGGCGCGGTACCCCGGTCGAGCTCTCCGGACCCCCTGCTCCAATCGTCTCCACCGCTGGGATTTCTCCCCTTCCGGGAGACCCTCCATTTCTCCAGACCCCTCGAGGAATGCCCTCAAGCATCGTCACGAAGGATCGGCCCGGCCTCGCCGGACATGGCCCCTCAGGTGCCGCGAGGTCGACAGGGACGACCCCCATGGATTCCCTGGCCCCAGGTGGTTCCGGTCAGTCTTTTCTCCATCCGACATCCCCACCCAGCGGCGGCCGTTGACAGCTTTCAGCAGGGCGAGGGTCCACCGTCCCTGGGGATGGTTCGAAACCCTGGCGACGGGCCCCGGCTATCTCGTCAAACGGATTCTGATCACGGCGGATCAACGCATCAGCCTCCAGCGCCACCACCACCGCAGCGAGCACTGGGTGGTGGTGGCCGGCACCGGCGAGATGGAGTGCGATGGCGAAGGCCTCGCCGCGGTCCCGGGCGCGACCCTGTTCGTCCCCTGCGGCGGCGTCCATCGGGCGGCGGCGGCGGCAGCCTCCGACCTTGAAATCATCGAGGTGCAGCTGGGCACGCAGCTGCGGGAGGACGACATCGAGCGACTCAGCGATGATTACGGCCGGGTGGTAAAGTCTCATTTCAACCTTTGAGCAAGGGCAAGGCAGCCCGGGTGCAGGGCACCCATTCCCACGGTCCGCTGCCGGCCTGCGTTGAAGGATTCACCAGGCTCCAGCATTCCGTGACCCAGATCATTGACGGCAGCACCCTCATCGGTGCCGCTGATTCCCAGGCGGCCATTGAGCAGCCTTGCCAGGACACTGTCCTCTCGTCCGTCGTGGCTCCCCCGGAGGACGACCTCACCATCGCCCTTTCCGTGACGGAAACCTCCGTCCCCGTCAGCGCCTTCGCCGCCTTCGGCCTGCGCCGTGAACTCCTCGACGGCCTGGCGGCCATCGGCTTTGAGGAACCCTCCCCGATCCAGAAAGCCGCCATTCCCGAGTTGATGCTCGGCCGCGACCTGGTGGGCCAGGCCCAGACCGGCACCGGCAAGACCGCGGCCTTCGGCCTGCCTTTGCTGGAGCGCCTCGATGCCGGTCAACGCACCCCCCAGGTGTTGGTGCTGACCCCCACCCGCGAACTGGCGATGCAGGTGGCCGAGGCCTTCAACAGCTATGCGGCCTGCATGAAGGGCGTCAAGGTGCTGCCGATCTACGGCGGCGCCGATTTCCGCGACCAGATCCAGCATCTGCGTCGGGGTGTGCAGATCGTCGTGGGTACCCCCGGCCGGGTGATGGATCACATGCGCCAGGGCACCCTCGACCTCTCCGGTCTGCGCAGCCTGGTGCTGGACGAAGCCGATGAAATGCTCCGCATGGGCTTCATCGACGACGTCAAGTGGGTGCTCGAGCAGCTCCCTGCCGAGCGTCAGGTGGTGCTGTTCTCCGCCACCATGCCCTCGGAGATCCGCCGCATCTCCCAGAACTATCTCAAGGACCCGGCCGAAGTCACCATCCGCCAGAAGGCCGCTGACGGCCGCCGCATCCGCCAGCGGCACCTGGTCGTCAACGGTCCCCAGAAGCTCGAGGCCCTCGAACGGGTGCTGGAAGCCGAGGGCAGCGAAGGGGTGATCATCTTCGCCCGCACCAAGGCCATCACCCTGACGGTGGCCGAGTCCCTGGAGCAGCACGGCTACGACGTGGCGGTCCTCAACGGCGACGTGCCCCAGACCCAGCGGGAGCGCACGATCGAGCGTCTGCGCGATGGTCGCGTCAACGTACTGGTGGCCACCGATGTGGCGGCCAGGGGCCTCGATGTCGACCGCATTGGCCTGGTCATCAACTACGACATCCCCTTTGACGGCGAGGCCTACGTGCACCGCATCGGCCGCACCGGTCGGGCCGGGCGAAGCGGCGAGGCGATCCTGTTCCTGACCCCGCGGGAGCGCCGCTTCCTGGGGGGTCTGGAGCGCGCCGTGAACCAGCCGATCGAAGTGATGGAGGTGCCCGGCAACGCCAGCATCAACCAGCACCGCCTTGATCGCCTGCGTCAGAAACTCACCACGGCCCTGCAGCAACCGGTCTGCAACCCGGAGGAGCGGGCCTTGCTGGCCGAAATCCTGCAACGGGTGGCCCAGGAGCAATCCTGCAGCCCCGACCAGCTGGCCCTCGCCGCCCTTGAGCTCGGCCTTGGCGGCAAACCCCTGCTGCTGCAGGGTGAGGAGCGCTGGGGTCAGTCCCGTCCCGGTGCCCCCACCAGGGATCGCGACCGTGGCGACAGGGAGCGGGGTGGTGATCGCCGGCCCTTCAACGACCGCGGCCAGGAACGCGGCGAGGACGGCCCCGAAGACAACATGGAACGGTTCCGGATCGAAGTGGGCTGGCGCGATCGGGTCAAGCCCGGGAACATTGTGGGCGCCATCGCCAACGAATCCGGCCTCGCCGGCCGCTCGATCGGAAAGATCCGCATCTTCGATGCCCACAGCACCGTCGACCTGCCCAAGGGCATGCCTGACGACGTTTTCGCGGACCTTCGTCGCCTGCGGGTGATGAACAAGGAACTTCAGATCTCCCGACTGGGCTCCTGATTCCCCTCGCCGGCGTTCACCACGCCAACTCACCATGCCTTCCCAGCAGCGGCCCCGTCTGCGTTCCCCCCGCGTCCTGCCAGGTGCTGGCTGGCTGATCCTCAGCCTGGTGGCCCTGGCAGCTTTCGGGCCGGCGGGGGGGCCGGCGCAGGCGGCCTCCGGCCCCATCCTCGAGGTGGTGCGCTCGATCTGCCTCTCCGCCTTCGAAACGGAGCTGGCCCAGTCCGGCAAGAAAGCTCCCGACGGGATGGCCAACTACGCCTGCAGCTGTGTGGCCGATCGCATCACGAGCGGCAGCAGCATCGACTCGGCCCGCAGCAGCTGCAAGGACGCCACCTCGAAGCGCTACCCGATCTGATCGGGGCCCTCAGGCCCACATCCGGGTCACTTGCTCGCAGACCATCACCTGGGGCTCACTCACCGTGAGCTGCTCCACGGCGCTGATCAGGGACATCTGGACCTCGTGACTTTCGTTGGCCACAAGAACCTGGAGCAGGTCGAAAAGATCCTGGGTGCCGAGCTCGCCATCCTCACGCCAGGTGAGGCTCCAGGGGACGGGGGCGGTCTTCATGAGATCAGCTTGATCAGGGTTTGCTGACAATGGAGCGTCCTGGCCAGGGCCGGGGAAAATTTCGGAATTGCTTCGCTTCCGCTTCAAACTTCTCCATGGAGCCAAGGGGCTCGGTTGTAGGCTTCACCGAGTTCCATGCCGTTCTGGCTCCCTTCGGCACGCACCGACGGCACAGGCCCAACAGAACCGGACCCCTTCTGGACCCGATCTGCGCTCCATGCCGACCGCCTGCTTTCCATGGGATTCCCGACACCGGAGGAATCCGTTCCAGCTTTTTCATTGAATGACCATCTACGTCGGCAACCTCTCGTTCCAGGCTGAACGCGAGGACCTTCTCGATCTCTTCGGCCAGTACGGCGAGGTCCGTCAGTGCAGCCTTCCCCTCGACCGGGAAACGGGTCGCAAGCGTGGCTTCGCCTTCATCGAACTGGCCGACGATGCCTCCGAGCAGAAGGCCATCGACGACCTCCAGGACGTCGAATGGATGGGCCGCATGATCCGCGTCAACAAGGCCACACCCCGTGAAGGCGGTGGTGGCGGTGGCGGCGGCCGCTCCGGTGGTGGCGGCTACGGCGGCGGCGGTGGTCGCCCCGGCGGAGGCGGCGGTGGCCGCTCCGGTGGTGGCGGCTACGGCGGCGGCGGCGGCTACGGGGGTGGCGGCGGCGGTGGCAATCGCTGGTGACGCCTGCGGCCTCCATGGCCGTTGATGGCGCCAGGGCGCCGACCACCCCAGCACCTGGGCTCTCCCGTCTGCTGGCCAGCCTGCGGCCCCACCGCAGGCTCGTCCGGCTGGCGGCGGCCTGTTCGGTCCTCAACAAACTGTTCGACCTGGCGCCGCCCGTCCTCATCGGCCTGGCGGTGGATGTGGTGGTCCAGCAGCGCACCTCCTGGCTGGCCGGGCTCGGCTTCAGCACCGTTCCCGGCCAGCTGGGGGTGCTGGCGCTGCTCTCGTTCCTGATCTGGAGCGCCGAATCCCTGTTCGAATACCTGTACGCCCTGCTGTGGCGTCGCCTCGCCCAGACCGTCCAGCACGAGCTGCGCGTCGAGGCCTACGACCACCTCCAGCACCTGGAGATGGGCTTCTTCGAAGCCGGCAGCAGCGGACGTCTGCTCACGGTCCTCAACGACGACATCAACCAGCTGGAGCGCTTCCTCGATCAGGGGGCCAACGAGATCCTGCAGCTGGTCACCACCGTCCTGGCGGTGGGCGGCACGATGCTCGTGCTGTCCCCCACCGTGGCGGGCGTCTCCTTCCTGCCGATTCCGCTGATCCTGTGGGGGTCCCTGCGGTTTCAGCGGCGGCTGGCCCCGCGCTATCGGGAGGTGCGCGAACGGGCCGGTGATCTGGCCAGCCTCCTGAGCAACAACATCGGCGGCATGCTCACCATCAAGAGCTACGCCGCGGAGGAGTGGGAGAAACAACGGCTGATCGCCCAGAGTCAGGCCTACCGCGCCAGCAACGGCCAGGCCATCCGCCTGTCGGCGGCCTTCATCCCCCTGATCCGGTTCGCGATCCTGTTCGCGTTCATCGCGATCCTCGTGATCGGTGGTTTGCAGGCCTGGCGTGGGGCCATCGCCATCGGCACCTATTCGTTTCTCGTTTTCATCACCCAGCGGCTGCTGTGGCCGCTCACCACCCTGGGTCGCACCCTCGACGACTACCAGCGCGCCATGGCCTCCACCCACCGGGTGATGGATCTGCTGGACACCCCCATCGCCATCCCCAGCGGCCACCGCCCGCTGCCGATAGCCACCGTCCGCGGTCACATCCGTTTCGAGTCCGTCGACTTCGCCTACGCCGGCCGCGACAGGCTTCTGGAAGGCTTTGATCTGGAGGTGCCCGCGGGTGCCACCCTGGGGATTGTGGGGGCCACCGGCTCCGGCAAGAGCACCATTGTCAAGCTGCTGCTGCGGCTGTATGCGATCCAGGCGGGCCGGGTCCTGCTCGATGGCGTGGCAATAGAGCAGGTGGCGCTGCAGGACCTGCGCCGGGCCATCGGTCTGGTGAGCCAGGAGGTGTTCCTCTTCCACGGCACCGTCGCCGAGAACATCGCCTACGGCAGCTTCCAAGCCAGCCGTGGGGCGATCGCCAGGGCCGCCGGCCTGGCCGAGGCGGCCGCGTTCATCCACGCGCTGCCCCAGGGATACAACACCGTGGTGGGCGAGCGGGGCCTGCGCCTGTCCGGAGGCCAGCGCCAACGCATCGCCCTGGCCCGAGCGATTCTCAAGGATCCGCCAGTCCTGGTGCTGGATGAGGCCACCGCCGCCGTCGACAACGAAACGGAGGCCGCGATCCAGCGCTCCCTCGACCGCATCACCGCCTCACGCACCACCCTGGTGATCGCCCACCGGCTGAGCACGGTGCGCCACGCTGATCGGATCGTGGTGATGGAACGGGGCAGGATCGTTGAGAGCGGCGGCCATGACGATCTGCTCGCCCGGAACGGGGCCTATGCCGCCCTCTGGCGTGTGCAGACCGGGCTGAGGTCGGAGGAAGCCCTGCGCTGAGCCCAGTGGGCTTAGTTTGGATTGAATGAAGATGTCTAAACCCAGGCCGGCGCGTCGGCGCGCGCCCGTCCTCATCGCCGTCGCCTGCGGTCTTGGGGCGGGCCTGCTGCTGGCCGGGCCCCTGGCCCAGTTGATCGCGGCAAGAGCCAACGCCGGGGGTGGCGCGGCGCTCACCAACCCCTTCGCCGCCTGGAGCGGCGGCATGGGCCGCCAGGATGTGCTGATCCTCGGCACCGACGTGGGCGGCGGCAACACCGATGTGATCGCCACCCTGCGCATTGATGGCAACCGCACCAGCATCACCCAGATCCCGCGCGACACCTACATCGAGGCCGAGAGTTTCGGACCGGTCAAGATCAATGCCCTCTACAACCTGGGCGGCATCGAAGCGGTGAAGCGTGAGGTTTCCCAGCGCCTGGGCCGTCCCATCCAGCACCATCTGGTCGTCAATCTCTCCTCCATTCGCCAGATGGCCGACGTGCTCGGGGGGATCGAGGTGGATGTGCCCAAACGCATGCTCTATGAAGACCGGAGCCAGGGGCTGTCCATTGATCTGCAGCCCGGGGTGCAGACCCTGCGGGGCAAGGATCTGGAGGGCTTCCTGCGCTTCCGCCACGATGAAACCGGCGACCTCGGCCGCATGGACCGCCAGCAGCTGGCCCTCAAATCCCTGTTCCGCAAACTCACCCGACCCGAGTATTTGGTGCGCCTGCCGGCCCTGATGATGGCCGCCCGCCAGGACATCCGGACCGACCTCGGGCCGATGGAGCTGGGCGGCCTGATCACCGCCATGGGCAGCACCCAGCTGGACACCCAGAGGCTGGACGGCCGCCCCTTCTACAAGGATGGCATCAGTTATTGGGACGCCGTCTGGCCGGCTCCCGAGGGCGATCCCCTCGAAGCGGAGGGCGACGGCCAGGCCAATGCTACGAACGGCCGCCACCGTTTCCTTTTCTGACCTCTTCGGCCGGAGCCGGAGCTTCATCGCTGCCCCCGTCGGGCGGGTGGCCGTCACGGTCGGAGAGGGTGACCAGGGCCAGACCGAGGGCCATCAGCACCGGCACCGGGCTGGAGACCGCCACGGTGACGCCGAGAGCCGCCGTGAACCAGATCGAGGCCGCGCTGCTCAGGCCCCGCACCTCCGGAATGCCGTGCTTCGGACGCACCGGAGGCACCAGGATCTCGCCGGCCCCCAGGAAGCCGACGCCCGTCGCCACGCCCTGAATCACTCGGCTGCGGGCCTGGGGATCGGGGCCGGCCGCCAGAACCATCAGGCAGGCGCTCATTCCCACCAGTACATGCACCCGCAACCTGTTGGGGTGGGCCCGGCTGCCATGGTGTGCCCGGTTGATTCCCACGGCCAGTCCGCAGAGCACCGCCATGCCAAGCCGCAGCAGGGCTTCCAGATCCGGGCTCAGCGAGAGGACCATGGCTGGCCGCGACACGACACGTGGCCATCAACCATCGCGCACCGGCACCCAGCCCTGGCGTATCGGCCACCAGCCGGGGACCATGAATGTCCATAGGCTCCTGCCTGTCGAGCGCCCCAGAGGTCCGTGCGATCCGCCCTGCTTCGCAACAGCCTGAGGCTCGGGGTGGCCGCCTTCGTCACCGCCGCCCTGTCGCTCTGGTTCGAGCGGATCGCCTACGTGTGGTACCCGATGCTGGCGGTGGTCACGGTCATGGAGGACGGCGATGACCTCAGCCTCCAGGCCGCCAGGGTGCGGGTGTTCGGCACCATCACCGGTGGGCTGGTGACCTTTCTGGTGCACACGGTGCTGGCCGGCTGGCTGGGGGTGCTGGTGTCGCTTCTGTTCATCCTGCCCCTGCTGCGCTGGCTGGGCTGGCAGTCGGCCGCCGGGACCGCGACCCTGGTCAGCCTGATGTTCCTGATGATTCCGAGCCATGTGGCCCTGAACTGGGACTACGTGTTCAACCGCACCCTGGACACGGCCGTCGGCTGCGTGATCGCCATTCTGGTGGGCCTGCTGTTCTGGCCCCGGCGGGGCGTCGACCGGCTGATGCGACTGGAAGCTGGCCTGCGCAACGGCTACATCGCCCAACTGCAGCGGCAGCGGGACTGGCTCGAGGGCCGGGGGGAACGGCCCCTGCCCCTGCCCCCGGCCCAACTCAGCCACGACCTGGTGGCCATGGAACAGCTGGTGGCCGAGGAGCGCCGGGGACCCCATGGCCGGCGGATGCAGGGGCAGCGCTGGTCCCAGCGGCTGCAGCTCTGGGCAGCGGTCCAGCACCACTGGGTGCAGTGGGAACGGTTGCTGGCTGGCCTGCCCGACCGTCTCCGCCCAGGTTCTGCCGCCGCCGGCGATGGCGGCAACGATCCGCTGGCGGCGGGGATGGCACGCATCGGGGCCCTGCTCGAGGGGGGCTCCCTGCCGGCCCCAGCCCCGGACCCCCGGCCCTGGCAGGCCCTGGCCCGGCAGCGGTCGCTGCCCCTGCTGCCGCTGCTGGCCCTGGCCCAGGAGCAGCACCCGCTGCTGGCGAGCCTGCGCACCCTCAGCCTGGTGGCCCGATGCTGATTCGCCGCTCCGAGCTGCGCCTGGCCCTGACCGCCGGCCTGATGAACGGCTTCGGCGCCCTTGCCCCGTTGGCCTACGGCTTCTACGCCCCGTTGGCCGTGCTGGTGGTCTGCACCGGCACCTACGGGGGATCCATCGGCCTGGGTCGCCAGCGACTGCTCGGATCGGTGGCGGGAGCCCTGGTGCTGGTGGTGTCGTTCACCGGCCTGAGCCACCTGCCCCTGCCCCTGGGGCTGAGCCTGGCCCTGGTCGCCATGCGACTGCTGGGGGCGAGCCTGGGGCTGGAGGTGGGTTACAAAGTGGGCAGCAACATCATCGTGATGGGCTGGCTGGTCCACGACGGTGAACTGGGGATCTGGGTCCCGGTGCGTCTGTTCTGGACCGCGGCCGGCATCCTCGTGGCCCTGCTGTCCCTGCGCCTGTTCTGGCCCGACCTGGCGGTGGAAGGCAACCGGCAGCGGCTGCGCCGGTTCCTGGCCGACCTCGGTGCCGCCCTGGTCGCCCAGGCCGACCGCCTCGACGCCCCCGCCGCCCCCGTTGCCCCAGGCGCCTTGGTGGCCGCCCGGCGGCTCGAGCTGGAGACGGCCCAGGGACTGCGGCGCCAGCTGGTGGCCCTGCGCCAGGCCATGCCGGCGGTGGCCGATGAGCTGGGCAA
>NZ_JAGQBG010000115.1 GCF_024345515.1 Cyanobium sp. N5-Cardenillas
GGAGGGCAGGGCGCGAAGCCACTGCGCGATGGGCAGACGCCTTCGAGGACGGCTGCAGCAAACGTCCCGATCATGGGCTGCAAGGCGGATCCTATGGGCCTGTCCGCTCGCCACGACAGGGTTGTCAGAATCGTTACAAACCCCCCGAGCGGGTCGGCCCTGGCCGACCCCATCAGCCGCCGGCGTTGTGCCCCCTGGCGGACTGGCCCCATCCCGATACCATCCGGCCATCATCCCGGTGCCGTCATGACTGCTGTTGTGCCCCTGTCCGAGGACGCCTCCCTGCGGTTGGCCGACCAGCTGCAGGTCCTCTCCCAGGTCGCCGAAGCGCTCACCTACCGCCTGTTGGAGCTCGAGGAACGGCTGGAGGGCCATGACGAGCGGATCGGCGCGCGTCTGCAGGAGGTCGCCGGCCTCGAAGCGGCCCATGGGGTGGCCATGGACCAGCGGCTGGGCGAGACCGAAGAGCGACTGGCCAGGATCGAGGCGGCGCTTCGGGGTCTGGATCGCACCGGGGGGTCCCGCCATCTGCAGGCGGTGCAGCCGCCGGCTCTGCAGCAGGAACTGCCGGGCTCCCTGACGGAGGAGGAAAGCTTCGATCTGGGCCCGGAGGACTCCGACCCCTTCCTCGACGAGGGGGAGCAGCCCTTCATGGACGAACTGATCGCCGGCTGAAGGCCCGGGTGCCTCCCTGGCCTCCGTCGTCAGTTCTCCAGCCAGGCCGGGGGGATGTCGCCGCTGTAGTCGTGGGTGCGCTCGAATGCGAACGGCCCGGCCAGCGATCCCCACAGCTGCTCATGGGTGGCCGGATCGTGGCCCCGATCGATGGTGCGCATGCCCCGGGGGTCGATCTCGAAGCTGCTGACCAGATAGGCGAGACTGCCCTTGCGTTCCACCAGACAACGGCAACCGGGTTCCACCTCGCCACTGAAGCCTTCGCCCTGCTCCCGCACCAGATAGGTGCAGCCTTCCAGGGGCAGCAGGTCGGCCGCCGTGATTTGCGCCCGTCTCCCTTCGTCTTCGATGGCCCCCCAGAAGCGCTGCTCGTCGCGCAGGGCCTGGTTGTGGATGATCAGCGCGCCGTCGCGCTGCTCGGCCCGGAGCACCCGAATCCGGTAGGGCGTGCCTGGGGTGATGGCGTAGGTCTGTTCGAGCAGCAGCGAACCTGGGGCCAGCTGGGGCAGCGGCCGGAACTTGACCAGGATGTGGGCGTAGAGGGGCGGGTTGTCGAAGGCCTGGGCCTGGTTGCTGAAGCCAGCGCTCAGCTGCTGGATGAGGCGGGCGAGGGAGCTGCTCATGGGGCGCAACCTAGAGGTCGAGCAGGCGGATGCGGAAGGCGCCCACCTGGCGGGCCGTGGCCGGATCGCCCTGGGCGAAGGGGTGGTCGGCCACGGAGCCGAGGATGGCCTCGAGCTTTTCGGTGGCCGACAGGCCGTGGGAAGGCTCCTGGCGGCTGTGGGCCTGCCAGGCTTCGTCGAACGCCTGGGCAAAGCTGTCGGCGTTGTTGAAGATCTGGCTGGATGTCGAAGGCGGCTGGGGCATGGTGATGGGCTGCAGCGCAGTCCGCACGCAATGCCAGGACCCAGATTTGAACTGGGGACACGGCGATTTTCAGTCGCCTGCTCTACCAACTGAGCTATCCCGGCCCGTCGCCGAAGCGACGTTCGGATCTTAGATCACGGCCCGCTGCGGGCTCGGCCCCGAGGGGTGCGGGCCAGGCAGAGCATCCCCACCACCGGCCAGCCGAGCGTTTCCAGGGCCCGGGCGGCGTTGCACCCGGTGGCGCCGCTGGTGAGGATGTCATCGACGATCAGGACCGGCCGTCCCGAGGCTTCGCCAGGGCGGGGACCGCGGCGGCAGTGGAAGGCCCCGTCCTGGTTGGCCAGGCGCATGGCCCGCTTCAGGTGGTGCTGGCCGAGCACCGGCCGCGAGCGTTCCAGCAGGTCGTCGTGGCGGTAGCCCAGCTGGCGGACGAGCTGGCCGCACACCAGGGCGGGCAGGGGGTTGCCGCGCCGTTTCCAGCTCGGGATCGGCACCAGCAGCGGTCGCCGCCGCCATTGGGGCAGCCCCTCCGCCAGCACCCGCACCAGGGCGGCGATCCGGGACTGCTCAGGCCGCTGCCGCAACCCGAGCAGTAACCGACGCAGCTCTCCGTCGTAGGACCCGGCCGCCCACCACAGCAGGGGCTCGTTGCCCCGCTGGCCCCCGGCCGGCAGGGGGAGCTGGAGGCGGCAGGTGGGGCAGGGAGCTGCGGCCCCGTGCTGTGGCGGCTGCAGGCCGCGACACAGGGGGCAGGGGGTGGCGGCGATCCAGTCGAGCGGCAGCCGCCCCAGGCGGGCGAGGAGGGTCAGGGGTCTGGCGCCGCCCAGTGCGGCGCAGTCGCTGCTTCAAGCTTTCCCGGGGAGCGACCGCAGCATGGCCACCAGGGTGCGATGGGCGTCCTCGCTGTCGCTGAGGGCGTGGTCGAAGGGCACCTCCACCGGGGCGCCATCCACCTCGAGGCGCATGGCCTCGGGCTCCACGGCCACCATCCGAGCCTCCCGGGCCTCGGTGCAGCCGCCGTAGTGGCGGGCATAGGCCAGGACGGCCTCGGCATGGTCGTCGTTCATGTGCTTGCAGATGCGGTCGCTCACCGCGGCGGTGAGGGGGTCGGCGGCCATGGGGTGGAAGCGGATGGGGGGATTCTGGGCTCAGGCGCCGGCGAACCGCTGCCAGAGCAGCAGGCCCAGCCGCACACCGCTGAACCCCACAAAGCCGGCCAGCACAATGAACAGCGCGATGGAGACGATCGAGCTGAGACGTTCGTTCATGGCCGTAGGGGTGCTGATTCGATCTCCATCCTGAAGCTGGCCCTGGCCAGCAGGGCCATGCCCAGGGCCGCCGTGCGTTTCGGTCGGTTGAGCACCGGGATCCCCAGGGCCCGCGAGCGCAGGGCCCGCCACTGGCTGTTGCGGGCGCCGCCACCGACGCTGATCACCCGCTGCAGGGCCGGCGCCCCCAGCTGCCGCAGCCGTTGCCAGCCCGTCGCCTCAATGGCGGTGAGGCCCTCGAGCAGGGCCTGCAGGTAGCGGGCATCGCTGACGGGCCTCGGCCCCAGGATCGGCTCAAGCTCCGGGTCGTCGACGGGAAAGCGTTCCCCTTTGCGGCTCAGGGGGCGCAGGTGGATCCCCGTCGGGCGGTCCGTTGTGATCTGGCGGCTCAGCGCCGCGATCTGGGCATCATCGAAGAAGCGGCGCAGCACGCCGGCGCCGGCGTTGGAGGCGCCTCCCGCCAGCCAGCGGCCGGCCACCCGGTGGTTGCTGAGGCCGGCACCGGCCAGGGGGGCCGCCACGAACTGCTTCAGCACCAGGGTGGTGCCCAGCACGGCGATGCCATCGCCGGCCTGGGGGTCGGCGGCGAGCACGGCGGCATTGGCATCGGTGCTGCCCGCCACCACCTGGCAGTCCCCGGGCAGGCCCAGGCACGCCGCCGCCGCAGGGGCGAGCGGGCCCAGCAGGCTGCCGCTGGAGCGGATCCGTGGCAGCGTCTCCACGCCCAGGCCTGACGCCACACCAGCAAGCCAGTGTCCCTGCTGTAGATCCCAGCCCAGACGCACGTTGTTGCCCTCCTCGCCCCAGCGCCAGTCGTCCAGCAACCAGCCCATCAGCCAGTCGGCCTGGTGGCGCAGCAGCAGGCCCGGAGTGAGCCTCGCCTCACGGGCCCGGGCCAGCAGCCGCAGGGCCCGGGCCAGGCTGCCGCTGGCGCTGGCGGCGGGATGGCTGGGCACGCCGCCGGACGCCTGGCCCAGCAGCGCCGTGATGGCCCCGGACTGTTCCGTGCAGGCCAGGTGGTAAGGCAGGGCCTGCTCCAGGGGCGGTGGCAGCAGGCGGCCGTCCGGCCCGCAGGCCAGCAGGGTGCCGGAGGTGCCATCGATGGCAACGGCCCCCACCCTCCGGCGGATCTCTTCGGGAACGGTGGCCAGCAGCGCGATCAGCCCCTGCCGCCAGGCACCCGGCTCTTCCAGGCGACCGGGGTAGGGGGACTGCCGGCTCAGCAGCGGGTCGTCCGGCTGGCCGCCGGCGGCACCGGTTTCCGCCAGAACGGCCAGGCGCAGGCCGCTGCTGCCGAGGTCAACCCCCAGAAACAGCGCTGACACGGCTCGCCGTGGCCTGCTTCAGGGTGGCGGCGATGGCGGTCACGTCCTCCCAGGGGAGGTCGAGGTCCTTGCGGCCGAAGTGGCCGTAGGCCGCTACGTCCTGGTAGAAGCGGCCGCCCCGCTGCTGGGGCAGTTCCCGCAGGCCGAAGGTCTCGATGATCGCGCCGGGCCGCAGGTCGAAATGCTCCTGCACCAGGGCGGTGAGGTCGGCATTGTCGAGGGCACCGGTGCCGAAGCTCTCCACCAGGATGCTCACGGGCCGGGCCACGCCGATGGCGTAGCTGAGCTGCACCTCGGCCTTGTGGGCCAGACCTGCCGCCACAAGCGCCTTGGCCACGTAGCGGGCGGCATAGGCAGCAGAGCGGTCCACCTTGGTGGGATCCTTGCCGGAGAAGGCACCGCCGCCGTGGCGGGCATAGCCGCCGTAGGTGTCGACGATGATCTTGCGGCCCGTCAGCCCGGCGTCGCCCTGGGGGCCCCCCACCACGAACTTGCCGGTGGGGTTGACGTAGAAGCGGGTGCTCTCCTTGGAGGGCTGGAGGGACAGATCGGCGGTGGCGGGGAGCACCACGTGCGTCCAGAGGTCGTCCTTGATGCGCTGCTGCACCGCCTTCTCCTCGCTGAGGCCCGCCACTTCGGCGGTGTGCTGGGTGGAGATGAGGATCGTGTCGATCGCCACGGGGCGGTTGTTCTCGTACTCCACGCTCACCTGGGTTTTGCCGTCGGGGAGCAGGTAGCCGAGGCTGCCGTCGTGGCGCACCTGGGCCAGCCGCAGGGCCAGCCGGTGGGCCAGGCTGATGGGCAGGGGCATCAGCTCCGGCGTTTCGTCGCAGGCGTAGCCGAACATGATGCCCTGGTCGCCGGCTCCCACCTTGTCGAGGGGGTCGCCGGCATGGTCGTCGGCCTCATCCACCCCCTGGGCGATGTCCGGCGACTGTTGATCGAGGGCGATCAGCACGGCGCAGCTCCTGGCATCGAAGCCCCCGGCGCGGGCACCGCTGTAGCCGATCTGTTCGATCACGCCCCGCACGAGGGTGTTGAAGTCGACCCGGGCGTTGGTGGTGACTTCCCCCGTGATCAGGCAGAGGCCGGTGTTGACCACGGTCTCGCAGGCCACCCGGCTGGCCGGGTCCTGGGCCAGCAGGGCGTCAAGCACGGCATCACTGACCTGGTCGCAGATCTTGTCGGGGTGGCCTTCCGTCACCGATTCAGAGGTGAAGACGAAACGGCTCATGGGGGAATGCGATCAGTCGATAGGTGAGCTTATTCCCACGGGTTGACCGCCCCCGGCACCACGGTGAGTTCCCGCCAGTGATCCAGCTGCAGGAAGGCGTCATCCAGATCCACCGGCCGCCGCCAGCCGGCCCGGTAGCCCAGCACCACCGGCAGCCCGGCGGCACGGGCCATGCGCAGGTCGCTGTTGGCGTCACCGATCAGGGCGCAGCTTTCCGCGGCCACGCCCAGTTCGGCGCACAGGCCATGGACGGCGGCGGGGTCAGGCTTGCGGGGCTGGTGTTCGGCGCTCCAGATGGCCTGCACGTAGGACGCCAGATCATGGGCGGCCAGGAACGCTTCGATGCCCTCGACATGGTCGTTGCTGATCACGGCACAGCGCACCCCCGCCAGCCGCAGGGACTCCAGCAACGGGAGCAGGCCGGCGGTGGGGGCTGGCCGCCGCTCGCTTCCCTGGCCGTGCAGGGCGTCGGTGCGGGCGAACACGGTTTCGGCCATCGCCAGGGCTTCGGGCCAGCCCAGGCCCACCTGCACGAGGGCGGTGGCGGTGGCCACCAGGTTCTGGTCGCGGCTGGCCACCGCCATGGTGCCGGCGGGATGGACGCCTTCAGGGGCAAGGCCGTAGGCGCGGTGCAGCAGGTCGCCCAGGTCGCGGTGACGCTCCGGGTCGCCGCTGGCCAGATCGGCCAGGGCCAGACAGTGAAAGACCCTGGCCTGGGCCAGGGCCACGAGCATGGGCTCGCTGTGGCTCATGGTGCCGTCCTTGTCGAACAGCACCGCCTCCAGTTGACGATCCCCGCATGGAAGGGGCGTGCCCCGCAAGGACAGAAGCACCATGGTCAGAGGGCCGGAGCCGGGAACTTCATTCGAGCGAGACGCCCATGGGCTCGTTGTCTTCGGCCTGCTCCAGCAGCATCTGCTTGTAGCGGGCAGCCATTTCCTCGGCCTTGTCGAACACCTTCTGGGGATCACTCAGCATGTCGCCGGGTTCCGGCTCAAGGGCCTTGGTGGAGAGGGAGATCCGGCCCCTCTCGGCGTCGAGATCGATGATCATCACCTTCATCTGATCGTTGACATTGAGCACCGTGTGGGGCGTCTCGATGTGCTCGTGGCTGATCTCGGAGATGTGCAGCAGACCGCTGACACCACCGATGTCGATGAAGGCGCCGTAGGGCTTGATGCCACGGACCGTTCCCAGCACCACTTCGCCCACTTCGAGGCGATTCATCTTGCGCTCCACCAGGGCGCGGCGATGGCTCAGCACCAGGCGGTTGCGCTCTTCGTCCACCTCCAGGAACTTGAGGGGGAGGAAGTCGGCCACGAGCTCCTCCTTGGCCTTGCGGGTGCTGATGTGGCTGCCCGGGATGAAGCCCCGCAGGCCCTCCACCCGCACCAGCGCGCCGCCGCGGTTGGTGGCGAACACTTCGCTGTAGATGGTGGCGTCTTCTTTCTGAAGCTGGCGCACCCGCTCCCAGGCACGCTGGTACTCGATGCGGCGCACCGAAAGGGTGAGCTGGCCGTCCTCGTTCTCCTCGCTGAGGATGAAGAATTCGCGCACCTCGCCAGGTTCGAGCACGTCGGAGAGATGCTCGACGCGGTTGATGGAAACCTCCTGGAGAGGCATGAAGGCGGCGGTCTTGGCGCCGATGTCGATCATGGCGCCCTTCGATTCCAGGGCGAACACGGTGCCGTTGACGACGTCACCGGGCTTGAAGTTGTAGTCGTACTTGCTGAGCAGGGCCGCGAACTCGTCCAGCGTGAAGCCCACACCGTCGCCGTCCCGAGCGCTGACCCTGCTGCTGGAGTCGTCGGCGCTGGGCACCTCTTCCGGGATCGCCAGATCGAGTTCCGCTGTGATCTCGATGTCGGCGGCCTCCTCGCTGCTGATCGGCGTGAGGGCCTCGAGGGTGTCGGCTTCGGAAGAAGGAGTGAGGGTCATGGAGCTGGGGCGGTCTGCCGGCGGCAGTGCGAAGGAACGGGGTGACTGCCCGCCTGCAGCGCACACCCGATCGAGCACTCTATCAATGGGTCGGCAGGAGAGCCGCTCAACGCGCTGGAGCCGGCCTCAGCCGACCACCACCAGGCGGTTCTTGGTCTTGCCCCGGTTCCCCAGGCCTTCCAGGGTGGCCACGAAATCGCTGACGCTCTGGAACTGGCGGTAGACGGAGGCGAAGCGCACGTAGGCGACTTCGCTCATCTCCCGCAGGCGCTGCAGCACCAGCTCCCCGATCTCGTTGCTGCTCACCTCACGGCCGGCCCGCTGCTGCAGCACCAGTTCGATGTCGTCGACGACGGCCTCCAGCCGGGAGGGTTCGAGACCTGTTTTCTCGGAGGCCCTCAGCAGACCATGCAGCAGTTTGCTGCGGTTGAAGGTTTCTCTGCTGCCGTTGCGCTTGACCACGGTGATCGGGACCGTCTCGACCCGTTCGTAGGTGGTGAAGCGAAAATCACAGTTGAGACACTCCCTGCGGCGCCGCACGCTGCGTCCGGAATCGGCGGCCCTTGATTCCAGAACACGGCTATCGGTGTGTTGGCAGGAGGGACATTGCATCCCTGGGCACGCGTCCAAGTGTTGGGAGTGTAAACAGCTACGCGCACAAAGAGAAGGGCTTGCCTTCCAGCTGGGGCCCCAGCCAAGAAAAAACCCCTGGTGTCCCAGGGGTTGAAGCAATCCGGATGCGTGGTCACTTGCCGATTTTCGGGGGATCGCGGAAGGCGATCGCGAAAAAGAGCGTGGAGATGGCCAGGGCCAGGATCAGGATGTAAGCGAAGCTCTCCATGGGAATCCTCGGGGGGGCTGGCGGTCAGCTGAGGGGGGAGCCGGCCGGGGGCACGAAGCCCTCGGGCAGGCGTCGGGTGGAACGGTCGCCCAGCTTGGCGAACAGACCGAATTCCACCTGCTCACCGAGATCGGGGTCGATACCGGCGAAGACATCACGGTAGAGGGTGCGGGCACCGTGCCAGATGTGGCCGAAGAAGAAGAGCAAGGCGAAGCAGGCATGGCCGAAGGTGAACCAGCCGCGGGGGGAACTGCGGAAGGTGCCGTCGGAGTGGTAGGTCTCACGGTCGAACTCGAAGGCCTCGCCGAGCTGGGCCTTGCGGGCCAGTCGCTTGACGTCGGCGGGATCGGTGAACGTCTGGCCGTTGAGGGCACCGCCGTAGACGGTGGCCGTCACGCCCTGCTGCTCAAAGGAGTACTTCGCCTCGGCACGACGGAAGGGGATGTCGGCGCGGACGATGCCCTGCTGATCCTGGAGGACCACCGGGAAGTTCTCGAAGAAGTTGGGCAGGCGACGGACCTCGAGGTCATGGCCCTCCTTGTCGGTGAAGGAGATGTGCCCCAGCCAGGAGGTGGGCAGGCCGTCACCGTTGATCATCGGGCCGACGCGGAACAGGCCGCCCTTGGCGGGACTGTTGCCGACGTAGTCGTAGAAGGCCAGCTTCTCGGGGATGGCCGCGTAGGCCTCCGCCTTGGTGGCGCCGTTGTCGATGGCGGTCTGGACGCGACGGTTGATCTCCGTCTTGAAGTAGTTCTGATCCCACTGGTAGCGGGTGGGGCCGAACAGCTCCACCGGCGTGGCCGCCGAGCCGTACCACATGGTTCCGGCGACGATAAAGGCCGCGAAGAACACCGCCGCGATCGCGCTGGCCAGCACCGTCTCGATGTTGCCCATGCGGAGCGCCTTGTAGAGGCGTTCCGGCGGCCGGGTGGTGATGTGGAAGATGCCGGCGATGATGCCCACGATGCCGGCGGCGATGTGGTGGGCCACGATGCCGCCAGGGTTGAAGGGATTGAAGCCTTCAGGTCCCCAGGAGGGCTGCACCGCTTCAAGGTGGCCCGTGAGGCTGTAAGGATCCGAGATCCACATCCCCGGTCCGAAGACCCCGGTGAGGTGGAAGGCGCCGAAGCCGAAGCAGCCCAGGCCGGCCAGCAGCAGGTGGATGCCGAAGATCTTGGGCAGGTCGAGGGCTGGCTCCCCGGAGCGGGGGTCCTGCCAGATCTCGAGATCCCAGTAGGTCCAGTGCCAGATGGCGGCAAGGAAGAGCAGGCCACTGAAGATGATGTGGGCCGCAGCCACGCCTTCGAAGCTCCAGAAGCCTGGGTCGACGCCGGTTTCACCGGTGACGCTCCAGCCCCCCCAGCTGCCGGTCACGCCCAGGCGGGCCATGAAGGGCATGACGAACATGCCCTGGCGCCACATGGGGTTGAGGACCTGGTCGGAGGGGTCGAAGATCGCAAGCTCGTAGAGCGCCATGGAGCCGGCCCAGCCGGCTACCAGGGCGGTGTGCATGAGGTGCACGGCCAGCAGTCGGCCCGGG
>NZ_JAGQBG010000116.1 GCF_024345515.1 Cyanobium sp. N5-Cardenillas
CCCTGCGCCACGCCCTTGATTACCGCGCCCCTTTCCAGGGAAGGAGCGACAAGGAGATGATCACCCTGATGGACAGCCTGCTTCAGGGCCTGCGGGCCAAGGGGTCGATCGGGTTGATGGAGGAAGCGGCCGCAGTGCTCGATGACCGCCAGCGCCACACGGCCTACGCCGTGGCGGCGGAGATCATGCGCTCCGACGGTCCGCTGCAGGACCAGGAACAGACGATCCTCGCCGACCTGGCCACCACCCTGCGCCTGGACCCGGAGGAAACCACCAAGGTCCTGGAGGTGATGGACGTCCTCCATGCCAGCATCCTGGAGCCCGCCGTGAGCACATGAGTTCCGCCCCCGCCGGCCTTCGCATCGCCGTGGTGGGGGCCGGCAGCTCAGGGCTGCTGCTCTCTGTGATCCTGCAGCGCCAGGGTCACAGGGTCACCCTGTTCGAACGCTCACCACGGCTGCGCACCGAAGGCTGCGGGATCCTGCTGGTGAAGAGCGGCGTCGAGGCGGTGGCGGCGGCCGCCATCCCCGGCCTTCTCGACGACCTGCTGGCCGGCGGCCATCCGGTGCAGCGGTTCGTCTTCCGCAACCTGAGGGGCGATCTGATCGAAGCCAGCCCGGCCGAACGGGAGGTCGGCGAGCTGCCGTCGCTTCTGATTCACCGGCGCGCCATCCTGGACGCCCTCTGGGGCCATTTTGATCCCGCTGGTTTCCAGGGTGGACGTTCCCTGATCAGCTGGAGCCAGACCCACGAGGGCGTGGAAGCGAGGTTCGCCGACGGCCCGCCGTGGACGGGCGATCTGCTGATCGGGGCCGACGGGATCTTCTCCAAGGTGGCCTCCCTGCTGCGCCCCGACCGGCGCCTGCAGTACCTCGGTGATCGGGTCTGGCGTGGGGTGGTGACGGACGAGACCTTCTGCGCAGGCGGGGATTTCTTCGTCTACGCCCGCGGCCGGGGCATCTACGCCAACTTCTTCGATCTGGGCCCCGATGGGGACGGCAACGGGCGCACCCACTGGGGCTTCTTCCAGGAGGAGGAGCTCCCCGACGACCGCGGCACGCGACAGAGGCTGCTGGAGGAGGGGGTGCCGGCCGCGGCCCTCGCCAAACTGCCTGCCGATGCTGCGGCCATCATCAGCGCCACGGCCCCGGAAGGGGTGGTGGCGAACTGGTCGTTCGACATCGATCCTCTGCCGGCGTTCATTGCCGGACGGGTGGCCCTGATCGGCGACGCCGCCCATGCGATGAGCTCCTCCCAGGCCCGGGGAATGACGGCGGGACTGGAGGATGCGGTGGCCCTGGCCGGCTGGCTCGCCCCGGGTGGAGCGGCCAGCCCCGAGCTGGCCCTAGAGCGTTACCAGGAGGAGAGGCTGCCGGTGGTGCACCGCTACCAGGAGCGCAGCCGCCAGGTGAGCCATCGCACGGGGCGGAAGCGCCCGCCGACCCGGGAGGCCGCCGGGACCCCGGCAGCGGAGCAACACCGGAAGATGTTGTGAAGGTGACAGTTCCGATCTGGCACAGGGGGCAGAATGCCATTCCTGTATACGAGGCAAGACGTGGCGATCTCCTTACCTCAGACCCGTCACCGTGGCAGTTCCCAGTCCTGCCGCACCTACCGGCTGGTGGATCAGCAGGGTGACCCCCATCCCATCCTCGACGACCTCTACGAGTCGCTGGATGCGGCCTGGAGTGAGGCGCTGCACTGGTGGCAGGAAGAATTCGGCCCCGTGCAGGGACCCGTGGGCATCGGGGTGGAGGTGAGCACCCTCAGCGGTGAATGGCGCACCCTGCGCTACCCGGGCACCTGAGGGCCTCAGCCCACCGTCACGCCTTTCCAGAACGCCACGCGTCCCCGGATGTTGCTGGCGGCCTCCTTCGGCTCCGGGTAGTACCAAACCGCATTGGCATTCTCCTTGCCATCCACCACCAGGTCGTAGTAATGGGCTTCCCCCTTCCAGCCGCAGAACGAGCGGTGGCTGGACGGTCGGATGCAGGCGGCATCCAGCGACTCCGCCGGGAAATAGGCATTGCCTTCCACCGTCACGATGTCGTCGCTGCTGGCGACCACCGCTCCATTCCAGCTGGCCTGCATCGCTGACACCGTCGAAGTGGGCTCATTCTGGCGCCCCTCGCCCGGCTTACCAGTCGTTGGGCTGGTAGATCCGCAGGGTGCCCACCCCCACCGGGCTGGCCACGGGGCCCGGGCCGGCCGGGCTGGCTGTCACCTGGAACAGGTAGGTGTCGGCCTGGTTGGGGTTGAACCAGGGCCGCAGCGACACGGTGACGGTCGCCCCGGGGGGAACGGGCTCAGGGAAGCTGAGGATGAAGCGCCGGGCGTCAGGTTCGAAGCTCGTCTGCACAGGAATCGGGCGCCCCTCGCGGCGGGGAACGCCCAGGAAGGCCCGGGTCCGCTCGACGTCAAACGGAAACTGCCAGTCGGCACCCCGGGTCTGCTGGATGGTCAGGCCGCCGAGGGAGGCACCGGCCAGCTCATCGAGGCTGAGGGTGAAGAAGTACTCCGCCGGGGATTGGCCCACGTTGGTGGTGTAGCTGGTGAGGATCACCTTCCAGGGGGCCCGCACGAACTCGGTGCGGCCTCCCAGCTCCAGGGCTCGGGCGCCTGGCACCGCGCTGGCCAGCAGCAGGGAGAGCGCCGCCAGCGGCAGGATGGCGGCGTTCCCTCCCAGGGGCCTGGTCCACGAAGGATGGGCCATGGCCACCTCCAGCTACGGGTCCCAGGCTAGAGGGACGCTCCTGCGGGGGGCTTCGCACCGGCCAGGAAAGGGGACGGATCCTGGTCCCGGCGATGCTGCACCGGAATCGCGTCCCCCTGGGCTCCTGGGTCGGCAGGATCCAGGCAGGCGGTGGTCTCCAGGGCGCGACGCAGCCGACGGGCGGCATGCAGCGGCATGTCCCTCGGCACGCTGATGCGATCGCGCAGGTAGCGCAGCCCCTTGGCCGATCCAGCCGGCGGCGGGCACACCCGGCCCGTGATCAGGAGGGTGAGCGCACAGCGCAACGGCCGATCCAGCCCGTCCCGGCCGAGGGGATTGCGCGCCAGCAGGGTGTCCCGGTGCCGCAGCACCCTGGCCAGGGCCACCCCGGCCGCATCGGCCGGTTCGATCTGGCTGGTTTCGGGATCGGAGCCGGGCGGGGCCACCACCGGCCAGGGGCCGACATCGATCCGCTGCGCCAGATCCCGCTGTTCCGCCGTTCCACTGGCATGGCAGCCCCCCATCTGGGGGGGCAGGTCGTGGGCGTGGGTGTGGAAGTCGCTCTGGGTGCCCAGGTAGGTGGAGCGCTGCTCGAGGGCGTGGAACCAGCGATCGATGGCCGGGTGGCGCTCCCTCAGCAGGTACCCCTTGTAATAAGCAAGGCTGGCGTTCATGCGTTCGAGGTAGGGCACGAAGACCAGATCCGCCGTGCCCAGCTCCCCCAGCAGAAACGGACCGGGGTCGGCACTGAGGGCGCTGGCGACGCGTTCCGCGAATCGATCGAACCCCTGCTGGCCCCTGGCCTCCTCCGCAGCCCCACGGCTCGGGACGCAGAGCCACTGGCACCAGGCCCGGAACAACTGTCGCTCCAGCTGGCGCAGGGGAAGCACCTCCCGGGCGTTCATGCCCTGGCCAAGCGGGCCGAAGGCGGCCTCCAGGGCTTCAAGGATGCGGTCGCTTTCGGTGATCAGCCGGCCGTCCAGCTCGAGGGCCGGCAACATGCCGCCCCGCACCAGCTCGGTGTACCACGGTTCCTTCTGCCCGTAGCAGTACATCGTCACCTTGCGGGTCCGGTAGGGAACCCGCCGCTCCTCCAGCCACAGCCAGACCTTCTGGCAGTAGGGGCACCAGGCGTGGTGATCCCGGTACAGCGTCACCCGGATCTCCCCTTCGGGACGGCCGAACGGACGGCACAGGGCCTGGGGGTTGGTGGGCCCTGAAGCCGGATCCGTGAAGGTGGGCGTCGCCAGCGCCGGCGCCGCCTCCGCGGCCAGCTCCTTCCCGTTCAGCGGCTCGAACAGCACGGTGGCGGAGCCGGCCATGGAAGGGCGAAACGGGAGTTCAGCCTAGACAGCTCCGATGGGGGAAAAAGCCGTGTCGGGACTCGCACCCCCACGGACGACGAACCTAAGGTTGGGTCACCCAAGCTCCCCAGCCACCCCCATGTTCGACGCCTTCACCAAGCTCGTCGCCCAGGCCGACGCCCGCGGCGAATTCCTCAGCCCTGGCCAGATCGATGCCCTGGGAGCCATGGTGGCCGAGAGCAACAAACGGATGGACACCGTCAACCGCATCACCTCCAACGCCTCCAGGATCGTCACCAACGCCGCCCGCGATCTGTTCGACCAGCAACCCGCCCTGATCGCCCCCGGCGGCAACGCCTACACCCACCGCCGCATGGCCGCCTGTCTGCGCGACATGGAGATCGTTCTTCGCTACATCACCTACGCGATTTTCACCGGTGATGCCTCGGTCCTCGAAGACCGTTGCCTCAATGGTCTGCGTGAGACCTACCTCGCCCTCGGCGTCCCCGGCGCTTCCGTCGCCGAAGGTATTCGCAAGATGAAGGACGCCGCCATCGCCATCGCCAGCGATCGCAACGGCATCACCCAGGGCGACTGCGCCGCCCTGATGTCGGAAGTGGGCACCTATTTCGATCGTGCCGCCGCCGCGGTCGCCTGAGTCCTGTCTCGACCATCAGCACCAAAACAACGCTTTGCCGGGAGTCTCTCCCGGCTTTTTTTATGACCGTTTGCTCGTCGGATCGGGTGTTTGTGGTTGTTGCTACACAACGTTCTTCCCTGTAAGCGGAGGGTGAATGGTGGCCACTGAGCAAAGGGTCCCTTTTCTCTCATGCACAGTTCACCTTCCGGTGGAGCCTGGTCCGTAGCAACGACCCTTGACCGCTTCCTCCAGACGTTTCTGGCACGCCTCCAGGATCCGCAGGTGCGTCGCCTCGCCTTTTTTCTGCTCGCCCCTGGGGCCGCCCTCCTGCCGTTGATGGCCGGCGCCGCCAACACCGCCCTGGTCTTAGCCCCCACTGATGGGGCCGACACCCTGCTGATGCTGGTGGGCTCGGCGATGGTCCTGCTGATGACCCCGGGACTGGCCTTTTTCTACGGCGGCTTCACCCGTTCCAAGAACGTGTTGAACGGCATGATGATGAGCTTCTTCCTGATGGGGCTCACCGGAGTCATCTGGGTGGTGGTCTGCTACAGCCTGGCCTTCGACACCGGCTTCGGCAGCCCCTTCATCGGTGGCCTGGGATCCATGTTCCTGCATGGCGTCGGGGGTGAACTGGGCGACCAGCCCCTGGCCGCCGGTTTCCCGATCAGCGCCACATCGTTTGCCCTGTTCCAGGGGATGTTCGCCATCATCACCCCGGCCCTGATTTCCGGGGCGCTGGTGGAGCGTGTCAGTTTCAAGGCCTGGGTCTGGTTCTGTCTGTTCTGGAGCCTGCTGATCTATTCCCCCATGGCCAAGATGGTCTGGGGGGGTGGCTTCATCTGCTCCTTCGGTGCGATCGGTGCCATCGATTTCGCCGGTGGCACCGTTGTTCACATTGCCTCCGGTGTTGCCGCCCTTGTGGCCGCCGCCATCATCGGCCCCCGCACCACCTGGCCCAACAGCAAGCGCCCCCCCACAACGTTCCCTTCATCCTGCTGGGGGCAGGCCTGCTCTGGTTCGGCTGGTTCGGATTCAACGGGGCCAGCATGTTCGCCTCCAAGACGGCGGGCTATCCCTTTCTCACCACCACCTCGGCCTCAGCCGCCATGCTCACCCGGTGCCTGACTGAGTGGTTCAAGGACGGCAAGCCCACGGCAATGGGTGCCTCCACCGGGGCCGTCGCCGGCCTGGTGGGCATCACCCCGGCAGCGGGCTTTGTGTACATGGAGCAATCCATCCTGATCGGCATCCTCACGACGGCGGCTTGTTTCATCGCCGTGCGTGTGAAAGCCACCATCCAGTTTGACGATTCACTCGACACGTTCATGCTGCATGGCGTCGGAGGCACGGTGGGCGCCCTGCTCACAGGGATCCTTGCTTCCAAGGCTCTGGTGCCGGGTGATTATTTCCCCCTCTCCGCCAAGATCCTTGAAGAAGGAGGCGAATTCGGCCTCTTCATCGCCCAGCTCAAAGCTGTTATCCTCACCTACGGATTTGTCGCTCTGGGCACGGCTGTTATTCTCTGGATTCTTGGTGCTCTGATGCCCCTGCGCGTCAGCACTGAAGATGAAGAGCGCGGACTCGACTTCGTGTTTCACGGGGAAGAGGCTTACGATCCAATGACCAACTGACGACCAAACCTTCCATGAAAATGATCACGGCCATGGTTCGCCCCTCCAAGGTGGACGCCATCAAGACAGCCCTTGTCGCCCTTGACGTCATCGGCATGACGGTCACCGATTCCCGTGGCTTCGGCCGCCAGAAAGGCCAGGTCGAACGCTACCGAGGCACGGAGTTCACCGTTGAGTTCCTGCCCAAGGCGAGGATCGAGATCGTCGTCCCCTCGGCCAAACTTGACGCGGCCATCGCGGCCATCACCGAGGCGGCCCACACCGGCGAAATCGGCGACGGCAAGCTCTTCGTCACCCCCGTGGAAACGGTGATCCGGATCCGCACCGGAGAGTCGGGCGAAGCCACTCTCTGAGCCCGGGATTTCCGCCGTTCAGGCGACCATCACCAGGGGCTGGCCATCGCGGTCAGCTCCTTTTTTTTTCACGTCCGATCCCCCGCACCGCCGGCCATGGTCCAGCCCCGCACCCTGCTGATCAGCGGCGCCAGCCGGGGCATCGGCCGCGCCATCGCTGAACGGGCCCTGGCCGAAGGCCATCGGCTCAGCCTCGGCGTGCGGGATCCCGCCGGGTTGTCGGCTGGCCCGCTGCTGGAGGCCGCCCGCCGGTGCCCCGAGCGGGTGTTGCTCCATCCCTACGACGCCGCCGTCCCCAGCCAGGCGAGCACCTGGGTGGCGGCGACCCTGGCCCGGTTCGGCGGCATCGATGGGCTGATTCACTGTGCCGGGTTGTTCTCCCGGGTGGGCCTGCTGTTCGAGGCCGGCCAGGAAGCGGAGATCGAGGCGCTGTGGCGCGTCAACCTGATGGGGCCCTGGTGGCTCAGCCGGGCCGCCTGGCCGGCGCTGGAGGCCAGCGGCGACGGCCGGGTGATCACCCTGGTGTCGATGAGCGGCCAGCGGGTGAAGGGACCCCTGGCGGCCTACCCCTGCAGCAAGTTCGCCCTGATGGCCCTCTGCCAGTCGATGCGCAACGAGGGCTGGGACGCCGGGATCCGGGTGACGGCGATCTGCCCGGGCTGGGTCAACACCGCCATGGCCTCCCGGGTGACGGCCCTTCCCGCCGCCGCCATGACCCAGCCAGAGGATCTGGCCGCCCTCACCGCCCAGTTGCTGCGGCTGCCCACCAGCGCCGTGCCCTTCGAGCTGAAGATCAACTGCATTCTGGAGGGCTGAGGCCGGCTCAGATCAGGCGCGATCCGGAGGCCGCCCGGCGCTGGGAGGGGTCGAACACGGCCGCCACGGTGCGGATCAGCCAGCGGCCCGAGGCGGTGACCTCCACCAGGCCCATGCCATCGGCCTGGCTGAGCCGAACCAGGCCGTCGTCGGCCAGGAGGCTCAGATCGGCCCACTCGCGGCTGAAGCGCACAGGGTCGATCAGCACCCGGAAATGGCACATCACCTCCCGGATCAGCTCGCGCCGCTCCAGCACCTCCGGATCACGCACCACCAGCCCCCGCTCCACCGGCAGCTGGCCGGCGGCGATGCTGGCCCCGTAGGCCTTCAGATCCCGCTGGTTCTGGCTGAACAGCCCGGGGAACTGGCTGATCGCCGTGGGCCCCACCCCCAGCAGCTCAAGCTCCCCGCAGGTGGTGTAGCCCTGGAAGTTGCGGTGCAGGCGACCCTCCCGGGCCGCGACGGCCAGGCTGTCGCCGGAGAGGGCGTAGTGATCCATGCCGATGGCGTCGTAACCACACCCGCCCAGCCGGGAGGCGGCACTCTCCAGCATCTGCAGCCGCTGCCGCTGGGAGGGCAGATCCTCCGGCGCGATCTTGCGCTGCAGGGGCAGCTGCTCGGGGAGGTAGGCGAAGGAAAACAGGGACACCCGATCGGGGCGCAGGTCCTGCACCAGGGCCAGGGTGGCGTCGAAACGCTCCGGGGTCTGGAGCGGCAGACCGCAGATCAGATCCACGTTGACGCTGTCGAAGCCCGCCTCCCGCATCCAGACCATGGCCCGACGCAGCTGGTCGACCGGCACCACCCGGTTCACCGCCTGCTGCACCAGGGGATCGGCATCCTGGATGCCGAAGCTGATCCGGGTGAAGCCCAGGCGGCGCAGGGCGACCACATCCTCCCGGCTGAGGGCCTCCGGATTGACCTCGATGGAGGCCTCCAGGTCATCCTCCAGGTCGAAATGTCGCTCGATCAACCGCCAGAGGCGCTCGCGCTCGGGGATCGTCAGATAGTTGGGGGTTCCCCCACCCCAGTGGAGCTGGGCCAGGCGCCGCCGCTGGGCGGAGTGGCGGGTGACCAGCTCCAGCTCAGCAGCCAGGGCCTCCAGGTACGGCTCCACCACCTTGGAACCGGCCCCGGTGGTGACGCGGTTGCAGCCGCAGAACCAGCAGGCGTTGCGGCAGAAGGGCACATGCACGTAAAGCGACAGCGGCTCGTCCGTGGGGCGGGCCAGCTGGGTTTCGAGGTCGGTCGCCGTGACGCCCCCATGAAAGGCCGCGGCCGTGGGGTAGCTCGTGTAACGGGGGACGGGCCGGTCGTGCTTGAGCAGCAGATCGATCGTGGTGGCGCCGGGCGCTGAAACGGTGGCCGCTGGGGTCATGGTGTGGGGATGGGGTGTGGCGGGAGGAAGGGGGGAGAGGGGGACGGGCGGTGGGGCTAGGCGGCGAGGTCCCCCAGCTCCGCCAGCAACCGCTGGGTGTCGTGGAAGGCGACCACCGATTCCTCCAGCAGCTCCTGTTCCTCGTCCTCGCTGAGCTCCATCCGTTCGATGGCGTCATGCAGCTCCAGCTTCAGCGCGGGGATGGGGCGCTGGAACTCCCAGAACTTCACGGTCGGCAGGCCCTGGCCCGCGAGGATGGCCTTGGCCTGCTCGGCCAGTTGCTGGCCACCGGAGAGATCGCCGCCATAGCGCACGTAGACGTGGGCCATGAACCGGTGCGGGGCCTGCTGGGCCAGGCGCTGCAGATGCTCCAACCAGATCTCGGCCGCAGCGGAGGCGGGCGTGGCCGGGACAACGACCAGCCTGGCGATGTCCTGCTGCAGGGCCTGGCTGCGGGCCAGGTCGGCCCAGGGGAACCCCTCGGCCCCCAGGGCGGCAGCGAGCAGGGGGCCCCGGGCCTCAATCAGGTCGTAGGCGGGGGCGAGGGCACGGATCAGGGCCGCCAGCTGGCGGGGGTGGGCCTGGCCCGCCAGCAGGGACCGGGAGAAGGACATGCCCTCGGCCTGGTGGTGGGCGGCACCGATGCGGCCATGGAGCCGCCGCACCCGGGGGCCGAACCCCTTGCGT
>NZ_JAGQBG010000117.1 GCF_024345515.1 Cyanobium sp. N5-Cardenillas
AGCGAGCACTGGCGTTACAGCCTGGGATTGTAGCCCCAGCCCCAATGCGCCTGACACCATCAGCGATCGAAGGCAGGATGTATCCAGAGCCATTTTACAAGAATCAATATTCCAGACTCTAGCAAGATCTTTTTCGGATGCCATACTCGGTGCCTTTGAATTTCTGGGATGGTGAGCTTGGCCTGGAATCACTAGCGCACCTAGTGGATGGCGTCGGCATCGGGGAGGAATAGGTTCTCCACGTTCCAGCACATCAGGGGAAAGCTGGCCATCGGCTTTCTCGCTAGGGGGTGGCAACGCCTGATGGCGCTTGTGGTTGGACACTCCCCATCGGCATAGCCAGTTGAAGTGAAATCTGCAGGTACCGGCCAGATGGCTGAATGTGCTCGGGGGCACACCTCCCCGTGGCCGCAAGGGTCAGCCCTTCAACAACAAACCGGAGGAAGTAGCGAGCAATACGTCAAGCCAATGAGATGATCCGTAACGTTCTTGCCAGTAAGCATTCTTACTCATGACCAGCTCCGCCCCTTCCCTTCAGCCTTCCGCGCAGGCCGATGAAACCTGGTTCCTGAACACCGCTGGCCAGCAGATCCGCGACTCGGAACTAAAGCGTGCCGAATGCCTCAACGGCCGGCTCGCCATGCTCGGCTTCCTGATCGGCGTGGCCATTGAGGCTCTCACCGGTCACGGCATCCTCCAGCAACTTGCCGATGTGGTTCTGCTGAGCCAAGGCTGAGCCATTGCTCCATGCTCGGATTCATCTGGTTCAGCCCCCGGGGGGAAACGTCTCCCTCGGGGGCTTTTCATTGGGCAACCCACTCTCATAAGACCTGGACCGATAAAGGGGGTCACGTCAATGGGACATGGGAGGGAGTGTTCTGAATCCATGCCCCTCAGCTGGGAGATTGGATGTGTCGAGGTTGATGGCGAGTCTCGGGTTTGCTTGGCTTGCCATCTCGTACCGTGAGGCCTGACTTCCACCCGAAAGCGACGGACATCGATCGGAGTTTGTCATCAGATGTGGTAGTAGACCGAGCAGGGAGTGGTGGCAGAATGACCCCCTCAGGTGCAGCCTGGAATGGTCGGTAACCGGGGGATGCATCGGAGTCTGAGGCAAGCAGAACCGCACCACTCAAGGCCGCAATGCAGACCAGTCGAGTGAAGACCAGTGGAGAAGGCCTCCGGATTCGATGCCTGTGCTGACGCCTTGGGTACATGCTCATGGCGTCAGCGGATGGTACGCAACCATCTCAGATGAGCGCCGGATCCCGAAAGCAGCCTGAACATCGGCGAGGGAATCCTGCCATTGCTTCTCAGGCTGCCAGGTGTCCGGGTCAAAGTCAGAGTCGCGTCCCCTGCCGTAGGCATGCAGAAGCCGAGATTGCACCTCAGCCCCGTTCAATTGAATCCGTTTGCATCGTCGCTGGCGTTTGATCATCCGCAACAACCCGAGCAGCAGCAGGACATGGACGGCGCGAAGCTTTGCTCCCATCAGGAACGCCTGCACTTCAGCTTCTCCCACGGGATCCGTGCCATAGCCCGTGAGCACGTGCAGGCCATCATGGAGCTGAAGGCGGCGTGACCCCTCGCAGAAGGATTCGAGGCCAGTGTCAGCAAGATGCTGCACCCAGGCATGACCGAGGGTTCCCTTTGGCAATGAGCGCAAGGCGGGCATGTCCACAAGCGGCGGCCCATCACTCCCCAGGCGATGACCTATCCAGTTCACCAGTTGCAGAAAGTTCCCCACACGCTGGGCTTGTCTGGCGTCAAAAGTAGATTCGACATTCATTGTTATTCTCAAGGTTGGGTTGGATTGGCTTGTCCTCCGCAACAGTGGTTAGACAAGCAACGGTCGCAGCAAGTGATCGCCAGTGCCCTACTCCGGCTGGGGAGTATGGCTGGAGCTATCGGGGTTGCTGGCGACCGTTATCCCGAAATGATCGCAACTCCGCCAACTGCTCCTTGGAAATAACGGTACTGAGTTCCCGTTCAAACTCTTTCAGGGCTGAACGCACCCTGACTTTCTGCCGGAGTGATAGGTTATCGACCGTTGCCATTGCCGTGGGGATGTGGCTCGAAGCTTTGAAGGCGTTTTGAAATTGGGCATACTGTTGGTTTGTCAGAATGCCAGCGAGACTTCGTCGTAGATCCTCTCGTAGCTTCTTTACTTGCGTCTGCTGTGCTGAGGTCAAGTCGAGTGACTCGAGCGGTGGAGCGCTTTCGGCCCTCGCCGATGGGATGACACATGGAGTCCCAGCAAGAGTGGCTGTGGCTGCCAGCCCAAGAAGAGCGTGCTGGAGCGAGCGTTTCATCGTGATGCCTGCCGTCGAGCAAGGTGCGGACAACGAATGAACCCTACGCAGCGGCGACGACCGTTCAAAGTGTCGAGCGTCATGATCTGTCCGTGACTTTGGTCATGGGCCTTCCAGGCGTCTCTAGGGTTGGCTGGAGCAGGCCCCTTCGTCTCCCATCCCATGGTGTCGATTCGCGCGATTCGTGTGGGTTCCCATCCCTTCCCCTTTCTGCTGGTGTCGGAATGGATCCTGTTGGCCATCGCGTTAGTGAGTGAGTTGTCCCCCACGCTGTTGCGCAGAAGTGGGGGGGTGCCAGCAGCAGCACAGGCGAGTGTTCTGTTGTTCGGCGCGATGGGGATGTGGCTGCCACTGAGGCCGCAGGGCGTGAAAATGACCCACTTCGTCCTGCAGGTGATTTTGATTCTTCTCGCCGCGCAATGGAGCACGGTGGTCCTGCGGCTATTCCCGTTGCTTCAGATCGTGCTTGTGTTGCGGAGTTCCCTGATGTTTCCCATGCTGGGACGCCTAATAGTCACCAGTGGGACATTTGTCGTCTTTTTGGTGATGGTGCAGTCTCAGCTCCAATCGTTGGACAGGGCAATGCCTCCCCTCGTCAACGAACTTATCCTGCCCCTACTCAGTGGCATTCGGCTCAATCTCGTGGTCATGTTTGCGCTGGTGCTCGTGTTTCTTCTCATGTTGATGAATGCCTTGATCACGGAACGGCACCAGGGTGAGGCGTTAAGGGAGGCCAACCAGAAGCTGCAGGAATCTGCGGCTCAGATCGAGATCCTGGCCATGAGCCGGGAGCGAAGCCGTATTGCCCGGGACATTCATGATTCCCTCGGCCATGCCCTGAGCGGATTGAACATCCAGTTGGAGGGGGCTCTGAAACTCTGGGACGCCAATCCCGAACAGGCGAGGATCTTTGTTAGTCAGGCCAAGACGATGGGATCCACCGCCCTTGGGGAGACGCGCCAGGCTGTGGCAACACTGCGCGGCCTCGATGGATCTCGGAAGGATCTGAGCCGCGAAATCGCCCTTCTTAGCCGGCGCTTCGAGGAGATGACCGGTGTACTCCCCAGTGTTGCGGTGCACTGTCATCCCCTCCCCGAATCCGTGATCCTTACGGTGTACCGCATCGTTCAGGAGGGCCTCACGAACATCTGTAAACATGCGCAGGCCACTCGTGTGAAGATCACCATCCGGGCCTCATCGGTTCCATCGGGGCTGGCGATCACCGTCCACGACGATGGCGTAGGTTTCCATCCCCATCACAACAGCACGGGCTTCGGCCTGCGGGGCCTCCGGGAACGGGCAGAGGCGGAGGGTGGGCAGCTGCGGCTGATCACGGCTCCCGGTGAAGGCTGCACGCTGAGCGTCTGGTTTCCCCTGGGCCGGGAGGTGGCATGATTCACGTTCTGCTGGTGGATGATCAGGCGATCATGCGGCAGGGCCTCAAGGCGCTCCTTTCGCTCCTTGTCGATATCGAAGTGGTTGGTGAGGCCATCCATGGCCGTGAGGCTGTGGCCACCGCGCAGCGTCTGTTGACGACCCCCAACAGCGTCGATGTCGTGCTGATGGACATTCGCATGCCTGTGATGGACGGAGTTGCGGCAACCCGCGAGCTTATGCGGCTGATCCCAAGCATCAAGGTGCTGGTGCTGACAACCTTCGAGGATGATGATTTGGTGCGGCAGGCTGTAGAGGCAGGCGCCGCTGGCTATCTGCTCAAAGACACCCCATCGGAGGACGTGGCTCAGGCCATACGCTCCGTACATCGAGGGTACTCACAATTCGGTCCTGGTATTCTGCAGAAGATGCTGAAGCACCCGTCACCTCCAGTCATCGGGGAGGTCCCGACTGGTGTCGGTGAGTTGACGCCCCGTGAGCGCGAGGTACTGGCTCTGATCGGCCAGGGTGCCAGCAACCGCGAGATCGCGCGAGCGCTGTTTCTTTCCGAGGGCACAGTTAAAAATCATGTGACGAATCTTCTGAGCCGCCTGGGGTTGCGTGATCGCACGCAGGCTGCGCTGCTTGCCGCATCCTTGCCGCCATCACCGCAAATGGATTGAGCTCTGACGGCAGAAATACGTTCCTCATCCTGAGGTTGTACCGCTGTGACCCAGTCCTCAGGAGCCTGGAATCCTCTTGATGAATAGGATGGCCAGAGAGCCCAGAATCGGCGAGAGTCCCACGACTTATCCTCCCTTGGCGTAGGTCTCTGGCAGCATCAAATCGGAGATCACGGCAAGCAGGTCCCACTCGGGGGGTGGGGCAGTTCCTCTGGTAAACCGCTGAGACTTGCCCCGTAGGTTCCTGACCTTCAGCCCACGATGCCCTCGAAGCGGGCCCCCGGAGAACGCAACCGGAGGGCAGCGATGGCCCATCGGACACGCCATACCCTCGCTGCAAAGGGGCGCTTCATCCATCTGGACTGGGGGTACCCAGTAGCACAGCTAAGAGAGAACGTTCAAACCAGTATATCTGAATTCTCCAGGTGCTGTCATGGCCGGGCGGCTGCGTCGCTCCACCCCCAAGGTCTGTATGACCTGCCACTGGTTTCGTCACCACGCCGGGGTGAACCGCATCCCGGTGCTCACCTGCCAGCTGCACCAGGGCCTACCGCCCCTTTGGTAGCACCAGGTCGCAGGTTCGAATCCTGTCGTCCTGATTCACTGTTCAGGGATTGGCCAAGCGGTTTGAGCACAAAATGAGAACAAAACGTCCGGCGCCCTGATTCGCCCAGGTCTTTGGAGGGTGGGTTGGTCATGCTGCAAAGCGACACTGAAAGCTGCTCATTCCCCGTACTGCAGATATCGCACACCTTATCGGAATGCACTGCTACACGCCATATCCAGTAGCCAAGACTTACGGCTTAAGGTTGATTCAGAAGCTGCACAGCTCGGCCGCGGACAGGGAGCGTTTCTCTTCAGCCACGACCTGGAGGATCTGATGACGGTGTACTTCCCCGAAGTCCAGGCGGTTCTGGCGGCAGAGACTTGATCAGACCGACGTTCCCTCCGCCCACCTGTGGCCTCTCCCACAACATCCTCTGCCGCCGCAATGCCGGCGGCTCGGACGGCTCGCTGCAGGTTCTGGTGCATCAGCCGCAGCCGATGTCCCCTCAGCTCCAAAGCGCACGGCTGCGCGTTGGAATGCCGGCAGGTGGCACTCCTGCGATGCTGCCTGCAGGTGTCTGAACACCTGCAGGATGTCCGGCCGCTCGGTAGCGCCGAGAATCCGCCGGTAGAGATCGACGTTCTCCAGCTCGGCTTGAACGCCAGCCTCGCTGGCGTCCTTCAAGCTGGAGAAGCGCGGTACCGGTGCCGTTCCCCATGGATTGATCGGAATCGGCAGGTTGTAGAAGCGAAACAGCTGCTGCAGCGCCTCGATGTGGCGCAGTTCTGAATCGCGGATGTTCAGGAACGGGCGTACGGGCCCAAAATCCTTCAACACCTGGTAGAACACGGCCCAGGCGTGGTACTCGTCATTGAGGGCATCGTGCAGCGCCTGGATCTCGGCGTCTGAGAGGGAGGTCATGGATCCGTCGCTTCAATGCTCAATCTATGCGTTTTATGCCACTACTGTTGTAGGAGTCTTGTCGGCGGCAGCGCGGCCGGCTCGCCAATCGAGCCCCGGTGCATGCGGAAGGATCGCCGGCTTGTTCTGGCGGTAGGCCGGATCGTCGGGATGGCTCAAGCCAAACAGCTGCGCCTCACGTCACCCCTTGCGCGCCAGCACGAAGGCCAGAGCCACCAGCAGCCCCCGGGTTCAGCAGCCTGCACGGCAGTAACACCACCATCAGGGAGCCAAGCATCAGCGACGGATTCAGCGGCTGCTGTCAGGGGGCTGGAAGCACGCGCCCAGCTGGAGGGCCCCGGGAACCGGGAGCCAGGCCGACCACCACCAGCCCGTCGATCAAGCGCAGCGCCTGATGTTGGCTTGGGTCGCGCCTGGTTGCAGCTCCTGAAAGGGTGGCGATCAGTGATCCGTAGCTGGCACGGCCATGCCGCGGGTGACTAGCCAGTGCTTCAGGCGTTCGCGCACCCGTCGGCCGGCGAACACGTGCAGGAAATGGCCGCAGCTGGGGATGGTTTCGATCGTGACGTCGGGCCGGGCATGCCGCAGTGTTTGTGTTGGCAGCCGGCCCGGGTCGGCCGCAAAGGCGAGCATCGGACAGCGCACCTGCAGCAGAGCCTCGTCAATCGGCCACTGCACGTAACCACCCAGGACAGCTGCCGCTTCCACCACCGGGGAGTGGGCCATGCGCCGCTTGATCAAGGCACGGGCCGACCCCTGATCACGGGGATGAAAGAAGTGATCGGTACGGTTGGGCTGATCCTCAACCCAGGCGGCTTGGCAAGCGCTGCGTCCCATGGCGGTGGCGCGCAGGATCCAGCCTGTCATGCGCTCCAGGGTGTCAGCCTGGCGCCGGGGCGGCATTGGCACGCTCGAATCGAGCAACACCAGGCCACGGGCCCTGATCATCGGGTCGGCGGCCAGCAGGCAGGCCATCGCTCCGCCCATGGAGTGGCCGATGAGCAGCGAGTCCGCAAACCCGGCCTGGAGAATCAACTGACGCACGTGCAGCAGAGTGCGATCAGCCACTGCGGCCATGGCCGCTGCCATGGCCAGGCCCTTCGTCTCCGGCCAGGTCGCCAGGTCGATGGACCCTGGCGCGGGCATCCAGCAAGGCGCCAGGAGCCTGTTTGGCAAGGCGGCGCGCAGGTGTTCCAGCTCATCGTCATGGCCGCACCATCCGTGCAGAAACACCGCGCCGGGCTCATCGCTCATCGTTCTGGCGTCGCGGCCCACTGCCAGTCCTGATGGGTCCGGGCCAGGCAACGTCGCGGCGGAGCCGAGGCTGGCCTGGAGGGTCCATCCGGGCAGCCACCGGCCTGGGTATTGCGGCATTGGCCGCAGCGCTCGTAGGCCGGCAGATAGCGCGCCTCGCTGGCCTCAGCCAGGGAACGGAATGCTGTCCGCAGCTGCTGCCCCTCCGCCGCTGCCAACAGCTGGCGGCAGCGCCGCAGTCGCGTCCGCTCCTGCTCCAGCGCCATGCCGCAGGCTTCCGGCAGGGAGTCGGGCACGGGCATCAGCACGGCCCGGGGATTGGTGGGAATCGGCAGGCCATGGACGATGAACAGCCGCCAGAGCTCGTGAATGTGGCGCCGCTCTGCCTCGCGGATGCGGGAAAAGGGGCGCACCTCCCCATGCCGGCGGATCACCTGGTCACAACTGGCCCAACCCTGGTAGGCCAGGTCGAGGGCTGAATGGATGGCTTCCACATCCCGGGGCGACAAGAGCGGCATCAGGTTGGGGAGAAGGGAGGAACGAGGGGGCAACGCAGGTCCCGGCGGCAGCGGGAGATGGAGGGCAACGGCTCACACCCGTCGGGCGCCAGCACTATGCTGTAACCACGAAAGCATTGTACCGCGTAAACATCATGGCTGATCTTGGCTTTGTCGATCCGCTGGGCCCGGGCGAAGTTCCTGATCTCTCCCGCCGCCAGCTGCTCAACCTCCTCACCTTCGGGGTGGTCACCGGCGTGGCTCTCGGCGCGCTTTATCCCGTGGGTCGGTTCTTTGCCCCGCCGCGGGCAGGAGCAGTCCTTGGCGGCGTCGTGGCCCGCGATGAGCTGGGCAGCCCCATCACCGCCACGGGCTGGCTGGCGCAGCATGGTCAGGGCGACCGCAGCCTGGTGCAGGGCCTCAAGGGCGATCCCACCTATCTGATCGTGGGGGGTGATGGGGCCATCGGCAGTTTCGGCCTCAATGCCATCTGTACCCACCTGGGTTGCGTGGTGCCTTGGAATGGGGCCGTCGGCAAGTTCATCTGTCCTTGCCACGGCAGCCAGTACGACGCAGAAGGGGCCGTGGTGCGCGGCCCGGCCCCCCTCCCCCTGGCGCTGGCCCACGTGCAGGTGGAGAACGATCAAGTGGCCCTCACCTCCTGGAGCGAAACCGATTTCCGCGACGGCTCCAGACCCTGGTGGGGTTGATCGCGGGCTGCTTGATTCAGCACGACCAGGGGAAAGCGTCTGCGCATTGCCCTGGTCGTGCTTGGCCTTGGGCTGGCAGCTGCAAGATTGATTCCCTTCTCACGCCAGCGGGAAGGCAATGAATGGCCTGATTTCTCTTCGCTGGCAGCGGGCGCTGTCGCTGGCCATCCCCTGCCTGCAGCACCCGCTGCCAGAGCGAATAAATACCTAGATGCGTATGCATGCATTACTGCATACAGTGATAGTAGCTGCAGCCCCGTGATGGCCCCGTCCCCTGAGCATCGCCACCGGGTGTTGATCGTGGGCGGCGGCGCCGCCGGCATCACCACCGCCAGTTTGCTCAGGCGCCAACGACCCCAGCTTGACGTGGCGATCCTGGAGCCCTCGGGCGAGCACTACTACCAACCGGGCTGGACCCTGGTGGGCGGTGGGGTGATGACGCTGGAGCAGACGCGCCGCAGCGAAGCTTCCCTGATCCCCAAAGGCGTGAGCTGGATCCGGGCGGCAGCGACAGGATTCGACCCCGACCACAACACCGTCACCACCAGCACGGGCGACACCATCAGCTACGACGTGCTGGTGTTGGCCACCGGCCTGCGCTGCCGCTGGGATCAGATCGAGGGCCTGAGCGAATCCCTCGGCAGCCATGGGGTGTGTAGCAACTACAGCAAGGATTTCGCGCCCTACACCTGGAAGAGCATCCAGTCATTCACAGGCGGCAATGCAGTGTTCACCATGCCGTCCACACCGGTGAAGTGTGGCGGCGCGCCCCAGAAGGTGATGTACATGGCCGATGACGTGTTCAAGGCCAAAAGCGGGGTGGGTGTGAGCAGTCGCGTGATCTTCTGCACCCCCATGCGCTCCCTTTTTGCCGTGCCGGCCTACGCCCGCATCCTGCAGCGGGTGGTGCGTCGCCGGGGCATCGAGGTGCGCTTCGGCTGGGATCTCAAGTCCGTGCGGGCCGTCGAGCAGATGGCCGTGTTCGAGGTGCATGATGCCGATGGCTCGGTGCACACAGAAGAGCTGCCCTTTTCGCTACTGCATGCAGTGCCGCCGATGAGTGCTCCTGAGGTGGTGGCCAGCAGCTCCCTGGCCGGCGATGCACCCGGCGGCTGGGTAGCGGCGGACAGGCTCACCACCCAGCACCCCAGCTACGCCAACGTGTTTTCCCTCGGCGACGTGGCGGGCCTGCCCACCTCCAAAACCGCG
>NZ_JAGQBG010000118.1 GCF_024345515.1 Cyanobium sp. N5-Cardenillas
GATGAATTGCGGTTCATCCCGGCAATGATAAAGAAAATTATCATTGATATGATCGGTAGCCGCGGATCTGGAGACGATGATGGTCCAGACCGTCCAAGGACTCAGAGAACTTTCGTGACGCCCACATGCGATTTGGAGATCGGAACACTTGTTGAGCTGAGGGAGCTTCACTCTTCGAGATTTCAGATGATCAAGATAATTAGGAAAATCAGTGATGTTTCTTGGGAGGGTGAAGCGGTAGATGATGGCACGCCGGAGATTGTTAATGTGCTGTTCATGGAAGACGGTCTACGGGAGTTTGTTTCTCCCACTAGAAGCTTGGCGGTTGGTGAATCGTACCATCTTCCGGAGAGGCAATCTGATCAAATGTCTCTGGTTTTGATTGAGGTGATGGTTGATGATGGCTTTTGGCTCGGTATCGTGTTGGGAGCCGAAGGGGAAGAGGAAATCGTAAATGTTGTTCATCATTGGAAATAGTCTTTTCGTCCGTAGTGTGCTTCTGATTTCGTTCTGCATCCTGCCGGGCGCGTTTGAGTAAGCCAGAACCACATTCTCGTCAATAGCCATTAGTAGTTACTCCTCCCGGTTCTGGTTCCGATCACATCCTGCCGGCCCCCGGCGTCAGCAATGGCTCCAGCACCTTCTCGATCGCCTCAACGCCCTGCTCGACGACGCCTCCCGCTGAACCGTTTCCCCCGTCCCACCGCTACCTCCACCATGACCCGTCCCACCCTGCGCTTCCGGCCCCTGCGGCCGGCGGTGGCCTCCGATCGCCCGTCGACTCTTGATCTGCTGCTCACGATCACCCCGCCGCCGGTGGCCGCCGCAGCCAGCCTTCGCGAGCGGCCGCCGCTCAACCTGGCCCTGGTGATCGACCGCTCCGGCTCCATGAGCGGCACCAAGCTCAGCTACGCCCGCAAGGCGGCCCGCTTCCTGGCCGGCGAGCTCACCGGCCGCGACCGCCTCGCCATCGTCAGCTTCGACGATGAGGTGCAGATCGTCGTGCCCTCGCGGCCCGTGTCCGATCCCCAGCCCTTCATCGCCGCGATCAACACGATTCACAGCGGCGGCAGCACGGCCCTGTTCGATGGCTGGCGGGCCGGGGCCACCCAGGTGGCCGAGCACCTCGATCCAGCCGCGATGAACCGGGTGCTGCTGCTCTCCGACGGCCAGGCCAACCATGGCCTCACCGACACCGACCAGATCGCCAACAAGGTGGCGGGCCTCACCCAGCGGGGCATCAGCACCAGTGCCTTCGGCCTGGGGGATGACTTCGACGAGGACCTGATGGGGGCCATGGCCGCCGCCGGCGACGGCACCCTGGCCCACATCGAAACGCCCAGCCAGCTGGCCGATCTCTACGCCTCCGAGCTGCAGGGCCTGACCAGCACCTTCGGGCGGCGGGTGAGCCTCGGAGTGCGCGGCAAGCACGGGGCCGAGGTGGTCGACCTGCTCAACGACCTCACGCCCACCACCGCCGGCAACCACCAGCTGCCCAACCTGCGCGCCGGCCAGGAGCTCAACGTGGGCCTGCGGCTTGAGCTGCCCGCCTGGGTCCCCAACCAGGAGATCCTCAGCGTGCGGCTGGCCTGGGAGGCCCCTGGCAGCGGCGACCGGCAGAGCCTCGTCGAGCACCTGCACCTGCCGGTGATGGAAAGCGAGGAGCTCAAGCAGCTGGAGCCCGATGACGCGGTGGCCGAACAGCTGGCGCTGCTGCGGGCCAACCGGGAACGCCGGCGCGTGATCACTGAGCTGGATCGGGGTGATGTCGCCAGCGCCAGCGACAGCCTGCGCCTGCTGTACAGCGGACTCGCGGCCATGCCCACCAGCCCGCGGCTGGAGCAGGAGCTCAACTTGCTCAGCGACAAGCTGACCATGCTCAAGAGCGATCCGAAGCGCGGCCGCAAGCGCCTGCGCAACGAATCGCAGCGCTCCAGCCTCAATGTGTGGGAGAGCGTGGATGGTCCCAGGGATTGATCAGATCAAGGCCCAGGCCGGTGAAGTCACTCACGTTGCGGGTGGCCAGTTGGGCGCCCTGGGCCAGGGCGGTGGCGGCGATCACCGCATCGGCCGTGGCGATCGGCCGACCGAGCTGCTCCCGCCGCACCAGCAGCTCGCCATACCAGTGGGCGGCCTCCCGGTGGAAGGCCAGCACGCGATCGCCAAGCAGGGCCGTCACCAACGCTCGCCAGCTATCCAGCAGCGCCTGTTTGCGGCGACCCTCAGGCAGCCGGATGAGGCCGTGCAGGATCTCCGCTTCGTTCATCGCCGTGATGCCCACCTCCGCGGGAACGAGACCATCCGCCCAGGCCAGCACCGCCGGCTCAGGCTGGGGCCGCATCAGCTCGGCGATCACATTGGTGTCGAGAACGATCACGCCGGCTCCTCCGTGAACACGGCGGCCTCCGCCATGGAAACCCGTGCCGGCAGATCCAGCTCCACCCCGCCGAGGGCGGCGAAGTGGGCGTGGATGCGACTCCCCAGACCTGGGCTGTCAGAGCCAGCGGGTTGCGGCAGCACGGCCTGGCGCAGGATCCTGCGGGCTTCCTCCTCCATCGAGTGGCCGTGGCGGGCGGCCTGCAGTCGCAGCTGGGCCTTGGTGGCGTCGTCGAGGTTGCGGATCGTGAGGCTGGCCATAACGACGTCCGCGCAGGCAATGCTGTCAGTGCTTGCAACGCTAGCTCTGGCGGTCAGGTTCGAGCGTTGGGATCAGGCGCACCCTGTTCATGCCCCGCTCAGCGCAGCAGGACCACCGCCAGCAGGCCCCAGACCAGTCCGAGCACATGCATGGCGCGTGCGGCAGAGCTCCTGCTGAGCAAGGAACAGGGCACAGACCAGGGCCAACAGATAGACCAGCAGCACCCCGAGGTGTTCGAGGGTTTCCGCGATGGCGTCCGGCCCCGGCCCGATCAGGTGCTGGACGAGGTGGAAGATCTGGCTGGGCAGCTCGGCGCTGAGCATGAACACGAAGAACAGGGCCACCCCTTGGCGCCCCAGGCGGGCGATCTGCGCGGCTGACGGGTGCGCCATCGTTCCAAACCGTGGGCCAGCTGGAGTTCGATCCTCGATGCGGGCGAATTCGCGCACGTTGTGGCTCACCAGGGTGGCGCCGAGGGCCAGCCCCCGCTCACGTCACCCTTTCGGGTCCTTCTGGTGGCAGGCCGGCTTCGATCCCAGCCTCAGCCTGCCGCTTAGCGGTGCTCGAACGGGTTGAACAGCGCAACGCCGAACTCCAGGAAATCGACCCCATTGCGGGTCACCACCGTGAGGTCGTGGACCCTGGCGATGGCCGCAATCATCGCGTCCTCGTAGAGGGTGTCGGATCGGCGATGCATCAGCTGGGCCCAGCAGCGAAAGGCCGCACCATCCATCGGCAGCAGGTTGAAGCTGCCGCTCAGCTGATCCAGCCACCGCTCGATCTCCTCGGCCTTGACGGGGTCCTGGTCGCGGGTGATCTCGATGCCCGCCTGGATCTCGCCGAGGGTCACGCTGGCCAGATGGAGGTCGGCGTCATTGGTGCTCTGCAACCAGGCGAGCACGGCACCATGGGGCCTTGGCTTGCGCAGCTCCGAGACCACGTTGGTGTCGAGCAGAAACGCCATCGGCCTACAGCGTCAGCACGGATCGCCGGCGGGCCTGGCCCCGCGGCGGGACCAACGCCTCGGTGCGGGCCTCTGCGGCCAACAGCAGCTCCTTCAGGCTGGGCCGCGCTGCGGCCTGGAGGCGTCGCCATTGCTCAATCGGCACCAGCACGGCTGCTTCCGTGCCGCGCCGCGACACCACCTGGGGGCCCTCCCGTTGGCAGGCGTCGAGCAGCTCACTGAAGCGCGCCTTGGCGTGCTGCACCGGCCATACCGTCATCACGACCACCCTCTCTGACTAGTCATCTGACCAGGCTAAGGCTCCTGGCTCCGCCAGGCTGGCCACGAAGCCGGCAAGGGCGTCGAGCAGGGCCTGGCTGTTGCCGTTCATGAACACCCGGCTGGGAAGCCCATCCATGGGCTTGATCCGCAGGATTGCTGCTCTGATCAGGGCTTGGGTCCCAGCAGCTCAGCCAGATAGCTGGAAAGGCGGAACCCGGCCGGATGGGCATAGACGATGTCGGCGATCTTCCAGCTGCCAGCGGAGCCGCGCACCAGCTGATAGCGCAACAGCTGCGGCGCCTCAATGGGGCGGTTGCGCAGGCCTGCCTGCACAGCCACCAGGGCTTCCAGTCCTCCGCCAGGGGTGGGGGTGCAGCCCAGCACCTTGGCGCCCAAGGTCCCCACCTGGGTGGCGCTGAACAGATCGAAGTCGACAAAACGGCCGCTGTTCGGATCGAGCGCATCGGCACGCCGCAGCTTCCGGTACAGCCCATCGGTGAAGCGGCTTTGCTGGCTCCTGAGCTCGATCGGACCGCGCAGGTCCTGCCCAGCCACATGCCAGCGGTAGAGGCCATCCAGCTGGGCCTTCACCGGAGCTGGGCAAGGGGCGAGTGCCACGGCCGCCCACAGCGGCATCAGCTGGGGCAGGGGCGCCGTCAACCTGGGATAGACTGCTTGTATATCCAAATTGGTCCGATGCGGGCTGTCACCAAGCTGTTTCTGAGCAACCGCAGCCAGGCGGTGCGCATCCCCGCCCATCTGCGGCTTCCCGACTCCGTCACGGAGGTGGAAGTTCGCGCCTGCGGCCAGGAGCGGATCATTGCGCCGCTCGGCCGCAGCTGGGACAGCTTCTTCCATGGTGGCCCCACCGTGCCCGACGACTTCCTGGAGGAGCGGACTTCCCAGGAGCAAGGCGAACGCGAGCCCTTCTGATTCGCCGATGCTGCGTTATCTGCTGGATACCAATTTCTGCATTGATGTGATCAAACGGCGGCCGGAGTCGTTGCTGGAGCGGTTCAATCGCAACGCCGGTCATCTGGCGATGTCGTCGATCACGCTGTCCGAGTTGATGCACGGAGCCGAGAAAAGTTCCGATCCGCCGCGCTCTCTGGCCGCGGTGGAGAACTTCTGCAGTCGGCTGGAGGTGTTGGCTTATGGGCCCAAGGCGGCCCAGCACTACGGCCAGATCCGCGCTGCCCTCGAGCGCAGGGGCACGCCCATTGGTGTGAATGATCTCCACATCGCCGCCCATGCCCGCAGCGAGGGCCTCACCCTGGTGAGCAGCAACCTGCGCGAGTTTGAGCGGGTGGAGGGGCTGCTGTATGAGAACTGGGTCTGAGCCTCCAGGGCAGTTCCAGCCAACCCCGCACGGCCAGATCCAGCTCGATCAGCGGCTGGGGCTCCAGTTGCCCCACCACCTTGCCCAGGGAACCGTGGCCTCCATCGCATCCAAGAAGCGCTGGCGACGCGTCCTCTTTTGGCGTGAATTTGCCCGTGGTCCGAAAAGTCCAGCTGGAGGGGGACGGCCATCCGTTCCAGGCTCAGCCTTGGATCTCGATTGATTTTAGTACGTTTTTCAGATGTTCCCTAGGGTTCAATGCTGCTGGCTCGCTACAACTGTAATCCGCCGTCATTCTCGCTCAATGGTTCACGCTGAACTTATGGAGCTAACGATGGAGGTCTCTGCGATCCTCCCATCGAATCAGCTCAGCATTCACTTTCAACCCATCGTCTCCCTCAAGCAAGCCTCCGTGGTGGGCCTGGAGGCCCTCGCGCGCCCGGCGCTCATGGGTGTCGGACAGAAGTTCGCCAAGGCCCGCAAGGCTGGGAGGCTGCTGGAGCTGGATCGCCGCTGCCGCATCCGGGCCATGGAGGCTTACCGGGATCTCAACTTGCCCCGGTCCTTACGCCCCTTTCTGTTTCTCAACTTTGAAACTTCATTGATCGACGAGGGAGTTGAAGGCTCGGGAGCCTTGCTTGAGGCCACCGAGGCCACGGGTCTGGAGCCCAGCGACATCGTGATCGAGCTCAACGAAACCAAGGTTCAGGACACGATGACCCTGAAACGCTTCGTGGAGCGCCATCGCGAATTGGGTTTCCTGATCGCCATTGACGACTTGGGATCCGGCCACAGCAACCTGCCACGCATCGCCGAATTGCGGCCCCACATCATCAAGCTCGACCGCAGTCTCATCGCCGGAGTCGACCGCGACTTTGTCAAGCAGGAAATGATGAAGTCGCTGATCTTACTTGGAAAGACCATCGGCACTCTGGTGCTGGCTGAAGGGGTGGAAACCCAGGCAGAACTGGACACCTGCGCCGCCCTCGGAGCAGAGTTCTTCCAGGGCTATCACTTTGCGCGCCCCAAGCCAGCGGCCAACCTGGACTTGGCGGCCCTGGACCCAGTGCTGATGGAAGCCGCCCGCCGGCAACGGATCAAAGCCGTGGCCGCCATCCAGGCCCGCCAGATGGAGGGCCTCGATCTGATCAATCTGGCCCGCGAAGGGTGTGAAGGCCTACGTCACATCGCTGCCCAAACCTTCGACGGTGGCCTTGCCAACTGGGTAGGCACCAACACCATGATCGAAGCGGCCTACGTGCTCAATGGCGACGGACTGCAGATCAGCAACACGCACCTGGGCCAGGGTCTCCCCCCGTCGAGGAACCGCCTGTTCACACCCGCCACGCGGGGCACTGACCACGCCAACAAGGAGTATTTCTTCAGCCTGATTGACACGGGTCTGCATCAGCACATCACCGACACCTACATCAGCCTGGCCACCGGCCAGCCCTGCCGCACCGTGGCCACGAGGATGGAGCACGCCAGCGGCGCTGCCTTCGTGCTCTGTATTGATCAGCGCCTCAAATCCTGATCTGATCGCCAGAAAACCACCAGTCCACGGTCCTGCTGATGCAACGGTCGACTCCAGCGCGCGAGGCCGCGATCGAGCGGCACCGGGCCAGCCCTTTGCAGGCGCAGCGCAGGCTGATCCCGGCTTGCTCCGCAAGGGTCCTGAGCTGCATGCCCTCATCGAGTGGCCGACCAATCAGGCGTTCCCGACTGATCGGCGTCAACTGAACCATCTGGTGGGACTACACACCTGGGCAGGGGTCGGGCAGGGATGAATGACCAGATCGCCGCTGGGCCTGCTTGGTGAAGCGAACGCTTCAGCTCACCAGCCCGGCTGATCACTGAGATCCTCCAGCGGCGTCGCCAGACCTTCCAGGATCGACTCACGCATCCCTGGGATCGAGACCAGATGGAGCGTCTCCTGAATCGCGTTCCAATCGGCCTCCGACAACAGCAGGGCATCGCCTCGCTTGCCGTTGATCTGCACCGGCTCGTGGGACTCGCCGACCTCATCGATCAGGGATTACAGCCGCCTGCGGACTTCCGTGGCGGAAATGCTGGCCATTGAAGTAATGCTGCCATCGCGTACATCAATGCGTACCGATTCTGGCCCTGGCAGGCGGCGGATCTGATCTGTCCGGAGGCGCATGGGCAGCTGCAGCCTGAGGGCCAGGCACTCGCCGGAGCCTCAGCCGGAATCGCCAGTCGGCTCCACCAGCCTCTCGCGGAGATAGGCCTGCAGTTGCGGATCGCAGGCAAACACCCAGCAGCTCTTCATGCCGCGGGTCATCAGGGTGCGGTAGGTATTGCGGATCAGGCGGCTGAGCCGTTCCTCTGTACCCTCCGGCTCAGTGGCCATGGCGGCCCGCCAGCCGCTGAGGCTCTTGTCGCTTCGTGCCCGGGCGGTGGGGTTCGCTATCAGCTGACCATCCCGGAATAGGAGATCCGGCCCGATGATCACGCCGATCGTGTCGACCTCCAGCCCTTGGCAGGTGTGCACGCAGCCCACCTCCTCAACGCCGGTGGAACTGATGATCCACGTGTTGCCTTCCGAGGCGAGGTTCCAGCGGGCGGCATAGCCGTGCTCGGGGATCACGATGTCGCTGAGATCCGGGTCGCTTTTCGAGGCCCAGTTCCAGCAGTAGCCGGCCACCAGCCGGGCGCGGTTGTTGCCGTTGGCCTGGCGGATCGCCGCGTGCAGGCTCAGCGGGTCGTCGAACAGGCGGAAGTCGAACACCTTCCGGTCGAGCTCTGGATTGGCGGTGGAGCGGATGCCGAGCAGATCATCCAGCCAGGCCAGGTAGCCATCGGAGCCCGCACAGCGGAACTGCGATGGCAGCTCATCGCACACCAACTGAGCGCCCAGCTGGGCAGCGTGCACGCGAATCTCCGCCTCCGTGCCGATGTCCTTCCAGGCCACCTGCTGGTCTTCATCGAGGAAGAACACGCTCAGGTGGCTGGCGTTGATGATCTCCCTGACCTGGTTCTCCCCCTGGTTGCCGTAAAGCCCGCTGAAGCGGTTCAGCCGATGGGCTTCGTCCACCACCAGCGCGTCGTAAAGGCCGGGAGGGCAGTCCGTGAAAGCACCTGAGCCGCAGAAGAGGTTGTCGAAACGTGTTCTGCGAAGCTGACCGGTGAGCTTGGCCTTGAACACCGTGCGCGGCGCGGCGTTCTTGCTCACGTAGCGGATGTTCAGCCCCTTCTGCAGCATGGCCGCCATCAAGTGGATCGCCACCACTGACTTGCCGGTCCCTGGGCCGCCCCGCACCAGCAGCACGGTGCGCTTGCCGGGCTGCAGCTTTCGTGCGAACTGCAGGGCTCGCTCATAAACGACCTTCTGCTCCTCGATCAGGGTGAATTCACTGTTTCCGAGCACCATCTGCTCAAACACCTCCGCCAGCTGTCGGGACGGCCGTGCCCTGCCATCGCGGATCCGCTTGATCGTCTCGCCGCCATCGCCTTGCGTGAGGCAGCGGGTCAGGAACCCAACCAGCTCATCGGTGTGATGCCTGAGGAACACCGGAGCCCGCTCCAGGTAGTCCTGGTAGCAGTCCGCGAGAACACCGTTGCCGTCGCTGCAGTTGTGGAGGTAAGCGCAGGGGCTGATCGCGATGGCGTGCTCCTGCACGGCGGTGTTGAAGTCCTCCAGCAGGCAGCAGTAGCTCCAGGCCTGGTAGGAGGGGTGGGTGAGATCCCGCGGGCCGCCACCCACCACGGAGCGCACAACACCATCCATGGCTGTGGCATCCACGGTTTCCCACTGCTTGAGCTCCACGATCACCGCCGCATGTCGGGCGTCCGGTGAGCGGCCGGAGAGCAGCAGATCGATCCGGCGCGAGGTGTTGTGGATCTGGTATTCGATCGCTACCCCCAGCGCCGCAGGGATCTGGGGGTCCAGCAGGAATTGGCTGACGTACTGAAAGGAATGACGCCAGGCCCGCACCTCTGCCGGGCTGACCCGCCGGCCGGCAAGGGTCTTGAGCCGCTCTCCAACCTCCTCCTCGATGCGATTACGGCGCACATGCTCCAGGAAAACCTCGCGGGTCTCCAGGTAGATGATCATTGCGCCCGCCTGTGATGGCGAGTTGATCCTATGGCTGGAGTGAAAACACCCTTTCAGCCATGGCTGTGTATTCAATGCCTCGAACGATGGCGTGGCATGGGTGGAACCCATCGAGGCGGCACCCAGCTTGCAAGTCCGCTCGGCCTTGCTGATGCCGATGTCAATTCAGCATTCCAGGCCTCACCCCCCCCCCACCTCCCGCACAAACCGCTCGCTCCACGCCCCCGCC